>NZ_JABFBB010000016.1:446-52680 GCF_017168555.1 Micrococcus sp. KRD012
CCTCCCCGCGCTTCCCGGAGATCGAGCGCCGCATCCTGGCGTACTGGGACGAGGACGGCACCTTCCAGGCCTCGATCGACCAGCGTCCCACCCGGAACGAGGACGGCTCGCAGAACGAGTTCGTCTTCTACGACGGCCCGCCCTTCGCCAACGGCCTGCCGCACTACGGCCACCTGCTCACCGGGTACGTCAAGGACCTCGTGGCCCGCTACCAGACGCAGCAGGGCCGCCGCGTGGAGCGCCGCTTCGGCTGGGACACCCACGGCCTGCCCGCCGAGCTCGAGGCGATGAAGCAGCTGGGCATGACGGACAAGTCCGAGATCGAGGCCATGGGCATCGACACGTTCAACGACGCCTGCCGCTCCTCGGTCCTGAAGTACACGGACCAGTGGCAGGACTACGTGACCCGCCAGGCCCGCTGGGTCGACTTCGAGAACGACTACAAGACCCTCACCCCGGACTTCATGGAGTCCGTGATCTGGGCCTTCTCCGAGCTGCACCGCAAGGGCCTGACCTACCGCGGCTTCCGCGTCCTGCCCTACTGCTGGAACGACGAGACCCCGCTGTCCAACCACGAGCTGCGCATGGACGACGACGTCTACAAGATGCGCCAGGACCCCTCGGTCACCGTCACGTTCCCGATCACCGGCCTCCCGGCGGACCCCGCCCTCGTGCCCGACGGCGGCGCCGACGCGGCGCTCGCCGCGCACCTGGCCGGCGTCCACGTCCTGGCCTGGACCACCACGCCCTGGACGCTGCCGACCAACGCGGCCCTCGCCGTCGGCCCCCAGATCCAGTACGCCGTGGTGCCGGCCGGCCCCGAGGGCGCGACCGCGGACGGGGACCGCTTCCTCCTGGCCGTGGACCTGGTGGGCGCCCACGCCAGGGAGCTCGGCTACGCCGATGCCGACGCCGCCCGCGCCGCGGTCACCGAGACGATCCCCGGCGCCCGCCTCGGCGGCCTGGCCTACGCGCCGCTGTTCACGGACGTGTTCGACGCCCACCGCGGGGAGACCTTCACCGTCAACGGCCGTGACCTCGGCGTCGAGGGCGCCCACCGCATCCTCGTGGACGACTACGTCTCCACCGAGGACGGCACCGGCGTGGTCCACCAGGCGCCGGCCTACGGTGAGGACGATCAGCGCGTGTGCGAGGCCAACGGCATCCCCGTGCTGCTCTCCGTGGACTCCGGTGCCCGGTTCCTGCCGCTGTTCGCCCGCGAGGACGTCGGGCGCGGCGACCTGCGCGAGATCGCCGGCGTGCAGGTCTTCGAGGCCAACCGCACGATCATCCGCGCCCTGCGCGCCCTGGGCCGCGTGGCCCGCGAAGCCTCCTACGAGCACTCCTACCCGCACTGCTGGCGGTGCCGCACGCCCCTGATCTACCGCGCGGTGACGTCCTGGTACGTCAAGGTCACCCAGATCAAGGAGCGCATGCTCGAGCTGAACGAGGAGATCACCTGGATCCCCGGCAACGTGAAGCACGGGCAGTTCGGCACGTGGGTCGCCAACGCGCGCGACTGGTCCATCTCCCGCAACCGGTACTGGGGCTCGCCCATCCCGGTGTGGGAGTCCGACCACCCCGACTTCCCCCGCCAGGAGGTCTACGGCTCGCTCGCGGAGATCGAGGAGGCCTTCGGCCGCCTGCCGCGCAACGCCCAGGGCGAGGTGGACCTGCACCGCCCGTGGGTGGACGACCTCACCCGCCCCCACCCGGACCCCGAGGCCGCCGCGGCCGGTGCGGTCATGCGCCGGGTCGAGGACGTGCTGGACGTCTGGTTCGACTCCGGCTCCATGCCGTACGCCCAGGTGCACTACCCGTTCGAGCGCGCGGACTGGTTCCCCACGCACAACCCGGCGGACTTCATCGTGGAGTACATCGGCCAGACGCGCGGCTGGTTCTACACCATGCACATCCTGGCGACCGCCCTGTTCGACCGGCCGGCCTTCTCCCACGTGATCTCGCACGGCATCGTGCTCGGCTCGGACGGACAGAAGATGTCCAAGTCGCTGCGCAACTACCCAGACGTCACGGAGGTCCTGGACCGCGACGGCGCGGACGCCATGCGCTGGTTCCTCATGGCCAGCCCCATCCTGCGCGGCGGCAACCTGATCGTCACGGAGGAGGGCATCCGCGAGGGCGTCCGCCAGGTGCTGCTGCCGGCGTGGAACGCCTACCACTTCTTCACCCTGTACGCGAACACCGCGCACGACGGCGGCGCCCGCCCCGAGGGGTACCGCGCGCAGGAGCGGCACACCGCAGAGGACCCCCTGGACCAGTACATCCTGGCCGCCACGGGCCGCATGCTGCGGGAGGTCAAGACCAGCCTGGACGCCTACGAGGTCTCGGACGCCACGGACGCGCTGCGCGGCTTCATGGACACCCTGACCAACTGGTACATCCGCCGGTCCCGTGAGCGGTTCTTCGACGAGGACACCGTCGCCTTCGACGTCCTCTACACCGTCCTGGAGGCCTTCGCCCGGGCCGCCGCACCGCTGATGCCGCTGATCGCCGAGGAGATCTGGCGCGGTCTCACGGGCGGCCGCTCGGTCCACCTGACCGACTACCCGGACGCCGACCTGTTCCCGCACGGGCCCGAGGCGGACTCCCTCGTGGCCCGGATGGACGCGGTGCGCCGCATCAGCTCGGCCGGCTCGGCCCTGCGCAAGGGGGCCGGGCGCCGGGTGCGCCTGCCGCTGCCCCGCCTGTCCGTCGTCGTCCCGGACGCGGCGGGCCTCGAGGGCACCTACGCCCGCATCGTGGCGGACGAGCTGAACCTCAAGGACGTCGAGCTCACCGAGCTCTCGGAGGAGGCGATCGCCCGCTACGGCATCGGCACGGAGCTGAAGCTGAACTTCCGCGAGCTCGGCAAGGCGTTCGGCCGGCAGGTGCCGCTCGTGAAGCAGGCGGTCGACGCCGGCGCGTACGAGGAGACGGCCGAGGGCCTGGCGGTCACGCTCGCCGACGGCGAGACCGTGACCCTGGCCCCCGCGCTCTACGAGCTGCGCACCGTCTCCACCGGTGCCCCCGAGGGGACCGCGGTGGGCGTGCTGCCCAGCACCGCCGGCTTCCTCGTGCTGGACACCGAGGTCTCCGCGGAGCTGGCCGCCGAGGGCACCGCCCGGGACGTGGTCCGCGCCGTCCAGGCGGCCCGCAAGGCCGCCGGCCTGGACGTCTCCGACCGCGTGCGCACGCGGATCGAAGGCCCCACCACCGTCGTGGCGGCGCTCGAGGCCCACCGCGGTCTCGTCGCGGAGGAGACCCTCACGGTGGACCTGGAGCTCGTGGACTCCGGCGCGGCCGACCCGCGCAAGGACCCGGCCGACGACGCCATGAAGACCGTGGCCGTCACCGTCGCGAAGGCGGACGCGTGATGCGCGCGGACGCCCCGGGCACGGTCGAGGAGGTCTACCGGGACCTGCTCGCCCGCGCCCCGGAGAACAAGATGCAGCCGCGGCTCGAGCCGATGCGGCGCGTGCTCGCGCTGCTCGGCGACCCGCAGCACGCGGCCCCGGTGATCCACCTGACCGGCACCAACGGCAAGACGTCCACGGCGCGGATGGTCGAGGCTGTCCTGCGCGCCTACGGGCTGCGGACCGGGCGCTACACCTCGCCGCATCTGCAGCGCGTCACGGAGCGGATCAGCATCGACGGCGCCCCGGTGGCCGACGAGACCTTCGTGCGCGTGTGGGGGGAGATCCTCCCGATCGTGCAGACCGTGGACGCGGAGCTCGAAGCCGCGGGCGAGGTCCCGCTGACGTACTTCGAGGCGGTCACCACGCTGGGCTTCGCGGTGTTCGCGGACGAACCCGTCGAGGTCGTCGTCCTCGAGGTGGGCCTCGGGGGCGTGACGGACGCGACCAACGTCGCGGACGCCGTCGTCTCCGTGGTCACCCCCATCTCCCTGGACCACACGGACCTGCTGGGGGAGACCGAGGCCGAGATCGCCGAGGAGAAGGCCGGCATCATCAAGCCCGGCGGCGCCCTCGTCTCCGCCGCCCAGGAGCGCGACGCCGCCCAGGTGCTGCTCGAGGCGGCCCGAGCGGCCGACGTGCCGTTCCGCTTCGAGGGCGTCGAGTTCGGCGTGCTCGAGCGCTCCCTGGCCGTGGGCGGCCAGCAGGTGTCCGTGCGTGGCCTCGCGGCCGAGTACCGGGACCTGTTCCTGCCGCTGCTCGGGGAGCACCAGGCGCAGAACCTCGCGGTGGCCGTGGCGGCCCTGGAGATGTTCCTGGGCGGCGGCGAGCGACCGCTGGACGAGGAGCTGCTGCGCGAGGGGCTGTCCCAGGTCACCTCGCCCGGCCGGCTCGAGGTGCTGCGCACCGCCCCCACGCTCATCGTGGACGCCGCCCACAACCCGGACGGCGTGCGGGCCACGGCCCGCGCGGTGCAGGAGGCGTTCGGCTTCACCCGCCTCTCGCTGGTCGTCGGGATCCTCCAGGAGAAGGACGCGCCGGGCATGCTCGCGGCGCTCTACCGGGCGTTCGGCGACGACGTGGAGGACCTCGCGGTGACGCAGTCCTCCTCGGCCCGCGCCATCCCGGCCGGGGAGCTGGCCCGCATGGCCGTCGACGCCGGCTGGCCCGAGGATGACGTGTACGCCACCGAGTCCGTGCCGGACGCCCTGGAGTGGGCGGTCGGCCGCGCGGAGGCCCTGGAGACGAGTGCGGATGAACTGGCCTCTGGCACCGGCGGCGGCGTGCTCGTGCTCGGTTCGATCACCCTGGCCGCCGAGGTCCGCACCCTCGTGGGCGAACCCCGGCATGCCGGCCCTGTCACCGTGGCCGCCCGCGGCCTCGACCCCGCCGACCTGCTCGACGCCGTCGGGCTGGCGGACGCCGACGAAGACGATCTGGACCCGGAGATCCTCGAGCTGCTCGAGGACCGCGACGACGCCGGCGCCCGCCGCCGGCCGGAGGAGGACCGATGACCGACGACCAGCCGGAGACCGGAGGCGCCACGGAGCAGGGGCGCTTCGGCGACGAGCCCTGGCGCCCCGCGCGCGAGACGCGAGCCCAGCGGCAGTGGCGCCCCGGCACTCGTCGGCGCCGCCGCTCCGTGCGCGCCCTGTTCACCTCCACGATCCTCATGCTCGAGGCGGTGCTCATCTTCTTCCTCGGGCTCATGCTGTTCGGCATGCACCGGGACGAGCCGGGCGCCTGGTGGTTCGTGGCGGGCTACTCCGCGCTGGCCGTCGTCGCGGTGTTGACCTGCGCCCTGGTGCGCAGGCCCGTCGGCATCGCGATCGGCTGGGCGATCCAGGCCGTCCTGCTGGCCTCCGGCTTCTGGGAGTACTCGATGTTCGTGGTGGGGGCCCTCTTCGCGCTGACGTGGGCGTACGCCGTGATCAAGGGCGGGGCCATGGACGTCGAGAACGCCCAGCGCGACCGCCTCCAGGCCGCCTGGGAGGCCGAGCACGGACGCTGAGACCCGGGCCCCACTAGGGTGGGGCGGGAACCGGACCGCGCTCGCGGCCGTCCGACGACGCTAGGAGCACACCCCATGACGCACCAGACCGAAGAGACCCTCGTCCTCATCAAGCCGGACGGGGTGGCCCGCAACCTGGTCGGCGAGATCCTCGCGCGCATCGAGCGCAAGGGCTACGTGATCGCCGATCTGAAGATGCTCACGCCCACCCGTGCCATGCTGGAGCGCCACTACGAGGAGCACCAGGGCAAGCCGTTCTTCGAGCCGCTGGTCGCGTTCATGGCCTCCGGCCCCGTGGTGGCCGCGCGCGTCACGGGCGATTCGGTGATCGAGGGGTTCCGCTCGCTGGCCGGCAAGACCGACCCCACCGTGGCCGCCCCGGGCACCATCCGCGGCGACCTGGGCCGGGACTGGGGCGAGGCCGTCCAGAAGAACCTCGTCCACGGTTCGGACTCGACCCTTTCGGCCGAGCGCGAGCTCGCGATCTGGTTCGGCTGAGCCCGTTCCGGGCCCGCACGACGGCGGCCGGTCACCCTGGTGGGGTGACCGGCCGCCGTCGTCGTGCCCGGTGGGGGAGCGCGGGCTCAGTCGATCCCGATGACCCCGAGGCCCAGTTCCAGCAGGATCGAGGCGAACACCAGGACGTAGAGGAGCACGATCACGGGCCAGGCCAGCTCCCGGGCGAGGCGGACGAGACCGGCCGGGGCCGGCAGCGTGCCGGTCTGCAGGTTCCGGGACGTCACGAGCACGAGCTGGGCGATGACCATGGCCCACACGATCATGCAGTAGAGGCAGAGCGTGCCGATGCTGTAGACGGCCGAGTACCAGAGCCACACGCAGAACGCGAAGCCCGCCAGGATCCCCGCGTTCATCAGCAGCCAGTACCAGCGGGCGAAGCGGGCGCCGGCGAGCAGGGACATCCCCACGGTGATGAGCACGGAGAACGCGACCACGCCGATGTACGTGTTCGGGAAGCCGAAGGTGTGGGCCTGCCACGACTGCATCACCTGGCCGCAGGACACCCACGGGTTGAGGTCGCAGGACGTGCGGTGCGTCGGGTCCGCGGTGAGGAGGGCGCGCTCGACGATGATGATGATGGTGGCCGTCAGCGCCACGAGCGAGGTGATCAGGAGCAGCGCCGCCGTGCCCGCGGGCCGGGCGTACCAGGTGAGCCGGGCCTCCTCGGCGGGGATGTCGTCGGCGGGGGAGAGGCGGATGTCGTCCGTCAGCGGGGTCGCAGGCATGGACACGATTCTAGGCGCGTGCCCGGGGCGGATGTGAGAGAATCGGCCCTGGCCGTCCCGTGGCCACACCGCGGGGCAGCCCGCTGCGCGCCCGACGTCGGGCCGCCGCCGAGGCGCCCCCGCGTCGAGCATCGTGCGGGAGGTGGACGCCGGGCTTCGCCCGTGCGCGTCCGTGCGCCGGCCGGCGGACGGCACGTGACGCCCAGGCCCCGATCTCGAGGGCGCAGCGGTTCCGCGCCGGGCCCTGACGGTCGACGCGGTCCACCCGATGACTTCTCGGAGTCCGCCTCCCGGCGCACCCGTGGCGCACGGCGCCCGGGGCAACGCGGCCGGCGGCGGACGCGGACACGCCGGGCGGCGGCGAGTGTGGCGTCGTCGGTCGGCGGGAGGTGCTGCCATGGCGGCCAACAACGAGGACACGACCCGCGCAGACGAACGCGTGGAGGAGACGGCCGAGCAGGCCGTGACGCAGACCGCGGCGGACACCGCCGCCGGGGCGGTTCAGCCGGAGCGGACCCCCGCGTCCGACGACGCCGCGGACGCGCCCGAGGAGCCGAGCGCGCCGACGCTGCAGGTCGACCCGACCGACCCGTTCGCCGTGCCGGCGAACCTGATCGAGGTCCTGCGCACCGAGACCACGTCCCGGCAGCGCTCCGAGGACGAGGACGCCGGAGAGTCCGAGGACCGGGCCGAGGGCGCCGTGGTCTCCCGCCGGCGCCGCCGACGCCGCCGCGGCGAGGTGGACATGGAGCTCGACGGCGGCGAGGCCGGCGATCCCGAGCACACCGTCACCCGCGTGCGCGCGCCGCGCCAGGCCGTGAGCACCGCCTCGGACACCGTCCAGAGCGTCAAGGGCTCCACCCGGCTCGAGGCGAAGCGCCAGCGCCGCCGCGACTCCCGCTCGGGCGGGCGTCGCCGCACCGTGATCACCGAGGCCGAGTTCCTGGCCCGCCGCGAGGCCGTGGACCGCAAGATGCTGGTGCGCCAGCGCGACCAGCGCATCCAGATCGCCGTGCTCGAGGACGGCGTGCTGGCCGAGCACTTCGTCTCGCACACCACGCAGGACTCGATGATCGGCAACGTGTACCTGGGCAAGGTCCAGAACGTGCTGCCGTCCATGGAGGCCGCGTTCGTGGACATCGGCCGCGGACGCAACGCCGTGCTCTACGCGGGCGAGGTCAACTGGGACGCCGCCCAGCTGGACGGCAAGCCGAGGAAGATCGAGAACGCGCTCAAGTCCGGCGACACCGTGCTCGTCCAGGTCACCAAGGACCCGGTGGGCCACAAGGGCGCCCGTCTGACCAGCCAGGTCTCCCTGCCCGGCCGCTACCTCGTGTACGTGCCGGGAGGCTCGATGACCGGCATCTCCCGCAAGCTGCCGGACGTGGAGCGCTCGCGTCTGAAGAAGATCCTCAAGGACCACCTGCCGCAGGACGCCGGCGTGATCGTGCGCACCGCGGCCGAGGGCACCTCCGAGCAGGAGCTGCAGAACGACATCAACCGTCTGCGCGCCCAGTGGGAGGGCATCCAGGAGAAGGCGTCCGGCACCAAGGTGCTCGCCCCCGAGCTGCTCTACGCCGAGCCGGACCTGACCATCAAGACGGTCCGCGACGTCTTCAACGAGGACTTCTCCGCCATGCTCGTGCAGGGCGAGGCCACGTGGGACAACATCGAGGCCTACGTGACCTACGTGGCCCCGCACCTGCTGGACCGGTTGCACCACTGGGTGCCGGAGGACCACGACGGCGAGGACCTGTACGCCACCCACCGCGTGGACGAGCAGCTCCACAAGGCGCTCGAGCGCAAGGTGTACCTGCCCTCCGGCGGCTCGCTCGTGATCGACCGCACCGAGGCCATGACCGTGGTGGACGTGAACACCGGCAAGTTCACGGGCTCCGGCGGCAACCTCGAGGAGACCGTCACCAAGAACAACCTCGAGGCCGCCGAGGAGATCGTCCGGCAGCTGCGCCTGCGGGACATCGGCGGCATCATCGTCATCGACTTCATCGACATGGTGCTCGAGGCCAACCGCGACCTCGTGCTGCGGCGTCTCGTGGAGTGCCTGGGCCGGGACCGCACGAAGCACCAGGTCGCCGAGGTGACCTCGCTCGGCCTGGTCCAGATGACGCGCAAGCGCATGGGCACCGGGCTCGTGGAGGTGTTCTCGGAGACCTGCGAGCACTGCGCCGGCCGCGGCATCATCATCAAGGACACCCCCGTCGAGCGGGGCCGCTCCGGCGGTGAGCAGCGCGGCGAGGCGGAGGGCCGCCGTCGTCGCCGGCGCCGGGGCAACGGCGAGGGCGAGCACGCCCACGCCGCCGCGGCCACGACGACGGGCGCCGAGCACGCCGACTCCGAGGACGAGCGGCAGCGCCGTGAGCGGGCCGAGGCCGCCCGGGTCGCCCTGCACTCGATCGCGAAGGCCTCCGGCAAGGTGGCCGAGGACGAGACCCCCGCGCAGGAGCCCGCCCCCGCCGAGCAGGCGGCGGACGCCGCCGAGGACTCAGTGGCCGAGGCCGTCGAGGCCGCGTCGACCGGGCCCGCGGAGGCCGGGGAGCCGGCCGCGGCGGACGAGGAGGAGACGCCGCGTCGCCGGCGCCGTCGGGGCCGCCGGCGCAGCCGGGGCCGCGCTGAGGAGTCGGGGGACACCGGCGCCGAGGTCGCGGGCTCTGAGGATGCCGCGCGGTCACACGACGACGGCCCCGCCGAGTCCGCCGATCAGCCCCGTCAGACGGAGGAGGAGGCCGAGCCGGCCGCCGCCGAGGCCCCCGAGCACCAGGACCCGGTCGCGCAGGCCGAGGAGGCCGAGTCCCCGGAAGACGCGGCTGAGCAGGGCGACCGTCCCCGCCGGTCCCGGCGTCGCCGGGGTGGCCGCGGGCGGTCTCGCCGAGGCGGCGAGGCGGCCTCGACCGAGGCCGACGCCGACGCCGAGGACCACGGTGCGGAGCGCGCGACGCCGTCGCGGCACGAGGCCGCGGACGCCGACTCCTCGGTGGCCGTGTCCTCCGAGGTCGCATCGGAGCCTGTGCCTGCCGAGGATGCCCCGGCGCCCGTGCCCGCCGAGGATGCCCCGGCGCCCCGGCGCCGCCGGTCCCGCCGGGCCTCGAGCGACGGCGTCGTCCGTCCGGCCGCCGGTGCGGACGCGTCCGCCGAGCGGACGGCCGACCGCACGGACGCGGCTCCGGTGGAGGCCACCGAGCCCTCGCCCGAGGAGTCCACGGACGCCACCGAGGTCCACGAGCAGCCCGCCGCCCCGGCCGCCGCCGAGGAGGCCGTGATGGTGGAGCCTGCGGCGACCGAGCCGACGGCGGAGCCCACGGCGGACGCGGACCAGGCGTCCGCCGCGGACGCCCCGACCGAGGCCCAGGCGGCTCCGACCGCCCCGGTGCCTGGATCGCCGCGCCGGCGCTCGCGTCGCGCCGTGTCGTCCGACGGCGTCCACGTCCAGGTCCAGGCCGCGCCCGGCGGCGCCCAGGGCGGCCGCTTCACCGCGGCCGTGGCCGAGGCGTCCACCCCCGCCGAGCCGCAGGGTGCCGCCCCGGTGATGCTCGGCGTCGGAGTGAAGGCCGCCGACCTGGCCCGTCGCGGCCGCTGACCGTCGTCGGTGCCGCCGCCCCGGGCCTGCCCCGGGCGGCGGCGACGCGCCGACACGCCTCTGTTTGGTCCGGATGCCCGGCAGCGAGTATGCTGGACCATCGGTGTTCACCGCCCGCACGCTCCCGCATGTCCCGGTGAGGGACCGCCGGACCCGGACGCAGCTGCGGTCGAGGTGCGGGCGAGCAGAACCCGATCTGATCCATTGAAACGTCGAGAGAAGTGAGTCCCAAGTGGTGTACGCGATTGTCCGCGCTGGCGGCCGCCAGGAGAAGGTTTCCGTCGGAGACCTCGTTACCCTCGACCGCGTTCCCGCTGAGACCGGTGGCTCCGTCGAGCTGCCCGCTCTGATGCTGGTGGACGGGGACGAGGTCAAGGCTGGTGCCGATGCCGCCGGTGTGAAGGTGACCGCCGAGGTCGTCTCCCACTCCCGTGGCAAGAAGGTCGTCATCATGAAGTACAAGAACAAGACCGGCTACAAGAAGCGCCAGGGCCACCGCTCTGAGCTGTCCACGGTCAAGATCACCGGGATCGCCTGAGCCGTCACCGGCACCGGCGAAACCGAGCATCCGAGAGGTTAGGCAACAGCAATGGCACATAAGAAGGCCGGCAGTTCCTCGAAGAACGGCCGCGATTCGAACCCGCAGTACCTCGGCGTCAAGCGCTACGGCGGCGAGGACGTCAACGCCGGCGAGATCATCGTCCGCCAGCGTGGCACCAAGTTCCACCCGGGCCGCAACGTCGGCCGCGGCAAGGACGACACCCTCTTCGCGCTGTCCGCGGGCTCCGTGGCCTTCGGCCAGCGCCGCGGCCGCAAGGTCGTGGACATCGTCCCCGCCGCGGAGTGATCTGACACTCGTGCGGTCTGCGTGCGGACCCTCGCCCGGCGAGGACACCCGCACCCCCTGACGCCCCGGCGGGGGCGGGCCCGGCATCCACCGGACCCGCCCCCGCCGTCGGCGTCTCCGGCCCCTGGGCCGTCTGAGTCCGATCCCTCCAGCCCCTAGGAGCACTCCCATGGCAGCCTTCGTGGACCGCGTGGTCCTCCACCTCACCGCCGGCAACGGCGGGCACGGGTGCGTCTCCGTGCATCGCGAGAAGTTCAAGCCCCTGGGTGGCCCCGACGGCGGCGACGGGGGCGACGGCGGCGACATCACCCTCGTGGTGGACTCGCAGACCACCACGCTGCTGGACTACCACCACGCCCCGCACCGGTCCGCTGAGAACGGCCAGCCGGGCATGGGCGACCACCGCGAGGGCAAGAACGGCCAGTCGCTCGTGCTGCCCGTGCCGGACGGCACGGTGGTCAAGGATGAGCAGGGCAACATCGTGGCCGATCTCGTGGGGGAGGGCGCGACCTACGTCGCCGCCGCCGGCGGTCAGGGCGGCCTCGGCAACGCGGCTCTGGCCTCCGTGAAGCGCAAGGCGCCCGGCTTCGCGCTGCTCGGCCTGCCGGGGGAGAGCCGGGACCTGACGCTCGAGATCAAGACCGTGGCGGACGTCGCGCTCGTGGGCTTCCCCTCGGCCGGCAAGTCCTCCCTCATCGCTGCCCTGTCTGCGGCCCGTCCCAAGATCGCGGACTACCCGTTCACCACGCTCGTGCCCAACCTCGGGGTCGTGCAGGCCGGCGACGTGCGCTTCACCGTGGCCGACGTCCCGGGCCTGATCCCCGGTGCCTCGGAGGGCCGCGGCCTCGGCCTGGAGTTCCTGCGCCACGTCGAGCGCTGCGCCGCGCTCGTGCACGTCCTCGACTGCGGCAGCCTCGAGTCCGACCGCGACCCGATCGCCGACTTCGAGGCCATCGAGGCCGAGCTCGAGGCCTACGCGGTGGAGCCCGTCTTCTCCCAGGGCGGGGAGGGCGTCGTACCGCTGAACGAGCGGCCCCGCCTCATCGCCCTGAACAAGACCGACCTGCCCGACGGCGCCGCGATGGCGGACATGGTCCGCGACGAGCTCGAGGGCCGTGGCCTACGGGTCTTCGACATCTCCGCGCTGGCCCGCGAGGGCCTGGACGCCCTCAAGTACGCCATGGCCGAGCTCGTGGCGGAGGCCCGTTCCCGGGTGGTCGAGCCCGCGCCGGCCGCGCCCGTCGAGGTGCCGCGCCGGCATCGCCGCCGTGGCGAGCGGGCCGAATTCACGATCCGCCGCGAGGAGCGCAACCTCGAGCCGCTGTTCCGCGTGCGCGGCGAGAAGCCCGAGCGGTGGGTCGCCCAGACGGACTTCCAGAACGACGAGGCGATCGGCTACCTTGCGGACCGGCTCCAGCGGGCCGGCGTCGAGGACGGCCTGTTCAAGGCCGGTGCGAGGCCGGGCGACGCCGTCGTGATCGGCGACGACGTCACGGGCGTCGTCTTCGACTGGGAGCCCACGCTGTCCGCGGGAGCCGAGCTGCTCGCCGGGCCCCGTGGCACCGACCTGCGGCTCGACGAGCGCACCCGCGCGACCCGCGCGGAGAAGCGCGCCGAGCAGGATGCCCGCCGGGCCGCCCGTGCGGCGACCCGGGCCGAGATGGAGGCCGAGCGACGCTCCGGCCTGTGGACCGACACCGACGATCGAGAGGGATGATCCATGTCCGTGCGGCGCACCGTCGTCACCCGCTATCCGACCCCCGCCACGCGCGGCTCCGAGGACCCGCGGGCCAACCCCGTGACCTCGCGGGAGACGATGCAGGCCGCACGCCGGGTGGTCGTGAAGATCGGCTCGTCCTCGCTGACCACCCCGGACGGCCTGGACGTGGAGGCCATCGACCGGCTCGTGGACGTCCTCGCCGCCGAGCGGCAGAAGGGCACCCAGGTGGTGCTCGTGTCCTCCGGCGCCATCGCGGCCGGCTTCCCCCACCTCGGGCTGGGCCGACGCCCCAAGGACACCGCCACCCAGCAGGCCTCGGCGGCGGTCGGCCAGAGCAAGCTCATGGCGCACTACACCACGAGCTTCGGCCGGCACGACACGGAGGTGGCGCAGGTGCTCCTCACCGCCGAGGAGCTCATGCGGCGCACCCAGTACACGAACGCGCACCGCGCCCTGTCGCGGCTGCTCACGCTCGACGTGATGCCGATCGTGAACGAGAACGACGCCGTGGCCACGCGCGAGATCCGCTTCGGCGACAACGACCGCCTCGCGGCCCTCACCGCCAACCTCTGCAAGGCGGACCTGCTGGTCCTGCTCTCGGACGTGGACGCCCTCTACACGGGCCACCCCTCGAACCCGGACGCACGGCGCATCCCGGAGGTCACCTCGGACGACGATCTGGCCGGCGTCGACGTGCGCGTGCCCGGTTCCGCGGGCGTGGGCACGGGCGGCATGGTGACC
Source organism: Micrococcus sp. KRD012 (assembly GCF_017168555.1). NCBI lineage: Bacteria > Bacillati > Actinomycetota > Actinomycetes > Micrococcales > Micrococcaceae > Micrococcus > Micrococcus sp. KRD012. Next base: position 14,018 of record NZ_JABFBB010000016.1, read on the forward strand.
AAGGTGGACGCGGCCGGCATCGCGGCCACCACCGGCATCCCGACCCTGCTCACCTCGGCCGCGAACGCGGGCGCCGCGTTCGCGGGGGAGGACGTGGGCACGTGGTTCTCCGCCACCGGCCGCCGCCGGTCCGCGCGCGCGGCGTGGCTCGGCCTCACGGCGGAGGTCCGGGGCCGGCTCGTCATCGACGACGGCGCGGTGGCCGGGGCGATCGACCGCGGCCGCTCCCTGCTGGCCGCGGGCATCACCGGCTGCACGGGCGACTTCACGCCGGGCGACGTCGTCGAGATCGTGGACGCGCACGGCCGGGTGCGGGCGCGCGGCCTCGTGCAGTACTCCTCGTCGCAGCTGCCCGCCATGCTCGGGCGGACGACCGCCGACCTCCGCGAGGACCTGGGCGCGGGCTACGACGGCGTCGTCGTGCACGCCGACGACTGGGTGCGCCTGGCTCCGCCGCAGCGCTGACCGGCACGGGCTCCGGCCGCGGCGACGGACCGGGGCCTCGTGCCTCGTCCGGGGCGCTCGATAGGCTGGGGGCATGCAGACCACCGAGAGCACCGCACCCCAGGATCAGTCCGGCCGCCAGGACGCCGAGGCGCCGACGCCCGAGGTCGAGGAGGCCGTCCGCCAACGGGCCGAGTGGGCGCGTCAGGCCGTGCCCGAGCTGGCCACCGCCGGCCGCGTCCGCAAGGACGCCGTCCTGCGCCACATGGCCGAGGCCCTGCGCGCCAACGCGGCCGCGATCATCACGGCCAACCGCGAGGACCGCAGCCGCGGCCGCGAGGCCGGCACCTCGGCGGCCATGCTGGACCGCCTCAAGCTGGACGAGGCGCGCGTCGAGGCGCTGGCCCTCGCCCTGGAGACCCTGGCCGGCCTGCCGGACCCCGTGGGCACCGTGGTCCGCGGCGGCCCGCTGCCCAACGGCGTGCGGATGAGCCAGGTGCGGGTGCCCCTGGGCGTCGTGGGCGCCGTGTACGAGGCCCGTCCGAACGTCACGGTGGACATCGCCGGCATCGCCCTGAAGTCGGGCAACGGCGTGATCCTGCGCGGCGGCTCGGCCGCGGAGTCCACCAATGCGGTCCTGATCCAGGTGCTGCGGGAGGCGCTCGTGGACCAGGGCTTCGACCCCAACATCATCCAGGGCATCGACGACCTCGGACGTCCTGGCGTCGCCGCCCTGATGGCCGCCCGTGGCGCGGTGGACGTCCTCGTCCCGCGCGGCGGCCGTGAGCTGATCCAGCGCGTGGTCCGTGAGGCCCGGGTGCCCGTGATCGAGACGGGTGAGGGCAACGTGCACCTGTACGTGGACGCCTCCGCACCCAAGCAGATGGCGGTGGACATCGTGCTCAACTCGAAGACCCACCGCACCTCCGTGTGCAATGCGGCCGAGACCCTGCTGCTCCACCGGGACGCGGAGGAGACGGGCCGAGAAGTGCTGCGCGCCCTCACCCGTGCCGGCGTGCTGCTGCACGTGGACGAGGCCGCGCGGGCCTGGCTGCCCACGCTCGCCGACCGCGGCGACCACGCCCGGGACGCCGTGGACGCCACCGAGGAGGACTGGGGCACCGAGTACCTGGACATGGAGATGGCCGTGCGCGTCGTGGACTCCCTCGACCAGGCGATCGAGCACATCGGCCGGTGGTCCACGGGCCACACCGAGGCCATCGTCACGAACGACCTGGCCGCGGCCGAGCGGTTCATCACCGAGGTGGACGCCGCGGCCGTCATCGTGAACGCGTCCACGCGCTTCACCGACGGCGGCGAGCTCGGCCTCGGCGCCGAAGTGGGCATCTCCACCCAGAAGATGCACGCCCGCGGGCCCATGGGCCTGGAGGAGCTCACGACCACCAAGTGGATCCTGCGCGGCGACGGGCAGATCCGCCGCTGAGCCGGGCTACGATGGACACCAGGACCCCTTCGGCCCGGCCCCGGCCCGGCCGTCTGACCCGCTGCACCGAGGAGCATCCATGCTGAACACCTCCCTGATCCTGGCCGCCGCCGAGGAGGGCCACCACGTCGTCAACGAGCTGCCGATGGACCCCATCTGGTACGGCCTGCTCGTCTTCGCGCTGCTGATGGCCGCCCTGGCCGCCACCATGTCCATGCGCTCCCGCGCGCTGCGCCTGCCCGAGCCCACCACCGCGGTCCAGCACCACGGCACCGGCCGCGGCTCGCACACCTCCGGTCACTGACGTCTCACCGGCCCGCCGCGTCGCCGCCTCCGCCGGGGGCGACGCGGCGGGCCGTCCGTTCGTCTCCTGAGCGCATGACCGTCGCCTCCCGCACCCCCGTCCCCGCGCCCACCGCCGGGGGCGCGCACCGTCGTCGCCTCGGCATCATGGGCGGCACCTTCGACCCGATCCACCACGGGCACCTCGTGGCCGCCTCCGAGGTGGCCGCCGAGTTCGAGCTGGACGAGGTCGTCTTCGTCCCCACGGGCCAGCCGTGGCAGAAGTCGGACCGGCAGGTCTCCCCGGCCGAGGACCGCTACCTCATGACCGTGGTGGCCACCGCCTCCAACCCCCGGTTCACCGTCTCCCGCGTGGACATCGACCGCCCCGGCGTGACCTACACCGTGGACACGCTGCGGGACCTGCGCCGCCTGCACCCGGACGCCGAGCTGTTCTTCATCACCGGCGCGGACGCCATGGGCCAGATCCTCACGTGGAAGGACGTGGACGAACTCTGGGACCTGGCGCACTTCGTCGGTGTCACCCGTCCCGGCCACGACCTCTCGGACATGGGCCTGGGCGCCGACGTCTCCCTGATGGAGATCCCCGCCATGGCGATCTCCTCCACGGACTGCCGGGAGCGCGTCCGCCGGGGCCGGCCCGTCTGGTATCTCGTCCCGGACGGCGTCGTCCAATACATCGCCAAGCACCACCTCTACGTCTCGGAAGAGGAGACCTCGTGACCGTTCCCCAGACCACCCTGGACGCCCTCACCACCGCCGCGGCCGCCGCCGCGGACAAGCTCGGCACGCACATCGTCGCGTTCGACGTCGCCGAGCGGCTCGGCCTCACCGACGCCTTCCTGATCGCCTCCGGCGCCTCGGAGCGTCAGGTCAACGCGATCGTCGACGGCGTCGAGGAGGCGCTGTTGAAGGACGAGCAGCTCAAGCCGTTGCGTCGCGAGGGCCGGTCCAACGGCCACTGGGTGCTGCTCGACTACGGACACTTCGTGGTGCACGTCCAGCATCGCGAGGACCGCGAGTTCTACGCGCTGGACCGCCTGTGGAAGGACACCCCGGCGATCGACCTCGGCCTGCCGGAGGAGAGCACCCGACCGGACGCGGCCACCCAGGACGACGGCGCCTCCGCCTCGCACGCCTCCTGAGCGGGCCGGGAGATGCGCCTGATCCTGCTGCGACACGGCGAGACCGACTGGAACGCCCTGGACCGGTACCAGGGGCACACGGACATCGAGCTGAACGCCGAGGGGGAGGGCCAGGCGCGTCGCGCCGCCGGCGGGCCCGTGGGCGACCTGATCGAGGACGCGGAGGAGCTCGTGGCCGTGTGCTCCCCGCTGGCCCGGGCGCGGCGCACGGCCGAGATCGTCCTCCAAGCCCGGGTGGGCGCGGCGTCCGTGGCCGTCGACCCGGAGCTGATGGAGCTGGCCGGGGGAGAGTGGGAGGGCCTGGAGCTCAGTTCCATCGCGGAACGCTGGCCGGACGAGCACCGCCTCTGGCGGCCCGAGCCGGCTCTCGACGCCGGCCCCGTGGGCGGGGAGACCCTGCGCGGGGGCGGCGAGCGGGCCCTGCGTGCGCTGCGCGGACACGTGCCCCCGCACTGGGCAGACACTCCGCGCGACGGTGGTGCCCAGACTCTGCTCGTCGTGGCCCACGGTGCGCTGATCCGCGCGGCCACGGGGCTGCTCCTGCGTCACGAGGGCGAGGCCTTCGCGGCGATGGAACGGATCGGCAACGCCCGCGCCGCCGTGCTGCAGGGCGCGTTCACTGCCGACACCGGGGCCGAGGGCTGGGGCGACTGGACCTTCGAGGGCTACAACATCTGAGGGCGCCTCGGCCCGGACGCCGATTTGGCGCCCGCGCGGGGACCGTGTACGCTGGTCGAGTTGCCAGCGAGGCGAACGGGCCGGAAACGGCGCGTGAACATCGCGGGCGACGCCCACATCTGGGGGTATGGCGCAGTTGGTAGCGCGTCTGCATGGCATGCAGAAGGTCAGGGGTTCGAATCCCCTTACCTCCACCCGTCAGAAGGCCCGGTCCGTACGGACCGGGCCTTCGTCGTCGTCGGACTCCCGTGCGGGGCCGGGAGGCGACCGCCGCCCCGCGACATCACCGCGGTTCTGCACTGCGGTGATGTCGCTCCGCCGCGGTCGGTGCGGGGGACACGCCGGGGTACGCTGCGCGCTCCGCCGCCGTGAGTGCGGGTTCCACCGCACGGCCCTCCCGCGCCGAGGCGACGGCGGCCTCGAGCACCGCCATCACGGCGACGGCCTGGTCGGGGGTGGCGGCGTCGCTGCTCGCGCGGCCCAGGATCGCGTCGCGCACGCCCGCGTAGGACCGCTGCTGGGCTCCGATCGGCGCGGGGACGCGCTCGGTGTTCCCCTCCCCGTCGTGCAGGAGGATCGGGTCCGGATCGACGCCCCAGCCCTCGGCGCCGGGGAGCAGACCAGCGCGCAGCTGCGCCTCCTGCTGATCCGGCAGTTCCTTCACCGCGGTGCCACGCGTGCCGTGGACCGCGAAGCGCGGGCTGCCGCCGGCCACGAGCATCGACGCCTGCAGGACCACGCGCCGGCCCGGATACTGCAGCACGCAGTGCGCCCAGTCCTCGACCGGGGCACCCGGACGCAGGGCCGCGAGGTCGGCGTCCACGCGTTCGGGGACGCCGAAGAGCAGGAGCGCCTGGTCGACCAGGTGCGGTCCGAGGTCGAACCAGATGCCGCCCCCGGGCACCGCGGCTTCCCGCCAGCGGCTCCGGACGGTCGGGCGGAAGCGGTCGATCCGGGACTCGAGGTGGACGACGTCTCCGAGCCGGCCGGAGCGGACGAGCTCGGCGATGCCCAGGAAGTCGCTGTCGAAGCGGCGGTTCTGGAACACCCGCAGCACCCGCCCCGTCTCGGCCGCGAGGTCGCGCAGCTCCCGCGCCTCGGCGAGACTCAGCGTGAACGGCTTGTCCACCACCACGTGCCTGCCCGCCCTGAGGGCGGCGCGCGCGAGCGGCGTGTGCTGGTCGTTCGGGGCGGCGATCACCACGAGGTCCACGTCGTGCCACGCCAGGAGCGCGTCCACGTCGGGCACCACGACGACGTCCGGCAGATCCGCGTGCACCGCGTCCGGGCGGCTCGAGACGACATGGGTGAGAGCGAGTCCCTCCGTGGCGTGGAGCAGGGGGACGTGGAACGTCTTCCCGGCGAACCCATAGCCGATCAGGGCGGTGCGGATCGGTGCGTCAGTGCGGGACATGCAGGACCTCCTGGGCTGGCGGGGGGGCATGGGGGCGTCTCCTGCACGCTAGGCCGTGGCGTCGCGGCGGTCCATCGACGCCGCCCGGCCGGTTTGCGCGGTTGCCGCAGGCCGGGTATTCTGTTCAGGTGCTCCGGCCGGTCCGCCGGAAACGGAGTCACCACCCACCTGGGGGTATGGCGCAGTTGGTAGCGCGTCTGCATGGCATGCAGAAGGTCAGGGGTTCGAATCCCCTTACCTCCACCAGTCAGAAGGCCCGGTCCGTGCGGACCGGGCCTTCGTCGTCGTGACGGCCAGCTCGCCGTCGAGAACCACCGGTCACGGCCGGGTTGCGGTCCAGCGTCGATCACGCATCGACGTCGCACAGCCCTTTCACGGCAGGCTCTCGGCGGACAGACTCGAGGCGTCCCCACCCGTGGAGCCCGGAACGCCGGTGCTGCAGAGGCGGGGGCCGCCGGCCCTGTCCGGCCGACTCAGTGAGGAGCTGCCATGTCCGTCATCCGTACCCGTCGTCCCTCCCTCCGTCACCTGCCCGCCGCCGTCGCCGCCGCCGGCCTCGTCACCACCGTCGCCCTCGCCGGCCCCGCCGCCGCCTGGGACGACGCCCACGGCCCCCAGGCCGGCTACTTCCAGGCCGTCGACCACGAGAACGTCACCGCGGCCTTCTTCCAGACCTACGACGGATACGACCCGGAGGACCTCACGCTCACGCTCACCCCGGTGGCCGAGGACGGCACCCGCCTGGAGGGCGGCCAGGAGGTCGAGTTCACCGCCCTGGACGTCATCGACGGCGGCGCCGTAGACGTCCTCGAGACCCGCCGCGCGCTCGGCGCGGCCGGTGAAGGCCTCGTGCGGTACGACGTCGTGGCCGACGGGCAGATGCTGAACATGGGCATCACGCTCCAGGCGGACGCCGACCTCACCGACGATCAGGGGGCGGCCGTGCACTCCGTCGACGGCCCGCAGATGGCCCACCTCGGGGACCGGCCCCTGGCCTGGGATTCGGCCATGCAGTTGGCACCCGGGGTGGAGGGCGCCGAGATCGTCCACCTGGTCGCCGCGCCGACGATGGAGAACACCTACGCGACGGTCGTGGCCGAGCCGGCCCACGGTGAGGTCTTCGCGTTCCGTGACTCGGAGCGCTCCGAGCTCCGTGCCTGGTACATCCCCGAGGAGGGCTTCGTCGGCACGGACACCTTCACCGTCGACTTCCACAGCGAGCACGTCGCCCATGTCCAGACCGTCACCGTGCACGTCGGCGAGGAGATCCCCGCCGCGTACGACGGCTTCCTCGATGCCGAGGACGGCGTCCTCAACGGGAAGCCGCTCGACCTGACCGACCCGGACAACGCCGCGGCGCTGGCCGCGTTCCGGGGCGACGAGGCCGCCCCGGCTCCGGAGGACGAGGAGGAGCGGCCTGCGCCCGCGCCGGTGGAGGAGGAGGAACGGCCCGCTCCGGTCGAGGACGACGGCGACGCCGACGAGCAGCACACGACCCCGGACACCGTCGAGACGGGGCAGTCCACCGGCTGGTGGCTGGCCGGCCTCGGCGCCGCCGCCGCGGGGGTGCTGGTCGCGGCCCGCCGTCGTCTGGGTCTGACCGACTGACAGCCTGCCGCGCACAGATCCGTCGACGCGCCGCCCCTCTCACACGCAGGGGCGGCGCGTCCGTGCCGGCGTCGGGACGGCGCCGGGTCGGAAGTCCGCGCGTCAGTCGCCGAGGCCCGCGAGCAGCAGGTCCAGTCCCTCCTCGAAGGGTGCGTCCGCGTAGGGGTTCCGCGCCCCCGTCGCGCGCGTGCCCCCGCCCGCCCGGAAGGCCTCGGCGGCCGCGCCGAGCGCGGGCAGGCGCTCCTGCGCCCCCGCCACCTCGAAGATGTCGGCCGGAGCGTCGACGTCGTACGCAGACCCGTAGATGAACGACTCGAGCGCGATCACCCGGGCCAGCACCTGCTCCGGCGCCAGACCGGTCCGGGCCAGCACCGCGCACACCGTCTCATAGACGCGCTGCGTCGACGGGGCGCCCTCGATCGGCAGGGTGGCGATGAGCGGGATCAGCGGCGGATGGGCCGCGAAGACGTCGCGGTAGGAGCGCGCCCACGCCCGCAGGGCGGCGACGACGGGCGCCTCGCCCAGGATCGCGGCCTCCAGCTCTACGAGTGAGACCTCGCCCATCACGGCGTCCTGCAGCAGGACGAGCAGTTCATGTTTGCCGCTGATGTGGTTGTAGAGCGCGCTCGGCGCCACGCCCAGGCGACGGCCGACCGCCGCCATGGTGAGCCCTTCGTATCCCTCGGTGCGGGCGACCACGAGCGCCGCGTCCGCGATCGCTTCGCGGCTCAGAGCGGGGGAGAGAGGTCGTCCGCGGCGGCGGCGCGTCCGGGGCGGTTCAGGGGTCTCGTCCATCCGGCCATTCTGACCCGTCGGACGGACAGGAGGTGTCAGGCCGGCCACGGACCGGCCTTCCCTTCCCGGCGCGCGGCCCGTACAGTGAGCGCCGACACTCTAAATGAACGGCATTCACCCGGGCTCTGCCCGATGCCCCGTCCCCGCCAGAGGAGCACCCCCATGACCACCGCCCCCGCCACCGCCGGCCGCGAGCGCCGGACGAGCGACGTCGTCGTGATCGGCGCCGGCCCGGCCGGCCTCATGGCCGCCCGCACCGCGAAGGCCCAGGGCCTGTCCGTCACCGTCCTGGAGGCTCGCCGGCGCGTCGGCGGCCGCACCTGGAACGGCCTGGTCGAGGGCGCCGACGGCAAGGACCACTTCATCGAGATCGGCGGCCAGTGGATCTCCCCGGACCAGACCCGCCTCATCTCCCTGGTGGAGGAGCTCGGCCTGCCGACGTTCTCCCGCTTCCGCGACGGTCGCAACGTCTACGTGGACCCGCGCGGAGAACGCCACGTCTACGACGGCCTCGACTTCCCGGTGGCCGAGAAGACGGACCGGGAGATGGATCGCCTGATCGCCAAGATCGACGAACTGACCGCAGAGATCGACGCCGCCGCCCCGTGGGAGCACCCGCGGGCCGCCGAGCTGGACAAGATCTCCTTCCGGCACTGGCTGGAGCAGCAGTCCGACGACCCGGAGGCCATCGACAACGTCTCCATCTACATCGCCTCCGGCATGCTGACCAAGCCCTCCCACACCTTCTCCCTGCTCCAGGCGCTGCTCATGTCCGCCTCGGCGGGGTCGTTCCGCAACCTGGTGGACGAGGACTTCATCCTGGACAAGCGCGTCGAGGGCGGCATGCAGTCCGTGTCCCTGGCCATGGCCGCCGAGCTGGGCGACGACGTCGTCCTCGGCCAGCCGGTGCGCACCCTGCGCTGGGCCGAGCCGGACCCGTCCACCGCGGACGAGAAGAACGGTGTGGCCGCAGACGTGCGCAACGGCGTGGCGCACGACGGCGCCGCCGGCGACGTCGTGGCGCTCACTGACGACTACGAGGTGCACGCCCGCTACGCGGTCCTGGCCGTCCCGCCGAACCTCTACAGCCGCATCTCCTTCGAGCCGCCGATGCCGCGCGAGCAGCAGATCGCGCACCAGCACATCTCCATGGGCCTGGTCATCAAGGTGCACGCCGTGTACGAGACCCCGTTCTGGCGCGAGGAGGGCCTGTCCGGCACGTGCTTCGGTGGGGGCCGTCTCGTCCAGGAGATCTATGACAACACCAACCGCGGCGAGAACCTGGCCGGTGGCGCCCCGGGCAAGGAGGACCCGCACGGCACCCTCGTCGGCTTCGTGTCCGACGTGTACGCGGAGCAGATGTGGGCCCTGCCGGAGGAGGAGCGCAAGGCCGCGATCCTCGGCGCCATGGCCGAGTACCTCGGCCCCCGGACCCTCGAGCCGATCGCGTTCTTCCTCTCGGACATGGCCGCCGAGGAGTGGACCCGAGGCGCCTACGCCACCAGCTACGACCTCGGCGGGCTCTCCCGCTGGGGCCACCTCCAGAACCGCCCGACCGGTCCCATCCACTACGCGTGCTCGGACATCGCAGCCGAGGGCTACCAGCACGTGGACGGCGCGATCCGCATGGGCGAGGCCGCCGCCCTGGCCATCGCCGAGCGGGAAGCCACCGACGCGGGGCAGCCCACCGGCTGACCGGCCCGACGGACAAGGACATCCTCATGAGCGCATCCACCCCACGACGCCGCGTCGTCGACAATGAGGGACACGAGCACGTGTACCCGACCACCTCCGCCATCGAGCAGGTCAACCTGCTCAACCCGGGCGGGGTGAGCAACAAGGGGCTCCAGGCCGGCAAGGTCGGCCTGCTCGGGGCGGTGGTGATCGGCGTCTCCGTCGTCGCCCCCGCCTACACGTTGACCTCGGGCCTCGGGCCGACCATCAGCACCGTCGGCACCCACGTGCCCGCGATCCTGCTGCTCGGCTTCATCCCGATGCTCCTGGTGGCCCTCGGCTACCGGGCGCTGAACACGCGGGTGCCGGACTCCGGCACGTCGTTCACCTGGGCCACGCACGCCTTCGGGCCGTATGTCGGGTGGATGGGCGGCTGGGGGCTCATCGCCGCCTCCGTGATCGTGCTGTCCAACCTGGCGGCCGTCGCCGTCGACTTCACGTTCCTGCTGCTCGCCCAGATCACCGGGAGCCAGGCCATCGCGGACCTGGCCGGCAACCTGTGGGTCAACATCCCCCTGACCCTGGTGTACCTGGCCCTGGCCGGATGGATCTCGCACCGCGGCATGGAGACCACCAAGCACCTGCAGTACATCCTGGTGGCCTTCCAGATCCTGGCCCTCGGTGCGTTCGCGGTCGCCGCCCTGACGCAGTCCTCCCGTGGCGCGGGCTTCGACCCCACCCCGGTGCAGCTGGACTGGTTCAACCCGTTCACCGCGGGCGACTTCAGTGTGGTCGCGGCCGGCGTCTCCCTGTCCATCTTCCTGTTCTGGGGCTGGGACGTGACCCTCACGATGAACGAGGAGACCAAGGACCCCGAGCGCACCCCCGGCCGGGCCGCCGCCGTCACCGTGTTCGTCATCATCGCCGTCTACATCCTGTCCGCCCTGGCCGTGATCTCCTGGGCGGGCATCGGCTCCGAGGGCCTGGGCGCGGGCAACCCGGACAACCAGGAGTCGATCTTCGCGGTCCTCGCCGGCCCGATCCTGGGCCCCTTTGCCGTGATCATGTCCAGCGCGATCCTCGTCAGCTCCCTGGCCTCCCTGCAGTCCACCATGGTCTCCCCGGCCCGCACCCTGCTGGCGATGGGCTTCTACCGGGCTGTGCCCGCGCGCTTCGCCGAGCTGAGCCCCCGGTTCAACAGCCCGGCCTTCGCGACCTGGGTGTGCGCGGGCTTCGCCGGCCTCTTCTACGTCGTCACGCGGCTGCTCTCCGAGAACGCCCTGTGGGACACCATCACCGCTCTGGGCCTGATGATCTGCTTCTACTACGGCATCACCGCCCTGGCCTGCGTCTGGTACTTCCGCCGCGAGTGGTTCACCTCGGTGGGCAACGCCCTCACCACCTTCCTGTTCCCGCTGATCGGCGGCCTCGTGCTGCTGGTGATGTTCTGCGTGACCGCGATGGACTCCACCGACCCCGACTACGGCTCCGGCTCCTCCGTGTTCGGTGTCGGCACCGTGTTCATCCTGGGCATGGGCGTGCTGGCCATCGGCGTGGTACTGATGATGTGGACGCGGCTGCGCCACCCGGCCTACTTCCGTGGCGAGACCCTGCCGCAGACGGACTCGACCCGACCCATCCCGATCATCCGTCCGGACGACGACGGCACTGCCGTGGTCCGGGACCCCAACGAGAGGACCCACTCATGAGCACCCCCACCGGCTATCGCGTGCAGGACCCCAGCACCGACCAGGTCGTGGAGACCTTCCCCGCCCTCGCCGACGGTGAGGTCGACCAGGTGCTGGCCGCCGCCGAGACCGCCCAGCGCGCATGGGCCGCCCGCCCCATCGAGGAACGCGCCACCATCGTGCAGAAGGTCGCGGACCTCTTCGAGGAGCGCAAAGACGAGCTCGCGCAGATCATCGCCACCGAGATGGGCAAGCGCGTGACCGAGGGCGTCGAGGAGGCGGAGTTCAGCTCGGCCATCTTCGGCTACTTCGCGGACAAGGGCCCCACCCTCGCCGCGGACCGCCCCATCGAGACCTACGGGGGCGGCCGCGCCATGATCCGCCACCTGCCCCTGGGTGTGCTGCTGGGCGTCATGCCGTGGAACTTCCCGTACTACCAGATCGCCCGTTTCGCCGCGCCGAACCTCATGCTCGGCAACGCGATCGTGCTCAAGCACGCCGAGATCTGCCCGCGCTCGGCCCTGGCCGTGCAGCAGATCATGGACGACGCCGGCGTGCCGGCCGGCGTGTACACCAACGTGTTCGCCACGCACGACCAGATCGCCGAGTTCATCGCCGACCCGCGCGTGGCCGGCGTCTCCCTGACCGGCTCCGAGCGGGCCGGCTCCGTGATCGGCGCGCTCGCGGGCCAGCACCTCAAGAAGGCCGTCCTCGAGCTCGGCGGGTCGGACCCGTACATCGTGCTCGACGCCGAGGATCCGGCCGAGGCCGCCCGCACCGCGTGGGCGACCCGCATGTACAACATGGGCCAGGCCTGCAACTCCAACAAGCGCATGATCGTCTCGGCGGACATCCATGACGCCTTCGTGGCCGAGCTGGTGTCCCTGGCCGACGCCATGAAGCCCGGGGAGGCCGCCGACGAGGACCCGACGGTGTTCACCCCGCTGTCCTCGCGCGGTGCCGCCGAGGGCCTGGCCGAGCAGGTGGAGCGGGCCCGTCAGCAGGGCGCGACCGTCCACGTCGGCGGGACCGTCACGGACGAGGCGGGCGCCCGCTTCGCCCCGGCCGTGATCACGGGCGTCACCTCCGAGATGGACGCCTACCGCGAGGAGCTCTTCGGCCCCGTCGCCGTCGTCTACAAGGTGGAGTCCGCGGACGAGGCGCTCGCTCTCGCCAACGACTCCCAGTACGGCCTGGGCGGCGCCGTGTTCTCCCAGGACGAGGCTCAGGCCGAGCGGATCGCCCGGCAGCTCGAGGTCGGCATGGCCAACGTCAACACGCCGGCGGGAGAAGGGGCGGAGATCCCGTTCGGCGGCATCAAGCGCTCCGGCTTCGGCCGCGAGCTCGGCCCGCTCGGCATGGACGAGTTCGTCAACAAGCAGATGTACTTCGTCCAGGACTGACACCCCACGACGACGACGGGCCCGCCTCCGGTGACCGGAGGCGGGCCCGTCCGCGTCCCGCCGGCGTGGCGGGAGCGATGGGTCAGCGACGCGCCAGACGTTCCAGTAGACGCTCCTCTGCGTACTCGCCCGGGGTTATCCCGCGCGGGATGCGGAAGAGGAAGACGAAGCCGAGCAGCCACCACAGGCCGAAGAAGGCATAGGCCATCGGGGCGATGGAGGCGGGCATCCCCGGGATGTAGAGGCTGAGCAGCCCCGCTGTGAGGATCACACCGGTCACGCCCAGCACTCGCCCGGCGGTCGCGCCGCCCGCGCGGAAGGGGCGGTCCATCTCCGGCTCGCGGCGGCGCAGGAGCAGGAACACGACGCAGACCATCATGTAGGTGAACACGATGGACGGGGAGCCGGAGTCCACGAACCAGCCCAGGGCGCCCGCGCCGAAGAACGGCGCCGCGATGGAGAGCACGCCGATGAACAGCACCGCGTTCGACGGGGTCCGGTACTTCGGGTGGATGTGTCCGAACCAGCGGGGCAGCATGCCCGAGACGCCCATCGCGTAGAGCAGGCGAGCCGCGCCCATGAGCAGGGCGATCCAGGAGGTGAGGATGCCGGCCATGCCGCCCACGAGCAGCACGTTGGCCATGGCCGGGCTGTGGAACAGGGCCGCCATGGCGTCAGCCGTCACGAGGTCGGCGTTCACGAGCTGCTCACGGGGCATCGAGGACGCGTTCGTCAGGATCACCATGATGTACCAGAGGGTCGCGGCGGCCACCGAGACGATGATCATCACGCCCATGCGGCGAGGGGGCATGTTGAGCTCCTCGGCCGACTGAGGGATGACGTCGAAGCCCACGAAGAGGAACGGCACGACGACCATCACCGTGAAGAGGCCCCGGGCGTCCGTGAAGAGCGGCTCGAAGTTCGCGACGGAGCCACCCGTTCCGGCCCCGAACACCAGGAGTGCGCCGATGACGAGCAGCGTGGCGACGACGATCGTCTGCACGATGCCGGCCAGTTTGACGCCGATGTAGTTGATCCAGGTGATGACCACGGCGGCCCCGGCGCCGACCAGCGCCCAGACGAGGTAGACGTCCGAGCCGAAGGCGTTCCACAGCGGGATCGACTCGATCTCGGGCCAGATGTACGCGGCGGTGCGGGGGAGGGCGACGGCCTCGAACGCGACGATCGAGATGTATCCGCCCGTGATGCCCCACGAGCCGAGGAAGCTCCACCGCGCGCCCATGCCACGCAGCAGGTAGTGATGCTCGCCTCCGGCCTTCGGGATCGCTGCGACGAGCTCGGCGTACACCAGCGCGACGACGGTCATGATCAGGCCGCCGGAGACGATCGCGATGATCGAGCCCATGGTGCCGGCGTCCTTGAGCCAGCCGCCCACGAGGACGACCCAGCCGAAGCCGATCATGGCGCCGAAGCCCATGGCGTAGGCGTCGAGCGACGAGAGGGTCTTCTTGAGACCCGGCCCTGTCGCGGGCGGGGAGGAGGTCACGTGGCTCATGCAGCCCCCTTTCTCGGGGGTGGGGAAGTGATGACCGCCATATTCTCCCCGATCGTCGGCCGGGGCCGTCTCCGTCAGTGACGCGCCTGTCACACAGCGGGTTCTAGGCTGGCGCGCCCTTGTCCCTTCATCCGGGGCGTGGCCATCATGGACCGGATCCCCGTCGAGAACTGCAGAATCGAGAATGTCTGATGTACCCCACCCCGATTACCTTCGACGTGGCGCGCGCCGGCCGCGCTCTCGCCCAGGTCAGTGTCCGCACCCTGGCCACCGCGGCAGGCCTCGAGAAGGAGCAGCTGCGCCGCTTCGAGAAGGGGCTGGCCGACCTGCGGGTGGACGAGCGTCTGCGTCTGGAGAAGGCCCTGCGGAAGTACGGCGTCGGGCTGGTCCCGGAGGACGAGTTCGGCGGCACGGGGGTCCGCCGGATCTTCACCGCCGAGAAGTCCCGGCGCCTCGAGGCCCTGGAGAACGAAGGCGGCCCCGCGTACGAGGACGACATCTGAGTCCTCCGCCGACAGGCGGACGGCCCCGCATCCCGGGCAGGGATGCGGGGCCGTCGTCGGTCCGCCGGTGGCGGGGGCTCAGGCGGACTGCAGCGCCTTCGTGACCTCGCTCAGGCCCTCCTTGAGGAGGTCTTCACCGATGGTCAGCGGCGGCAGGAAGCGGACGACGTTGCCGTAGGTGCCGCAGGTGAGCAGGATGACGCCGGTGGCGCGCACGGCCGCGGCCACGGTGGCGGTCAGCGTCGCGTCCGGCTCGCCGGTGGCGGGGTCCACGAACTCGATCGCCATCATCGCGCCGCGGCCGCGGACCTCGGCGATGCGGTCGTCGGCGTTCTGCGCGAAGTGCTCGCGGATGACCTGCTCGATCCGGCGGGCCTTCTCCAGGAGACCGTCCTCCTCGACGGCCTCGAACACGGCGAGCGCCGCCGCCGTGGCGACGGGGTTGCCGCCGTAGGTGCCCCCGAGGCCGCCCGGGTGCACGGAGTCCATCACCTCGGCGCGGCCGGTGACGCCGGAGAGCGGCATGCCGCCGGCGATGCCCTTGGCGGTCGCCATCAGGTCCGGCTCGATGCCCTCGGTCTCGGAGGCGAACCAGGCGCCGGTGCGGGCGATGCCGGACTGGACCTCGTCCGCGATGAACAGGACGTCGTTGGCCTTGCACCACTCGACCACGGCCGGCAGGAAGCCCTCGGCCGGGACGATGAAGCCGCCCTCGCCCTGGATCGGCTCCATGATCACGGCGGCCAGGTTGTCGGCACCGATCTGCTTCTCCAGCGCGGAGATGGCGCGCTGCGCGGCCTCGGCGCCGGACAGGCCGTCCCGCAGCGGGTAGGAGCCGGGCACGCGGTAGATCTCGGGGGCGAACGGTCCGAAGCTGTGCTTGTAGGGCATGGACTTGGCGGTCAGCGCCATCGTCAGGGTGGTGCGGCCGTGGTAGGCGTGGTCGAACGCGGCCACGGCCTGCTTGCCGGTGTAGGCGCGGGCCACCTTGACGGCGTTCTCCACGGCCTCGGCGCCGGAGTTGAACAGGGCGGTGCGGGTCTCGCCGGGGATCGGGCTGGTGCGGTCCAGCTGCTCGGCCACGGCCACGTAGCCCTCGTAGGGCGTGATCATGAACGAGGTGTGGGTGAACTGCGCGACCTGCTCCTGGACGGCGGCCACGACGCGCGGGTGGGAGGCGCCCACGGAGGTGACGGCGATGCCGGAGGCCAGGTCGATCAGGCGGTTGCCGTCCACGTCCTCGAGGATGCCGCCCGCGGCGCGGGCCGCGTACACCGGCATGGTGGTGGCCACGCCGGCTGGGACGGCGCGCTTCTGGCGCTCGGCGAGCTCACGGGAGCGTGGGCCGGGCAGCTCGGTGGCCAGATGGCGGGTCTGCTCGAGGTCGGGGGTGGCGGTCATGGGGATGCCTCCTGGGGACGGCTCACGGGGAGCGTGGACGACGGGTGGGCACGACGACGACGCGTCGGGCCGCGTCCTCCCATGGTGGGGTATCGACTCCATGCCGTCCAGTGATGATCCGGCATGGCGGCTATGCTCATCCGGCATGGAGGAGAAACTGCTCAGGGCCTTCGTCACGGTGGCCGAGGTCGGCACGGTCTCGGGGGCCGCGATCCGCCTGGATCTCGTGCAGTCCGCGCTCAGTCGGCAGCTGCAGCGGCTTCAGCGTGAGCTGCGCCTGCCCCTGTTCGCCCGGGTCGGTGGCCGGCTCGAGCTGACGACGGCCGGCGAGGCGTTCCTCCCGGTGGCGCGCGAGGTCCTCGTCGCCCATCGACGGGCGGAGCAGGCGGCCCGCGCGCTCGCCTCCGGTCGGCTCACGGACGTGGCCGTGGCCGCGCCGGGCACCACCCTCATCGACGTCGTGCTGCCGTTCGTGGCCACCTTCGGGGAGGAGGACCCGCGCCCGCGCGTCGCGGAGACCCAGCTGGACGACTCGCTGCTCGACGCCGTCGCGCGGCACGACCTCGTGGTGATGCCGACGGTTCCGCCGCCCTCCGTCGCGTCGCTGCCGCTGATGGACCTGCCGGTCTGGGCGTACGTCGCCCCGGGCCACCCCTGGGCGGGCCGGACGCGGGTGTCCCTCGACGACCTCGTGGCCCAGCCGGTCGTCGCGCCCGCCCGCACCTTCATGGCGCGGCGCGTCCTCGACGGCGCCGTGGCCGTGGCGGGCCTCACGCCGCCGGCTCTCACCGAGGCGAACTCCGGGCGGGTGGCCCAGGCCCTGGTCGCGACGGGGGCGGGCGTCGCCGTCGTCACCGAGGACCCGGCCTTCGAGCTGACGCCGGTGCGGGTCATCGCGCAGGGGCGGGCGCTCGCGGTGCAACTGCACGCGGCGTGGCGGGAGGACCACTTCGCCACCGCGACGCTGGAGAAGATCGCCCGTCGGCTGCAGGCCTTCGTCCGGGACCGCTATGCCGAGCCCGGAGACGACGCGCCGGGCCGAGGCCGGAGCGCGTGAGACCATGCCGTCGTCGGACGCGGCCCCGGGCGGGCCGGGTCGATGCACACGAGGGGAGAACCCGGATGAACACCACCGTCCGACGCGCCCTGTGGGTGGTCCTGTTGCTGCTGTGCCTGAGCCTCGTGTTCCTCGCGCTGCGCGGGGTGCTGGCGGTCGGCGCCGTGCCGATCAGCGCTGCCCCCACCCTCAGCGCCACGGCGTCCGCGACCCCGTCGCCGTCGCCGTCGCCGTCCTCGGCACGCTTCACGCCCAGCCCCGCAACGACGGCCACCCCGACCCCGACGCCGAGCCCGTCCTCGGCGTCACCCACGCGGGAGGCGGCGGTTCCCGTCGAGACCCAGGAGCTCGCCGGCACACCCACGCCGTCCGAGGAGCCGACCCCCACCGAGGAGCCGGCGCCGTCCGAGGAGCCGGCACCGTCCGAGGAGCCGACCCCCGCCGCGGCCGCCCACCTCTCCGGCCTCGCCGCCCCGTGGGACGAGGTCACGGCGACGCCCGTGCACGTGGACGTCCACCAGGACGGCGAGCAGATCGTCGGAGCGGGGATCGACCTGACGCAGTTGGATGAGGGCGGCGACCTGGACCCGGAGCCGCAGACGGTCGGCTGGTACGGTCCGCCGCAGTGGGGCACCACGCCGGGGGAGCGGTCCCGGTACGCGGGGGTCCTGGCCGGGCACGTCGTCTACTACGGCGTGCGGGACGTGTTCTGGAACCTGGGCGACGTGCGGGCGGGCGCCGTCGTCGTGGTGACGTACGACGACGGCACGCAGGCCGCCTTCGAGGCGGACGCGGACGCGGTCTCGGTGGAGAAGGAGGCGCTCACCCAGGATCCGGCGCACCGCTGGGCATGGGAGCCCGGGGGCGACGACGCGAAGGTCACGCTGATCACGTGCGACCTCGTGCCGGGCACCGGGATGGCCGGGAACGCCTTCAACAACTGGGTGGTGCAGGCCACCCGCGTCGCCTGAGGCCGCGGCGACCCCGGGGCCGGGAGGCCGGAGGGGTACCCTGGGGAGGCCGGGGCGGCCGACCGCGTCGGACCGCCCTTGACCCCGTGACCGGGTGACGACCGCCGAGAGGACCTGCGCCCATGAGCCGAGCCGACATCGCCCCCGCCCGCGTGCACCCCCGCCGCTGGAGCGTGGCCGTCGGAGGGGCGCTCCTGAGCATCACCCTGGCCACCGGCGGCTGCAGCGTCGCCGAGGAGCCCGGACAGACCGGTGGCACGGAGGCGGGGAACACCTACCTGGAGGGCGTGCTGGCCAGCCCCAGCCAGACGTCCGCCGACCCGCTCGCGGCGGACATCCAGTTCGCGGGTCTGCTGCTGCGCAACCACCGCGACGCGATCCAGCAGTCCGATCAGGTGCTGGGCAAGGACGGCGTGGACCAGGAGATCCGGGCCACCGCCGAACGGATGAAGTCCGAGCACGAGGAGCGGGCGGGCCGGCTCGAGTCGATGCTCGAGGGCTGGGGCGTCCCCTCGGATGACGTGCGCGGTGCGGGTGCCGAGGCGACCCCGTCTGCGCAGCCCGAGTCCACGGAGGACGCGGAGCCGGCGGAGATCGTGGGCGACGAGCTGCGCGCCGGACTCCTGTCCGACCGGGAGAAGAACGTGCTGGCCGCCGCCGAGCCGGAGGAGGCAGGACGGATCTACCTGCTCCAGATGCGCCGCCTCTATCAGGGCGCGCTGACGATCTCCGCCACGGAGGCGGAGGACGGCTCGGACGACGCGGCGAAGGAGCTGGCCTCCAGCGTGGTCGAGGGCCACCGCAAGGAGCTGGAGAGCTTGGCCGCGACGCTCGCGGAGATGGGCGTGATCGGGTCGAGCGGGGCGCGCACGGCGGAACCGTCCGGGTTCACCGGCCCCATCAAGATCGAGGGCACCGGCGCCGACGGCGGCTCCGTCCCCTCGGACTTCGTCCCGGAGCCGCTGCAGCGGGTGCGCAACTTCCGCGCCACCCAGAAGCCGGTGCTGCCGTCGTCGAGCTCGCCCAGTTCCTCCAGCGCGTCGGGCTCCGCCAGCGCGTCCGGCCGGGACGCCGAGGACCAGCGGGGGCGGGACACCGCATCGGCGAGCCCGTCGCCCAGCCCGGCCGACACGGCGCAGGCCACCCCGCGCCCCTCCTCCGGGGCAAGCCCCTCGCCCAGCGCATCCCGCTGACACACCGGCCGGCCGGGCGGCCCGATCCGCATCGCGCGTCGCCGTGACCGAGTCGATAGCGCTTCGTCACCGGATGGTGACCCGCCTCACGTCCGTGCGGCGTAGATTCGTGCCGACGCGGCGAGTGCGGCATCCGGTCGACCTCGGGCGTCCGAGCCGGAGAACCCTTCGGCCCGTCGCAGCACCGCACCCCTGGAGGAGCACGATGCGCACCGCCCGACCGACCCGCCTTGCCGCCGCCCTGGGCGCCGGCGTCCTTCTCACCGGCCTGGGGGCGACCCCTGCCCTCGCCTCACCCGCCCACCCCGCTGGATGGACCGCCG
This sequence comes from Micrococcus sp. KRD012, assembly GCF_017168555.1. Taxonomy (NCBI): domain Bacteria; kingdom Bacillati; phylum Actinomycetota; class Actinomycetes; order Micrococcales; family Micrococcaceae; genus Micrococcus; species Micrococcus sp. KRD012. The sequence continues at coordinate 33,578 of NZ_JABFBB010000016.1, forward strand.
AGCACGGCCTGCCCGGCGGATCCTTCCTCGTGGCCGGCGCGGAGGGTGAGACCGGTGCCTCCTTCGGCACCGAGTTCGAGGTGGACGAGTCCGACGTCCGCCTGACGGTGGCTCCGGTGCTGGAGGGGGAGGCCCGCGGCGCCGAGACCGAGGTCCCGTTCACGTACGACGACGAGTTGGAGCGCGGTGACTTCGACGTCGCCGCGGCCCGGCGGAGCCTGGGCGAGTCGGGGACCGGTCCCGTCGTCTACACCCTCTACGTCCTGGGCGGCGAGGTGGCCGCCCTCACCTACGGTCCGGACGCCGACCTCACCGACGCTGACCCGGGCGAGCCGCTGCGCGCCGACCAGCGTCATGAGCTCGGCTTCCACATGCTCCCCACCGCCTGGGACACCACCCTGCTCGCGGCGCCGGGGGAGCGACACGTGTTCATCTCCTCGTACACGGGCGATGAGGCGGCGCCGCTGACGCTCGTCGCGGGCCCGGCCGAGGGTCGGGTCGTCGAGGTGACGGAGGAGGAGACCGGCGGGCCGCGCGGCTACGTGTACCAGGCGCCCGAGGGCTTCACCGGATCCGACACCGTCACCCTGCGGGCCACGAGGGACGGCGTGACGACGACGCGGACGGTGACCGTGCGGTTCGGCGATCCCCGCGTGGACCTCTACGACTGGGAGAACGGGCGGATCCCGGGGTTCGTGACCTTCCCCGTGGCCGGTCTGTTCGACGCACCGGCTCCGGGCCAGCCGGCCGATCACGACACCCCCACCTCGCCGGCGGGGCCCGAGACCCCCGCGGAGCCGGCCGAGGGCGAGCACACGGTGCCGGACGCGGTCGAGACCGGGCGTGGTCTCGGGGCGTGGCCCGCCGCGCTCGTGGTGCTGGCCGCCGGCGTCCTGGCCGTGGTGCGCCGGCACCGCGTCGCGGCCTGACCGCGCCGGTCAGCGGGGCGCGAGCAGCGCGCTCTTCTCCGGGTGCTCGTCGAACCACTGGGCGACGTACCAGCACATCGGCACGATGCGGCGGCCCCCTGCGGGGCCGCCGTTCGTCGCGATGTCCTCGACGGCGCCCGCGGTCAGCGCGGCGGCGTGGCCCCGGCCGCGGTGCACCGGGATGGTGAACGCGCGGTTCAGGGAGACGGCCGCGCCGTTGTCCCGGAAGTCGAGGACGGCGAGCAGTGTGCCGCCGTCGTGGAGCTCGTAGCGGGACTCGGCGTCATTGCGGGTGACGGTGGGGGAGGTGCTCATGCCGGGGCAACCCCCGGTGGTCACGGGGTATTCCGACGCCGGCCGGCGGCGGGCTCCTACATGTAGTGGTCCGCGGGGGCCGGACACGCCGCTCGCGGACGTGGCGAACCCGACTTTCCGGCTGTGGGAACCCGGCCCCGAGATCTCCACCGGCTGTGGACAGTCGACCTCGGTCCCGGCGTGTCCCGCATGTCCGCGCGGATCGTCTCGCACAGCAGGGTGTGGACAGGATGGGCAGAGGGTGGGGATACGTAACTACAGCGGTGTGACTACTACATGTAGGGATGGTTCCCGGCTGTGATCACTAGATGTAGTATCGACGCAGATGTTCGGCACGCCCCGTGATTCACCTCGCGGGCGCCGCGCCGACACCCGCAGACCACCAGAGACCACGAAGGAACAGGGATCGCCATGACCGTCACCGTGTACACCAAGCCGGCCTGCGTGCAGTGCAACGCCACCTACCGTGCACTGGACAAGAAGGGCATCGCCTACGAGGTCGTGGACATGTCCCAGGACCCCGCCGCCCTCGAGCGCGTCCGTGCCCTCGGCTTCATGCAGGCCCCCGTCGTCGTCACCGAGACCGACTCCTGGTCCGGCTTCCGCCCGGACAAGATCGCCGAGCTCGCCGAGTCCGCCGCGGCATCGGTGGCCTGACCGGAGTCGACATGACCGTCGCCGCGGACCCGAGCCACATCCGCTCGGCCGAGGCGCAGGGGCTCGTCCCCACCGACGCGGGACTGATCTACTTCTCCTCCGCCTCCAACTACACGCACCGCTTCGTCGAGAAGCTCGAGCTGCCCGAGGACCGGGTGGCTCGACTGCCGTTGATCACCCGGGAGCCCACCCTCGGGGCCACCGCCCCGTACGTCCTGATGACCCCCACCTACGGCGGGGGCAGCGGGCCGGGCGCGGTCCCGAAGCAGGTGATCAAGTTCCTCAACGTCCCGGAGAACCGTCACTGGATTCGGGGTGTGATCGCGTCCGGGAACACCAACTTCCATGAGGGCTACTGCCTGGCCGGCTACATCATCTCCCGCAAGTGCCAGGTGCCCCTCATGTACAAATTCGAGCTGATGGGCACGCCCGACGACGTCGAACGCGTCCGCGGCGGCCTGGAAGGACTGTGGACATGACCACCACCGCACCCACCGAGGCGGACCTCATCCGCCAGGCGAAGAACATGCCCGCCGAGTGGCAGAACCTCGGCTACCACGAGCTCAACGCCATGCTGAACCTCTACGGCGCCGACGGTCGCATCCAGTTCGAGGCCGACCACGCGGCCGCGCGCCAGTACTTCCTGCAGCATGTCAACACCAACACGGTGTTCTTCCACGACCTGGAGGAGAAGCTCGACTACCTGCAGAAGAACGACTACTACGAGACCGAGACGTTCGAGCAGTACCCCTTCGAGTTCATCCGAGGCCTGTTCGACCGTGCCTACAAGGCCAAGTTCCGCTTCCCGACCTTCCTCGGCGCGTTCAAGTTCTACACCTCGTACGCCCTGAAGACCTTCGACGGCAAGCGCTACCTCGAGCGCTACGAGGACCGCGTCGCCGTCGTCGCCCTCCACCTGGCCCGGGGCGACCAGGAGCTGGCCACCCACCTGGTGGACGAGATGATCGCCGGCCGCTTCCAGCCGGCCACCCCCACGTTCCTCAACTCGGGCAAGAAGCAGCGCGGTGAGCTCGTCTCCTGCTTCCTGCTGCGCATCGAGGACAACATGGAGTCGATCGCCCGCGGCATCAACTCCGCCCTGCAGCTGTCCAAGCGCGGCGGCGGGGTGGCCCTCTCGCTGACCAACATCCGCGAGCACGGCGCGCCCATCAAGCAGATCGAGAACCAGTCCTCCGGCGTCATCCCCGTGATGAAGCTCCTCGAGGACTCCTTCTCCTACGCCAACCAGCTCGGCGCGCGCCAGGGCGCCGGAGCGGTGTACCTCAACGCGCACCACCCGGACATCCACCGCTTCCTCGACACCAAGCGCGAGAACGCGGACGAGAAGATCCGCATCAAGACCCTCTCCCTCGGCGTCGTGATCCCGGACATCACGTTCCAGCTGGCGAAGAAGAACGAGGACATGTACCTGTTCTCGCCGTACGACGTCGAGCGTGTCTACGGGGTGCCGTTCTCCGAGATCTCCGTGACCGAGAAGTACTACGAGATGGTCGACGACGCGCGGATCAAGAAGACCAAGATCAACGCGCGCGAGTTCTTCCAGACCATCGCCGAGATCCAGTTCGAGTCCGGCTACCCGTACGTCGTGTTCGAGGACACCGTGAACGCCGCGAACCCGATCAAGGGCCGCATCACCATGTCCAACCTGTGCTCCGAGATCCTGCAGGTCTCCGAGGCCTCCGAGTACAACGAGGACCTGAGCTACGCCCACGTGGGCCAGGACATCTCCTGCAACCTCGGCTCGATGAACATCGCCAAGACCATGGACTCGCCGGACTTCGGCCGGTCCGTGGAGACCGCGATCCGTGCGCTGACGGCCGTGTCGGTCATGTCCGACATCCAGTCGGTGCCGTCCATCGCCAAGGGCAACGCGGCCTCCCACGCCATCGGCCTGGGGCAGATGAACCTCCACGGCTACCTGGCGCGCGAGCGCGTCCACTACGGCTCGGAGGAGGGCATCGACTTCACGAACATGTACTTCTACGCGGTGCTGTTCCACGCGCTGCGGGCCTCGAACCGGATCGCGATCGAGACCGGCCAGCGGTTCGGCGGGTTCGAGGACTCGAAGTACGCCTCGGGGGAGTTCTTCGACAAGTACACGGACCAGGAGTGGGCGCCCGCCACCGAGCGCGTCGCCGAGCTGTTCGCCGAGGCCGGCATCGCCCTGCCCACGCAGGACGACTGGCGTGAGCTGAAGGCCTCCGTCATGGAGCACGGCATCTTCAACCGCAACCTGCAGGCCGTCCCGCCGACGGGCTCGATCTCCTACATCAACAACTCGACCTCCTCGATCCACCCGGTGGCCTCGAAGATCGAGATCCGCAAGGAGGGCAAGCTCGGCCGCGTGTACTACCCGGCGCCGTACCTCACCAACGAGAACCTCGAGTACTACGAGGACGCGTACGAGATCGGCTACGAGAAGATCATCGACACGTACGCCGCGGCGACGCAGCACGTGGACCAGGGCCTGTCCCTGACGCTGTTCTTCAAGGACACGGCCACCACCCGTGACCTGAACCGCGCGCAGATCTACGCGTGGACGAAGGGCATCAAGACGATCTACTACATCCGCCTGCGCCAGCTCGCGCTGGAGGGTACCGAGGTCGAGGGCTGCGTCAGCTGCATGCTCTGACAGCCAGCCCTTCGAGGCGGGAAATCCGGCGTATTCCGCGCTTCTGAGCGCAGGTGCGCTCGATTTCCCGCCTCGAAGTGGGGCGGCGCGCACGGACGGACGGGGCGGGCCCACGACGTCGTGAGCCCGGACCCGCCCGAGTGGCTGCCGCTGCCCCTGCGGGCCTAGACTGTCCCGGACCCGCGCCCCGATGACCGTGCTCCCGAGAGCCCCCGGAATCCGCGGATTCTCAACGAATTCTTCTGAAGGATGTGCCCTGCCGTGACCGAGACCCAGCAGTCCCACCTCGTCGAGGCGATCAACTGGAACCGCATTCAGGACGAGAAGGACGTGGAGGTGTGGAACCGCCTCGTCAACAACTTCTGGCTGCCGGAGAAGGTGCCGCTGTCCAACGACGTCCAGTCCTGGTCCCACCTCACGGACGAGGAGCGACTGCTCTCCATGCGCGTGTTCACGGGCCTGACGCTGCTGGACACGATCCAGGGCACCGTGGGCGCCGTCTCCCTCATCCCGGACGCCATGACCCCGCACGAGGAGGCCGTCCTCACGAACATCGCGTTCATGGAGTCGGTGCACGCGAAGTCGTACTCCTCGATCTTCTCCACGCTGGCCTCCACCCCGGAGATCGACGAGGCGTTCCGCTGGTCCCGTGAGAACCGGAACCTGCAGGCCAAGGCCGGCCTGATCGTGGAGCGCTATGACGGCCAGGACCCGTACAAGAAGAAGATCGCCTCCACCCTGCTCGAGTCCTTCCTCTTCTACTCGGGCTTCTACTGGCCCATGTACCTCTCCGCGCACGCCCGCCTCACCAACACCGCCGACCTGATCCGCCTGATCATCCGCGACGAGGCCGTGCACGGGTACTACATCGGCTACAAGTACCAGCGGAGCATCGAGACCCTGCCGGAGGAGAAGCGGGAGGAGCTCAAGGCCTTCACCTTCGAGCTGCTGTTCGAGCTGTACGAGAACGAAGTCGAGTACACCCATGACCTCTACGACGCCGTCGGCCTGGCCGAGGACGTGAAGAAGTTCCTGCACTACAACGCGAACAAGGCGCTGATGAACCTGGGCTACGAGCCCATGTTCCCGGCCGAGACCACGAACGTGAACCCCGCCATCCTCTCCGCGCTCTCCCCGAACTCGGACGAGAACCACGACTTCTTCTCCGGCTCCGGCTCCTCCTACGTGATCGGCAAGGCCGAGAACACCGAGGACGAGGACTGGGACTTCTGATCCCGTCCGCCTGAGCCCCGTCCCGACGACGGCCGGTCGCCTCCCCGCGGAGGCGCCCGGCCGTCGTCGTCCCGCGAGAGGCATCACACGTCGGCCCCGGGCCCCGCAGTATGACGCTGCGCGTCACCGCCCTGCCCGATGGAGTGCACACGCTGCGATAGGCTTGGGCCCAGCTTCAGGAGAAGCGGCTGTGGACCCCGCCTCGGCGGGTCCACGTGGTCCCACGACGAGCCGCTCGCCAACCCCATGTTCACGGGTGGCAACGGACCGAGAAGCGGCCCGCCTCCGCTGCGCGCAGACCCCTCGAGGGGAGCCCGCGGTGACTGGGGGACGGGCAAGAGCAGCGTTCGAAAGGATCCCGGCCTCCGGCTCGGGGCGTCTCTCGCCCCCGCCCGCCGTGCTGTGCCCCGCGGGGAACCACCCACCGCACGGCCCACCCCGCACCGTTCCGCACCCGCCGTGCCCACCCGCGCCGGCGGCCTCGCACCGTCCTCCAAGGAGAACCCCATGACGACCCCCTCGAACATCTCCCGCCGCTCCTTCGCCGGCCTGTCCCTGGCCGCTGTCGGCGCGTTCGCCCTGACCGCCTGCAACTCGCAGGCCGAGAAGAAGGGCGACGACGGCGCCCAGACCGTGCGCATCGGCGTCGTGTCCGAGAACGAGACGCACCGCGCCCTGGTGAAGCTCGCCAAGGAGAAGCACGGCATCGACGTCGAGATCCGCAACTTCACCGAGTACACGCAGCCGAACCCGGCGCTGGACAACGGCGACATCGACATGAACTGGTTCCAGCACATCGCCTACCTGGCCGACTACAACCAGGCCTCCGGCAAGGACCTGACGCTGATCGGGACCACCGAGATCATCCCGCTGCCCCTGTACTCCAAGAAGTACAAAGACGTCTCCGAGTTCAAGAAGGGCGACACCGTCGCCATCCCGAACGACACCGTGAACCAGGCCCGCGCCATCAACGTGCTCGTCGCCGCCGGCCTGTTGAAGCTGTCCAACGAGACCATCCGCCCGGAGCCGAAGGACATCGACGAGGCCGCCTCCACCGTGAAGGTCCAGACCGTGGCCGCCCAGCAGACCGTGAACGCGCTCGAGTCCGTCCAGGGCGCGGTCATCAACAACACCTTCTCGGCCGACGCCGGCATCGACACGAACACCGCCCTGTTCAAGGACGATCCCAAGGACGACTCCGCCAAGCCGTACGTCAACGGCTTCGCCGTGCGTCGCGAGGACCGCGACAACGAGACCTACAAGAAGATCGCGGCGCTGTACCACGAGCAGCCCGTGCTGGATGAGTCCGCGAAGCTCTCCTCCGACACGAGCGTGCCGGTGCAGCTCGACACCGCCCAGATCGACGAGACCCTGAAGCAGTACCAGGACGCGATCGCGAAGCAGGACGCCTGATCCATGGCAGGTTCCCATACGTCCGACCGTGACGCGGTCACCCCGGGGCGCCCCTCCGCGGGCGCCCCGGGGGAGCCGGTCATCGTCTTCGACCACGTCAGCCGCGTCTACGCCGCCAAGAAGGGTGCCGGTGTGAAGGCCGTGGACGACGTCTCGCTCGCCGTGAACCGCGGCGAGGTCTTCGGCGTCATCGGCTTCTCCGGCGCCGGCAAGTCCACCCTGATCCGCATGATCAACGGGCTGGAGAAGCCGACGTCGGGCACCGTCACGGTGCTGGGCCAGCAGGTCTCCCACCTGTCCGAGGCGAAGCTGCGTCCGCTGCGCACCCGCATCGGCATGGTGTTCCAGCAGTTCAACCTGCTGACCTCCCGCACGGTGGCCGGGAACATCGAGTTCGCCCTGGACACGGCCGGCTGGCCGCGGTCCAAACGCCGCGCTCGCGTGGCGGAGCTGCTCGAGTTCGTCGGCCTGGCGGACAAGGCCAAGCACTACCCGGAGCAGCTCTCGGGCGGCCAGAAGCAGCGCGTCGGCATCGCTCGCGCCCTGGCCGCCGAGCCGGAGATCCTGCTCGCAGACGAGGCCACCAGCGCCCTGGATCCCTCGACGACGCACGAGGTGCTCTCCGTGCTGCGCCGCGTCAACGAGGAGCTCGGGGTCACGATCGTGGCCATCACCCACGAGATGGAGGTCATCCGCTCGATCGCCGACCGTGTCGCCGTGATGGACAGCGGCCGCGTGGTGGAGTCCGGCAAGGTCTACGACCTCTTCTCTCGGCCCGCCCACTCCGCCGACGCCGCGTCCTTCGTGGCCACGGCGCTCAAGGACCGGCCGAATGCCGAGGAGGTGGCCCGCATCCGGGCGCGCACCGAGGGTCGGCTGATCATGGTCTCGCTCAAGGACGCCGCCGCGGTGTCGGCCGTGCTCGGCACCGCGTCGACGCGCGGCGTCGGCTTCGAGATCGCCCACGGCGGCATGTCCGCCACCAAGGACTCCGCGTACGGCCTGCTCACCGTGGCGCTCACGGGTGAGCCCGCCGCGGTGGACGCGTTCGTCGCGGACCTGGCCGGCGCCGGGGACGTGCAGGAGGTGCAGCAGTGATCGACCGTTTCCAGAACCTCGACTGGGGGTACTACGGCCCCGAACTCCTGACCGCCGTGGGGGACACCCTCTACATGGTCGGCTGGGCGTTCGTCATCGGCGGCGTCCTCGGCCTGCTGGTCGGGCTCCTCCTCTACACCACGCGCCCGGGCGGCATCTTCGCCAACCGCGCCGTCTACCTGGTCACGAACTTCATCGTGAACCTCATCCGGCCCATCCCGTTCGTCATCCTCATCGCCGCCCTGCAGCCGCTGACCATCGCGGTGCTCGGCACCGGCATCGGCAACACCGCCGTGGTGTTCTGCATGATCTGGGCGTCCACGTTCGGCATCGCCCGCATCGTGGAGCAGAACCTCGTCTCCCTCGACCCCGGCGTGATCGAGGCCGCCCGCGCGATGGGCGCCTCACGCATGCGGATCGTGCGCACCGTGGTGCTGCCCGAGGCCCTCGGCCCGCTGATCCTCGGCTTCACATTCGTGATCATCTCGCTCGTGGACATGTCCGCCATGGCGGGCATCATCGGCGGCGGCGGCGTCGGCAACTTCGCCATCGTGGAGGGCTACAACCGGTTCCGTCCGGAGGTCACCTGGCTGGCCGTCGTCGTGGTGATCGTGTTCGTCCAGGCGCTGCAGCTGATCGGCAACGGCATCGCCCGCAAGGTCATGCGCCGCTGAACCCCGGCTCGGCCCACGCCGTGACGGCCGGTGACATCCCCGCGGGGACGTCACCGGCCGTCGTCGTCGTTCTGGCAGACTTCGGCCCATGACCGACATCACCTCCACCCCCGCGACCTCCGTCGCCGACGATCCCCTGGCCTTCTACGTCCGCCTCGGCGAGCCCACCGTGGACGCCGACGGCGTCCGCACCTCCCGCGTGCGCTCCACCGTGCACGCCCAGGGCGCATGGCGGGAAGAGGAGATGCACATGGCCGCCGTCTCGGGCCTGCTGCTGCACGAGGTCGCCGCGCACGAGACCACCCCCGGGCTGCGGGTGGGACGGCTCTCCTACGACATCCTGGGCACGCTCTGGTCGGGCGAGCTCGAGGTGGTCACGCGCACCCTGCGTCCGGGCCGCACCATCGAGCTCGTCGAGTCCGTGCTCCACGCCCGGGGCCGCACCGTGCTGACCCTGCGCGCCTGGCTGCTGTCCACCTCGGACACCTCCGCCGTCGCCCAGCTGCCGGACGAGCCCCTCCCGCCGCGCTCGCAGGCGCAGTCGCACAACGCGCTCCACGGATGGGGAGGCGGGTACATCGCCTCCCTCGACGGCGTCGTCCTGCCCGGCCACGGGCCGGGCCACGGCCGGGTGTGGCTCACCACGGACCGCGAGATGGTGGCGGGGGAGAGCACGAGCGACCTGGTGCGCCTGATCAGCCTCACCGATGCGGCCAACGGGATCGCCCCCGCCCTGCCGGCGAAGCCGGGCGGGTGGTTCTTCCCCAACGTGGACCTGCAGATCCACCTGTACCGCGAGCCCACCGGCCACTGGCTCGGCCTCGCGGGGCAGGTCACGGTGGGCCCGGACGGCGTGGGCCTGACCAGCACCGTCCTCCACGACGACGACGGCCCCTTCGCCCACGTCGAGCAGACCCTCACCCTGCGCTCCTGGCCGGTCGAGGGCGGCCTGTGAGCCCAGCTCCCCGGCTGCGCTGGGCCGTGCAGGAGCGGACCCTCGGGGCCGCTGAAGACCTCGACTGGGCCATGGGCGAGCTGGCCGTCTTCCGCGCCGCCGCGGCCGAGGGAAGGGCCCTCGACGATCTGATCCGCGTCTACGTGCCCGAACCGACGGTCGCGTTCGGCCAGCGCGACGCGCGGCTGCCCGGTTTCGCGGCCGCGGCTGCGGCGGCCCGGGCCCACGGCTTCGCGCCGGTGGTGCGCCGGGCCGGCGGGCGGGCGGCGGCCTACCATCACGGCTGCCTGGTGGTGGACCACCTGAGCCAGCAGGAGGACGCGGCACTCACCCAGCAGGCCCGGTTCGCCGAGTTCGCCGACCTGTTCGTGCGGGCGTTCGCGCGCATGGACGTGCCCGCCTCCGTGGGCGAGATCCCGGGGGAGTACTGCCCGGGTGAGTTCTCCGTGCAGGGTCCTGCGCCGACCTACCCGGTGAAGCTGGCCGGCTCCGCGCAGCGCGTGGTGAAGGGGGCGTTCCTGTTCTCCACCCACGTGGTGGTGTCCGACCCCGCCCCGCTGCGGGCCGTGCTCGTCGACGTCTACCGGGAGCTCGGCCTGGACATGGACCCCCGCACGGCGGGCGCGGCCGAGGACGTGCGTCCCGGGGTGAGCGTCCCCGCGTTCGCCGTGGCCCTGCGGGAGGAGTACACGGCGTGGGCCGCCGCCGCCGGGCTCGAGGTCGTGGACGAGCAACTCGCCGTCCTCGGCGCGGGCACCGCCGGCTGAGGGCACGGGCGGCCCGGCTGCGGGCGGCCCGTCAGGCCGTGAGATCCGCGATGATCTCCCGCTTGCGTCGCGGGGTGAAGCCGGCCGCCACGGCCGCCGCCCGGCGCGCCGCGTCCGTCCGGTACAGGGACCAGCCCCGCTGCACGAGGAACGGCACCGGCTTGCGGCGTTCGGCGACGTCGCGCACGAACCGGCGGGCCGCCGTCGTGGTCCGCGCCTGGTCGATGTACCAGGCCGCGTAGCGGACCCTGGCCCGGTCCAGGGCGGCGGGCATGCGCTCAGCGAAGATGCCCTCCGCCACGATCACCCCGCCCGGCTCGAGCGCGACGGTGCTGTGCCCGCGGACGGAGGACGTGGAGATGTCGTAGTCGGGCACGCGCGTGGCGCCCTCCTCGAGCAGTTCGACGACGGCGTCCACGGCCGCCTGCTCATCCCACGTTCCGGGGTGGTCCCAGTCGATCTCACCGTAGGGGGTGCGCGGGAACACGGGGCCGGGCCCGCCCGCGGCGCCGTCGTCGGACTGCGGACGGTAGAACGCATCGAGCGAGAGGTGGGGCCGGCCGTGCCGCCGGGCCAGGTAGGACTTGCCGGAGCCCGACGCGCCGCCGAGCAGGATCACGGAGGGAGGGGGCGAGGCGGGGAGGATGGTCACGGGGGACCATTCTTCCCCACCTCGGCGCGTCCTCAGTGGCCGCGGTCGATCCACTCCTGCAGGTGCGGCTTCTCCGTGCCGATTGTGGTGGAGTCGCCGTGGCCGGTGTGGACCACGGTGGCCTCCGGCAGCGGGAACAGGCGCTCGCGGATGGACTCGATGATCGTGTCGAAGTCCGAGTACGAGCGGCCGGTGGCGCCGGGCCCGCCCTGGAACAGGGTGTCGCCGGAGAACACGACGCCGGTCGGGGCGCCGTCGTCGCCGGCCTCGCCCAGGGCGGGGGCGTACAGGCAGACCGAGCCGGGGGAGTGCCCGGGGGTGTGCAGCACCCGCAGCTCGACGCCGGCCACGCGCAGGACGTCGCCCTCGGCGAGCGCGCCGTCGGGCTCCTCGTCGGGGAAGACGTCGTCCCAGAGCATGCGGTCTGCGGGGTGGAGCAGCACGGGGGCGTCCACCATCTGGCGGAACTCCTGGACCTGGCGGATGTGGTCGTCGTGGCCGTGGGTGAGGACGATGGCCAGCACCTGGCGGCCGTTCACCTTCTTCCAGACGGCCGAGGCGTCATGGGCCGGGTCGATGACGACGCACTGCTCCGCGCCGCCGACGATCCACACGTTGTTGTCCACGTCGAACGTCTCCCCGTCCAGGGAGAACGTGCCGGAGGTGACCAGGTGATCGATGCGCGCCATCAGAGCACCACCACCGAGCGCAGGACGTCGCCGGACTTCATCGTCTCGAAGGCCTCGTTCACCTCGTCCAGGGCGATGGTTTCCGTGACGAACTCGTCCAGCGGCAGGCGGCCCAGGCGGTACTGGTCCACGAGCATGGGGAAGTCGCGCTCCGGCAGGCAGTCGCCGTACCACGAGGACTTCAGCGCGCCGCCGCGGCCGAACACCTCCGGCAGGGGCAGCTTCAGCTCCATGCCGGGGGTGGGCACGCCCACCAGGACGACGCGGCCGGCCAGGTCCCGGGCGTAGAACGCCTGCTCGTAGGTCTCCGGGCGGCCGACCGCCTCGATGACCACGTCGGCGCCGAAGCCGCCGGTCGCCGCGCGGATGGCCTCCACGGGGTCCTCGTCCTTCGAGTTCACGGTGTGGGTGGCGCCGAGCTCCTCAGCCTTGGCGAGCTTCTTGGCGTCGATGTCCACCGCGATGATCGTGGTGGCGCCGGCGAGCTTCGCCCCGGCGATCGCGGCCACGCCGACGCCGCCGCAGCCGATCACGGCCACGGACTCGCCGCGCTTGACCTCGCCGGTGTTGATGGCCGCGCCGATGCCGGCCATGATCCCGCAGCCGAGCAGGCCGACCGCGGCCTGTTCCTCGGGAGTGTCGACGCCGTCGACCTGGGTGCACTGCTTGGCGTGGACGAGCGTCTTGTCCGCGAACGCCCCGATGCCCAGGGCCGGGGACAGCTCCGTGCCGTCCTCGAGGGTCATCTTCTGGGTCGCGTTGTGGGTGTTGAAGCAGTACTTCGGTTCGCCCTTGCGGCACGCGCGGCACTCGCCGCACACGGCGCGCCAGTTGAGGATCACGGTGTCGCCGACCTTGACGTGGTCGACGCCCTCGCCGATCGCGGAGACCACACCCGTGGCCTCGTGGCCGAGCAGGTACGGGTACTCGTCGCCGATCCCGCCCTGCTGGTAGTGCAGATCCGTGTGGCAGACGCCGCAGGTCTTGATGTCGACGACGGCCTCGCCGGGTCCCGGATCGGGGATGACGATGGTCTCGATGGTGACGGGGGCGTCCTTCGCCATGGCGACGACGCCGCGGACCTTCTGGGACACGTTGTTCCTCCTGGTGGTGGGGATCTGCCCGATGCCGCGCATGCGTGGGGCGGCGCGACGTGCGGGCTCGTTCTGCCCATCCCATCACAGGTGTCTGTGCGACGCATCGGTGAGCAGCCGGGGGGCCTGGTGTGTGGTGTCGCCGCGGCGGCCAGGGGAGACTGCAACCTGACCCGCAGCACCGATGTGAACGGAGGGGCGAACCGTGGCACGACATGGCAGAGACGAGGACGAGGCGCACGAGGCTCCGGCCGGTGCCGACACGCTCGCGCAGTGGCGCATCCCGCTGGTGGGGCTGCTGATCGGCGTCGGCCTGGGGGTGGTGTTCGGACTGGGCACCGAGAGGCCCTGGGGCACTGTGCTCGGCTGCGCGATGATGGGCTTCGCCCTCGGCATCGCGTGGATGTATGTCGAGCGTGGCCGGGACGGGAGGGACCGCTGACGTGTGCGGCCGCTACGTGATGGCCCGCGCCACGAGCGACCTGGTGGCCCTGGGCGATGCCGAGACGAATGAGGAGCTGGTGCTGCGCCAGAGCTGGAACGTGGCGCCGACAGCCGAGGTGCCGATCCTCGTGGCGCACGCGGACGACGGCGGTGCCGGGGTGACCCGGCGGATCCACGTGGCCCGCTGGGGCCTGGTGCCGCCGTGGGCGAAGGGGCTGTCCGTGGGGTCCCGTGCGTTCAACGCGCGCTCGGAGACCGTGGCCTCCAAGCCGACGTTCCGGGCCGCCGTCCGCGCCCGCCGCTGCGCTGTGCCGGTGGAGGGCTACTACGAGTGGAAGACGCCGGAGCCTGGCGCCAAGGGCCCCGACGGGCGGGCCGCGAAGAAGCAGCCCTACTACGTGCACCCGGCCGGGGCCGGGGACGGCGAGGGGCCGGTCATCTGGTTCGCCGGCCTGTACGAGTGGTGGCAGGACCCCGAGGCCCAGGCCGCGGGGGAGGACGCCTGGGTCCTCTCGACGACGATCCTCACCATGGCCGCACCCGACGCGGACGACGACGAGCCGGTGCTCGCCGCACTCGGCCAGCTGCACGACCGGATGCCCGTGCCCATGGACGCCGAGACGATGGACCGGTGGCTCGCCCCGGACACGCTCGGGTCTGCCGAAGAAGCTGACGCCCTCGTGGGCGAGGTGTGCGCCGGCGCGTACGACGTCGCGGCGGGCTGGTCGCTGCGGCCCGTGGGGAGCGCCGTGGGGAACGTCCGGAACAACGGGCCGGAGCTGACCCAAGAGATGAGAGAGCAGCAGGGAACGCTGCTCTGAAGGACGGGGCGACGGGGATGACCTGCCCGTGAGACGCGGGAACGCGGTGCCGCGGCATCGTGACCGGATCGAGACGGATCCGAGACCGTTCTGAACTCCCCCTGAGAATGGGCTCTGCGTAGCGTGGGTGTCACCGGGCCGGTATGAGCGCCGCATCTTTTGGAGGGGTGCCACGGTGAGGCCGGTGAACCGCAGTCCGTCACCCGAGCCCGCGTGGCCATTCACCAGGAGCGTCCTGCCATGATGTCGTCCCCGTCCTCGTTCAAGGTGTCCACCCGCCCGTTCGTCCCGACCACCCGCCCCGCCCGTCTCGCCGCCGCCGCGATCCTGACCGTGAGTCTCTTCGCCGGGGCCGCGCCCGCCGTCGCCGTGGAAGAGGCGGGACCCACCGTCTCCGAGGGGGTGTGTGACTGCGCGTGGGGCCCGGAGCCGGCGCCCGGCCCGGGCTTCGAGCTGCCTGACCTGGCCTCCCGCTGGACTCCCGAGCAGGGCATCCGTTCCGGCACGTTCCGCCAGATGGTGCCGGGCCTCGTCGTCATGGAGGGCTTCTTCGACCTGCGTCAGGACCAGATCGCGCTCACCGTCGCCCCGTACAGCATGGAGACCGGCCACGGTGACCAGGTGGCCGTCCCGTTGGTGTACGACGACGTCTACTCAGACCTCGGTGCGGTGCGCGTGGCGGATGCGCGGGCGCTGCTCGGCGAGGCCGGAGACGGTCATCTCCTGTTCACCCTGTCCGTGGACGGTACCCCGGTGGCCGCCGCCCTCTATGACGAGGCCGCCGGCACTCCGGAGGGCAACATAGGCCCCTCTGCCGGACTCGTCTACGCGTGGGGCGAGCACAGCCTGGCCGACCCCGTGTTCGGGGACTACCCCGAGCGGTTCCTCACGCTGGAGCACGCCGAGTCGGGCGTGCTGCTGCCGTTCCGGTCCGAAGGCCTGGGCGACGACGCGGCGGTCGCGGAACTCTCGTGGGGTCCGCGCTGGGGTGCCCTCTGGCGCGACACCACGGTGGACTCCTTCACCGGGTTTCACTACCTCGCCGACGCGACATACCCGACCGACGACCGCCTCGTCCTCGACTGGTCGCTGGACGGGATGACCAAGAGTGAGGACGTCATCATCACCCAGGACGCGGCGCGGTCCGACGTCTTCGCGCTCGTCGAGTTGCTCGCGGACGGGCAGAAGCCCCGGGCCCTGAACGTGCCGGCGGGGGAGGACGCCCCGTCTCCCGGCGAGGCGGACCCGGTGCCGCCCGCCGAGCAGGAGCCCGTCGACACTCCGGCGCCCGTGGCCGGGGAGGAGCCGGGAGAAGGAACGGGCGGGGAGGAGACCCACACGACCCCGGACACGGTCGAGACCGGGCGTGAGGTTCCGGCGGGCGTGCTCGGAGCACTCGCGGCCCTCGGCGCGGGACTCGTGCTCATGGCCCGGGGGCGGGTGCGCCGGGTCTGACACACCCGGCCGACGAGGGGGCCGCGGGGCGGTGGACGGGAGACCGTCGGCCGCCCCGCGGTCCGTCCTCAGCCGGCCGGGGCGGATTCGATGGGGCCGGCGCAGCCCCAGGCTGAAGAGTCGACGCTGCAGTCATCGGCGACATTGCGGGTGATGGTGCGCCAGATGTTCGCGGTGACGGGGGCCGAGTCGAGGCTGATGGTGCCCGGGATGAGCACCCACTCGCCCCCGGCCTCCCGGTATTCGCCGATGTAGACGGTGGTGAGGCGGACCGTGTACTGCCCGGTGTCCTCGTACACGTGGCTCGTGGGGGTGGGGACGTTGAACTCCGGCTGGCTCTGGCCTGCGACCGAGGTGGTCTTGGTGGGGGACCCGTCCCCGTAATCCCAGTGGAAGCTCACCGGCGTGGCGCGGAGTTCGACCTCGACCCCGTTGAGGGTGGTGACGAGCGTGCGCGTCTCGGCGTCTGCGTAGAAGTTCGTCTCCGCATTGCGGATCCCGCGTCCGCCGTTGTCCGACCGGATCTCAGGCTCCAGCACGAGGAGCGTGCGGACCTCGTCGATGGAGACGGGCGGGGCGCCGTTGCTGGAGGCCTTGGCCGTCCAACATTTGGGGGCGCCATAGACGGGATTCGCATCAGGTTGACGGGTGTCTATGGTCTGCGCCCGGATCCATGAACCCTCGGGGCAGAAGTTGTCCTCCTGCTCTCGGCAGCTCTCGAAATCCGAGTTGCCGAGCTGCCCTGGGATGCACGCACTGACCGTCTTGTGCTCTAGGTGGGATGCCACGGGAGCCGACGAGTTTGCACCGTCTGTTCCAGGTGAAGAAATCTCCGACGGATCGGTGCAATTTACTTCAGACTTCACGGCGTTGTCGCCTATTCCATAGGAATTTCCCTGGGTGCCACATTTGACTACGGGTTCTTCGGAGGCGGCGGGCTGTGCAGTAAGGAGCAGGGAGGTAAGAGCGAAACCGCACAGGAAAAGCCTAGGTTTCATGCTGGTCATCCGGCTGGAGACTCGAGCGTCATGCTGTCTACGACCCAATGTCCAAGGTCACTTGAGTAGGAAAGTTCTGCAATCCACGGACTTTCAGGTGAGGCTGAAACCTCTCCGCCGGGAAGAATTTTTCCCTTGGAGTCACGGGCAGTCTCAGGGCTCAGATCGATGAGAAGTGTTGCTATATATCCGTCTGTAGATGGCTGGGTCGCCATGGAGGTGATGCTTGGGCCGTCGCCAGACATCCATCCGTCGTTCTCATATAGACCTGTCATTGACTGCTTGTACTGCTCGCAAAATTTGCAAGTCTTGCCTGATACCTCTTGCAGAGGTTGGGGCTCACCCGTCTGCTGCAGGAAATAAGTCGCCTCCCAGAAATAGCGAATCGCCGCCTCGGCGCCCTCCTTGGTCTCTTCCTTCATGGCGGCGGGCATCTTCGGCTTGGGTACGTTCTGAGCGGGACCGTCGGCAGACGCAGGCACGTATTCGCCGGACCCGCTCGTCTTGGCCGCGGGGGATGAGCTGACGCCCGCGGTCTCGCTCGTGCTCGCGGGCGCGGACGTCTCGACGGCGGGCTTGGCGGACGAGGGCGACGTCGTCGACGACTCGGCGGGCTCGGACTGTCCGCCGCAGGCGGTCAGTGTGAGCGCCAAGGCCACGCTGAGCGTGCCCGCCTGGGCGAATCGGTGGCGGCGCAGGGCGCGCCCGGGTGCGGTGAGAGACATTTCCCCTCCAACTGGACGTCCGTCGTGTGTCCGCGCCTCCCGCGCTGATCCCGCAGCGCGGTGCCCGTGGCATGCGAGGCCCGGTTGGTTCGGAGTATACGCAGACGGATTGTGGTCCTGCTCGCATTGTCCACAGGACCGTGCCGGCGCACTTCTTCCGGCCCAAGAGACGATTTTCTCGTGCGTGTGCGCCCCAAGGTCGGGTTTGAGGCCTACGGCCAGGACTCGGCCAGCCGGCCTCACGAAAAGGGCGTTCCCGGCCTCGCCCGTCTCGGGGCGATGCGTCCTTAACGTGTCCGGCGGGCGCCCTACCTTCGCACACATCGCATTCGAACACGTGTTCGAGTACGATCGGGGGTGCGGCCCCACCTTCCCACTTCTTCCCCGCGTCCGGTCCGCCGGACGGGCCGCGCTCCCATCGCCCGACGGCACCCCGTCGTCGGTCCGGTCAGCAGTGCACAGGGAGAGAAGCAGAATGGGAGTCCTCACACAGTCGGTGGCGGTGGAGTGCGGGGCAGACGGTACCCCGCAGGGGCTGCGCTGGAACGGGCGGGACTACGTCCTCGCAGAGCGCCCCGTGCGCTGGTTCGAGCGGCGCCGCTGGTGGGCGGAGGAGGTCCGCGCGGAGAAGGGCCGCGGCGCCGGTCTCGTCGACCACGAGATGTGGCGGCTGCAGGTCCGCCTGGCCCGGGCCGGCGCCGCGCCCCTGCAGACCCTCGACGTCGCCCACCACCTGGACTCCGGCCGGTGGCGGCTCGTGCGCGTCCACGAGCACGCCCAGGACCTGAGGCGGTCGGCATGAGCCAGGCCGCCGCGGCCGGACGCACCGCCGCACCCTTCGCCCACCTGCACGTCGCCTCCGCGTTCAGCGCCCACTATGGGGTCAGCTGGCCCGAGGACCTCGTGGCCGCCGCCGCGGCCGCGGACATGGACCTGCTGGCCTGCACCGACCGGGACGGGCTCTACGGCATGGCCAAGCACGTGGGCGCCTGCCTGCGCCACGGCATCACCCCGATCGTGGGCGTGGACCTGGCCGTCCGGTGGAGCGAGGACGAGAACGCCGGCCGCGTGGTCGTGCTCGCCCGAGGAGGCTGTCATGGCTCCGGCTACCGCTCCCTGTGCGAGCTCGTCTCCGCCGCCCACGCCCGCACCACCGGGGGAGCGGCAGGCGGCAGCCCGTGGGCCAGCGTCGCCGAGCTCGCCGCCGCGGCGGCCGGCCTCGCCGCCCTGCGCCGCTGGAAGGCGGCCCTGCCCGCAGGCAGCCCCCACGCCGACGTCGTCACGCATCTCTCCGCCCCCGGCCGGCGCCTCGACACCGGGCACGCCGTGAAGACCCTCCGCGCCGCCCGCCAGGCCCGTATCCCCGCCGTCCTGACCAACGCCGTGCGCTACGCGGCCCCGGACGGTGCCGCCACCGCGGACGTCCTCGACGCCGTCCGCGCCCTCAGCTCCCTCGACGCCCTCCACGACCTGCAGCCCAACGGGCAGGGCTGGCTCAAGTCCACCGCCGCCATGCACCGCATCGCCCACG
>NZ_JABFBB010000016.1:52780-66449 GCF_017168555.1 Micrococcus sp. KRD012
CCGCCCCCCTGCTCGAGGCCACCCGCCGCCTCGCCGAGGCCTGCGCGCTCGACCCCGAGACCGACCTCGGCTGGGGCGTGCCCCGCGTCCCCGAGGCCGCCGTCATCGGCATCGACGGCCCCCCGGAGCACGTGCTGCGCGAGCGCACCCGCACCGGCCTCCTCGCCCGCTACCCCCACCTCCACACCGGGGGAGGCCTCCCCGGCACCAGCCAGGCGGCCCGGGATCTGCAGGACCGCGCCGAACACGAGCTCGGCATCATCACCCGACTCGGCTTCTCCTCCTACTTCCTCACCGTGGCCGCCGTCGTCGACCTCATCGAGGGCATGGGCATCCGCGTGGCCGCCCGCGGCTCCGGCGCCTCCTCCCTCGTCAACCACGCCCTGCGGATCTCCCATGTCGACCCCATGGCCAACGGCCTGATCATGGAGCGCTTCCTCTCCACCGACCGCTCCACCCTCCCGGACATCGACATCGACGTGGAGTCCGCCCGCCGCCACGAGATCTACCACGCCGTCGTCGAGCGCTTCGGCGCCGAGCGCACCACCCTCATGAGCATGCAGAACGCCTACCGGGCCCGCGGCGCCGTCCGCGACGCCGGCCTCGCCCTCGGCATGCCCGAACCCGAGGTGGACGCCATCGCCAAGCAGCTCTGGCGCTTCTCCGCCTCGAACTTCCGCGAGGCCCTCCAGCGCATGCCCGAACTCGGCGGCCTCTCCCGCCGCATCGAGTCCGGCCGCGCCGAGGGCGACCGCCAGCTGGACCTGCTCGTCGACCTCACCGAACGCCTCGACCGCCTGCCCCGCCACATCTCCATGCACCCCTGCGGCGTCATCCTCGGCGACGCCACCCTGCTGCACCGCACCCCCGTCCAGCCCTCCGGCATGGGCCTGCCCATGAGCCAGTTCGACAAGCACGACATGGACCCCATGGGCTTCCTCAAGCTCGACATCCTCGGCGTGCGCATGCAGTCCGCCATCGCCTACACGATCGCCGAGGTCGAACGCACCACGGGCGAGCGCATCGACCTCGAACAGGTGCCCCTCGACGACGACGCCACCTACGCGATGATCCGCACCACCCACACCCTCGGCTGCTTCCAGATCGAGTCCCCGGGCCAGCGCGAACTCGTCGGCAAACTCGCCCCCCGCGAGTTCAACGACCTCACCGTGGACATCTCCCTCTTCCGCCCCGGCCCCATGCAGTCCGACATGGTCCGGCCCTTCCTCGAACAGCGGCACGGCTGGGCACCCGCCCACTACCCGCACCCCGACCTGCGGCCCGTCCTCGCCGAGACCCACGGGGTCACCGTCTTCCACGAACAGGTCCTACGCACCATGGACGTCATGACCGGCTGCGGACTGGCCCGCGCCGACGAGCACCGCCGCCTCCTCGGCGGCCCGCAGGAACACCTCGTCGAAGAGGCCTTCCGCACCGGCGCCCTCGCCCGCGGCTACTCCCTCGAAGTCATCGACGAGGTCTGGGCCACCCTCTCCGCCTTCGGCTCCTTCGGCTTCTGCAAGGCCCACGGCGCCGCCTTCGCCGTCCCCACCTACCACTCCGCCTGGCTCAAGACCCACCACGTCCACCACCTCGAACTCCAGCACTCCACCACCCGCGGCACCGCCCCCGGCCGCACCGCCCCGCGCTCGCGGTCCGCCCGTCCACGGCAGGTGGAGGGCCAGCTGGCCCTGGACCTGCCGGACACCGAGCTCACCGCCCTCGCCCCGCTCTTCCCGGACCCGGCCCCGGCCGCCCGGGTCCGCACCGAGCTGGAGCTCACCGCCCTGGACGTCACCGCCCACCTCATGGACTCCCACGCCCCGTACCTGGACGCGCTCGGCGTCACCCGGGCGAAGGACCTGCTCGGGCTGCGCACGCAGTCCCGGGTGCTCGTGGCCGGGGTGCGCGTGGCCACCCAGACCCCGCCCATGCGCAGCGGCAAGCGGGTGGTGTTCCTCTCCGTGGACGACGGCACCGGATGCGTGGACGCCTCCTTCTTCACCGAGGCCCAGCACGCCTCCGGGGAGATGCTCTTCTCCGCCCGCCTCCTGCTGATCGAGGGCACCGTCCGGCGCACCGGCGACCGGGCCGTGTCCGTCCAGGCCGTGCGCGCCTGGGACCTGCACCGGCCCGAGACGCTCCCGGACCCCGACTACCTGGACGCCACCCGGCAGCAGTGGCGGGACTGGCTCGCGGCGGACCGCCGAGCCGCCGCCGCGCGCCGCAGCGGCCGGGCGGGCACCGGGGCGCAGCCCCTGCCGGACATCCCGCACCACGGCACGGGCGGCTGGCCCGTGAAGGTGCGCACCGACGTCGGGCCGGCCGGCGGGGCCCGCCCCGGCCGCACGGCACCCGATCGGCCCGCTCCGGAGCACACCCCGATCCCGGTGCCCCACCCGGAGACGTGGGAGCTGCTGCCCACCCCGGACAGATGAGACCGTCCGCCTCCGTGCCCCGCCGTCCGGCCGCGCCCCTAGAATGGGACGCGGCCGACGGTGGCCCCCGTACGCCACCGACCCCGAAGCCAGACCTCGAAGGAGCACCGTGTCGGAGCCGAAGAACATCCTGCTGACCGTGGACGGAGAGCTGCGGGAGGTGACGCACGGCACCACCGGCCTCGACCTCTTCCGCGAGAAGCCGACCACCGCCGTGATGCGGGTGGACGGCCTGCTCTGGGACCTGGCCCGCGAGATCCCCGCCGGCGCGTCCGTCGAGTCGGTGGACATCACGGAGCCCGAGGGCCTCGAGGTGCTGCGGCACTCCACCGCCCACGTGATGGCCCAGGCCGTGCAGCAGCTGCGCCCGGGCGCCAAGCTCGGCATCGGCCCGTACATCACGGACGGCTTCTACTTCGACTTCGACGTCGACGAGCCCTTCACCCCCGAGGACCTCAAGCAGATCTCCTCGCTCATGCAGAAGATCGTGAAGTCCGGCCAGACCTTCCGCCGCCGCGTCGTGGACGAGGAGACCGCCCGCGCCGAGGTGGCGGACGAGCCCTACAAGCTCGAGCTGCTCGGCAAGAAGGACGCCGCGGACACCGCCGGCGAGGGCGCCTCCGTGGAGGTCGGGGCCGGGGAGATCACCATCTACGACAACGTGGACCGCAAGACCGGCGACGCCGTGTGGTGCGACCTCTGCCGCGGCCCGCACCTGCCCTCCACCAAGCTCATCGGCAACGGCTTCGCGCTCACCCGCTCCGCCGCCGCCTACTGGCTCGGCAACGAGAAGAACAAGCAGCTGCAGCGCATCTACGGCACCGCGTGGGCCAGCAAGGACGACCTCAAGGCCTACCAGGAGCGCCTCGCCGAGGCCGAGCGCCGCGACCACCGCAAGCTCGGCGCCGAGCTGGATCTCTTCTCCTTCCCGGACGAGCTCGGCTCCGGCCTGCCCGTGTTCCACCCGCGCGGCGGCATCATCCGCAAGGAGATGGAGGACTACTCCCGTCGGCGCCACACCGAGGCCGGCTACGAGTTCGTCTACACCCCGCACATCACCAAGCAGCACCTCTACGAGGTGTCCGGCCACCTCGACTGGTACGCGGACGGCATGTTCCCGCCCATGCACATCGACGAGGTCCGTGATCCCGAGACCGGCGAGATCACGCGCCAGGGGCAGAACTACTACCTCAAGCCGATGAACTGCCCCATGCACAACCTGATCTACCGCTCCCGCGGCCGGTCCTACCGTGAGCTGCCGCTGCGGCTGTTCGAGTTCGGCTCCGTGTACCGGTACGAGAAGTCCGGCGTGGTCCACGGGCTCACGCGCGTGCGCGGCATGACCCAGGACGACGCCCACATCTACTGCACCCGCGAGCAGATGAAGGAGGAGCTGACCACCACGCTCAACTTCGTCCTCGACCTGCTCAAGGACTACGGCCTCAACGACTTCTACCTCGAGCTCTCCACGAAGGACCCGGAGAAGTTCGTCGGCTCCGACGAGATCTGGGAGGAGGCCACCCGCACCCTCGCCGAGGTCGCGGAGGCCTCCGGTCTGCAGCTCGTCCCGGATCCGGGCGGCGCCGCGTTCTACGGCCCGAAGATCTCGGTCCAGGCCCGGGACGCCATCGGCCGTACGTGGCAGATGTCCACCATCCAGCTGGACTTCAACCTGCCCGAGCGCTTCGACCTCGAGTACCAGGCCGCCGACGGCACCCGTCAGCGCCCCGTGATGATCCACCGCGCCCTCTTCGGCTCCATCGAGCGCTTCCTGGGCGTCCTCACCGAGCACTACGCCGGCGCGTTCCCGGCCTGGCTTGCCCCGGAGCAGGTCGTGGCCATCCCGGTGGCCGAGGCATTCAACGACTACCTGGACGACGTCGTCGCGAAGCTGCGTGCCGAGGGGATCCGGGCGCGCCTGGACGACTCCTCGGACCGCTTCCCGAAGAAGATCCGCACCGCGGCCAAGGAGAAGGCGCCGTTCGTGCTGATCGCCGGCGGCGAGGACAGGGAGGCGAACGCCGTGTCCTTCCGCTTCCGCGACGGCACCCAGGACAACGGCGTGCCGGTGGAGGAGGCGATCGAACGCATCGTGAAGGCGGTGCGCGAGCGCGAGGTCACCCCATGACCAGCCCCGGCACCGGCGGATCCGACGCGCGGGCGCAGGCCCGCGCGTCGGCGGACGCCGCCGCCACGGACGGCTTCGAGCTGCCCGGCGCCCCGGACGCCTTCGAGCGGTTCTGGAACGCCCACCGCATGGCGTACGTGTCCAAGGGGACGGGCCAGGTCAAGGACGAGCACACCTGCCCGTTCTGTGCGGCCCCGCAGCGCGACGACGAGCACTCCCTCATCGTCCACCGCGGCCGCACCGCCTACGTGGTGCTGAACCTGTACCCGTACAACCCCGGTCACCTGCTCGTCTGCCCCTACCGCCACGTGCCCCTGTACACGGACACCACCACGGAGGAGGCCGCCGAGATGGCGGAGCTGACCCAGACGGCGATGCTCGCCCTCGGCCAGGCCGCCGGCGCGTCCGGCTACAACCTCGGCATGAACCAGGGGGCGGTGGCCGGCGCCGGGATCGCGGCCCATCTGCACCAGCACGTGGTGCCGCGGTGGACCGGCGACGGCAACTTCCTGCCGATCATCGCCCGGACCAAGAACATGTCGCAGACCCTGGGGGAGACCCGGCAGATCCTCGCGGACGTCTGGGACCGGGCCGCCCGGGACCACGCCGCGCGCCAGGCGGCCAACGCCCGTGCCGCGGCCGAGCATCCTCGCCCGGGGGCCGGAGACTCCGCCTGATGCTGGACCGTCACGCGCGCGGCGTCACCACCCGCCTGTTCACCCCGGTGGCCCGTACGCTCCTGCGGGCCGGGGTCAGTCCGGACACCGTGACGGTCGTCGGCACACTCGGCGTGAGCCTGGGCGCGCTCGTGCTCTTCCCCCTGGGGCACCTGTTCTGGGGCACGCTCTTCATCACCGCGTTCGTGTTCTCGGACCTGGTGGACGGGATCATGGCGCGCGAGGCCGGGTCCACCGGCCGCTGGGGCGCGTTCCTCGACTCCACCCTGGACCGCGTGCAGGACGCGGCCGTGTTCCTCGGGCTGTGCCTGTGGGGCTTCGGCGTCGGCGCCGCACCCGCGGTCGGCGCGCTCTCCGGGGCCTGCCTCGCCCTAGGCATGCTCGTCTCCTACGTGCGTGCCAAGGCGGAGGCCCTCGGCTGGGACGCGCACGTGGGCATCGCCGAGCGAGCGGAACGGCTCGTGGCCACCCTCGTGGTCGCCGGCCTCACCGGCCTCGGTCTGCCCCCGGTCGTCCTGGCCGTCACCTTGGGGCTGCTCGCCGCCGCGTCCCTGGTCACCGTCGGCCAGCGCATGGCCGTGGTGCGCCGTCAGGCGCGCGACGACGCCTGACCGGTCCGCCGCAGGACCGGCCCGTCAGCCCGCCGCGATCTCCGCGACGACGGCGCCCGTCACCTGCACGAGGTCGGCGGGCGCGATCTCCACATCCAGGCCGCGTTGCCCGCCGGAGACGTACATGAGCTCCGCGTCGAGGGCGGAGGAGTCCAGGACGACGGGGTGGGGCCGGCGCTGGCCCAGGGGCGAGACGCCGCCCCGCACGTAGCCGGTCCGGCGTTCGACGACGGCCAGATCGGCCAGGGCGAGTCGCTTGACGCCCAGCACCGCGGCGGCGGCCCGCAGGTCCAGCTGACCGGACACGGGCACCACGCACGCGGCGAGCGCGCCGTCGGGGTCCGCCACCATCAGCGTCTTGAACAGTCGGTCGGCGGGCACGCTGAGCGCCCGGGCGACCTGGACGCCGAACCGCTCGCCGCCGGCGTCGAGGGCCACGTCGAAGGTGTGCAGCCGGTACGGGACCCCGGCGGCCTCGAGGGCGGCGACGGCCGGCGTGGCCGCCCCGTGCCGGGCGCCGCGATCCTTCTTGCGCTGGCCCACGGCGGACTCAGGCGATCCCGGCCTGCTCGCGGACGTTGCGCTTGATGCGGCCGAGCATGGCGGACATGCCGCGCAGGCGCAGGGGGGTGAGGGCCTTGGCCAGGCCGAGGCGGGTGGGGATGTCTTCGGGCACGTCCACGACCTCGAGGGCGCTCAGCCCGTCCAGGCCCTGGGTGAGCACGGAGGCGAAGCCGCGCGTGGTGGGCGCCTCCGGGGGAGCGGTGATGAAGAGGCGGACCGGGGCCTGCGGGCCGGGCTCACCCTCGAGTTCGACGGCCAGGAACAGCGGGGTCTGACACTCCACGACCTGCTCCATCTCGGCCTCGTGGCCGTCGTAGCGCTCCGGCAGCGCCGGCAGCTCGTCCGAGAACTCCAGCAGCAGCTCGAGCTTCTCGGGATCGGGCACCCCGGCGAAGTCGTCGATGATCTCGGCCAGGGCGGCGGGCACGGCGTGGTTCTCGGTCATGGTGTCCCAGTCTAGTGATCCACGCCGTGCCGGGGGCTCAGCGCGCGGGGGCCTCGCCCGGCTCTTCGCCGACGGCGATCGGCAGGCGCACGGCGTTGCCCCACTCGGTCCAGGAGCCGTCGTAGTTGCGGACGTCCTCGTGGCCGAGCAGGTACTTGAGCACGAACCAGGTGTGGGAGGAGCGCTCGCCGATGCGGCAGTAGGCGATCACGTCGTCACCCTCCCGCAGCCCGGCGTCGGTGCGGTAGACCTGCTCCAGCTCGGCGCGGGACTTGAAGGTGCCGTCCTCGTTGGCCGCGGACGCCCACGGCACGGACGCCGCCGTGGGGATGTGGCCGCCGCGCAGGGTGCCCTCCTGCGGGTAGCCGGCCATGTGCGTGGTCTCGCCCGTGTACTCGGGACGGGAGCGGACGTCGATCAGCGGGGTGGTCCCGATGGCCTGCAGGACGTCCTCGCGGGCGGCACGATCTGTGTGGTCGTCGCGCTCGATCACCGGGTACTCGGCGCGGGCCACGGTCGGGACCTCGCGGGTGGTCTCGCGTCCCTCCGCGATCCACTTGTCACGGCCGCCGTCCATCAGGCGCAGGTCCTCATGGCCGTAGAGGGTGAACACCCACAGGGCGTAGGCGGCCCACCAGTTGGACTTGTCGCCGTAGAACACCACGGTGGTGTCCCGGGAGATCCCCTTGGAGGCGGCGAACTCGGCGAAGGCCTCGGGGCCGACGAAGTCGCGGGTGACGGGGTCGTTGAGCTCGGTGTGCCAGTCGACGCGTTGGGCGCCGGGGATGTGGCCGGTGGAGTAGAGGAGAGCGTCCTCGTTGGACTCGAGGACCACGACGTCCTCGTCGCCGACATGGTCGGCGACCCACTGCGTGGACACCAGCTTCTCGGGGTGGGCGTACTCGGAGAACTTCGCGGCGGTATCGGTCATGGCACTGCCTTCCTTCGCGTCGGGGCGGGCCCGCACGGGCCCGGGGCGGGCGGCACGACGACGGCGGGTTCCGTGTCCGTGCCCTGCGCGCCAGATTACGGCACGTCGGTGTCACGTAAGAGGGTAGGGGCCCCTCAGTCCGGGACACGCGAGGTCACATGGGTCGGGTCCGCGGCCCGATAGCATGGCCCGGAATCCCCGTCGTCGACCCTGGGAGTGTCCCGTGGCTCAGATCGTCCACCTCGCCGACCGTTCGCCGCAGGTCACCCCGGACCAGCTGTTGTCCGGCTTCCACCCGTCGTACCGCTTCGGCACGGTGTCCTTCGACACCTACATCCCGGACCCCGCGCACCCCTCGCAGGCACAGGCCGTGGAGCGGCTGCGCCGGTTCGCGGCAGACCTCGGCCGGGGCGGTTCGGGCGGCGGGTTCCTCGGCGGCCTGTTCGGCGGGAAGAAGCGGGCGGCAGGGCCGGCCGGCATCTACCTCGACGGCGGTTTCGGCGTCGGCAAGACCCACCTGCTGGCCTCGACGTGGCACGCGGCCCCCGGGCCCAAGGCGTTCGGCACGTTCGTGGAGTACACCAACCTCGTGGGCGCCCTGTCCTTCCGCAAGGCGGTGGACGAGCTCAAGGAGTACACCCTCGTGTGCATCGACGAGTTCGAGCTCGACGACCCGGGGGACACCGTGCTGATGTCCCGCCTCATGCGCGAGCTGGCCGACGCCGGCGTGCGCCTGGTGGCGACCTCCAACACCCTGCCGGGCTCGCTCGGCGAGGGGCGCTTCGCGGCGCAGGACTTCAAGCGCGAGATCCAGGTCCTGGCCGACCAGTTCGAGGTCATCCGCGTGGACGGCGAGGACTACCGCCACCGCGGCCTCTCCGCCGCCCCGTCGCCGCTGGACGACGCCGCCGTCGAGGCCACCGCCCAGGAGAACTTCCCCGACGCGGGTGTGCTCGCCGTGGACGACTTCGCGGACCTCACCGCGATGCTCTCCCGCGTGCATCCCTCCCGCTACCGCGAGCTCGTCAAGGACGTGGACGTGCTCGCCCTCCACGACGTGCACACCATCACGGAGCAGGCCACGGCCCTGCGCTTCGTGGTGTTCGCGGATCGCCTGTACGACAAGGACGTGCCCGTCCTCGCCTCCGGTGTGCCCTTCGACGCCCTGTTCACGCAGGAGATGATGCACGGCGGCTACATGAAGAAGTACTTCCGCACGGTCTCCCGCATGACCGCCCTGGTCCGGGAGGGCCAGACGGGCGTGGCCGAGCACAAGTGAGCCACCGCCCCTGACCGGCACGACGACGGCGCGCACCGAGGCGGGTGCGCGCCGTCGCCGTGTGCGGGGCAGGGTCAGTGCACGGCGCGGAAGCACAGCGCCGCCCGCTTGCCCGGCAGCTCGACCTCCCGGTCCACCGTGAAGCCCAGAGCCCGGGCGGTCTTCACGGCCCGCGTGTTGCGGACGTCCGGCTCGATCACGAGCCGACGCGTGCCGGGGCGTGCGCCCAACCAGTCCACAATGCTCCGGTAGGCCGTGGCGCGGGCGCGCCCCTGCAGGCCGCCGGGGGCGGTGATGAAATGGAATCCGAGGTCCCCGTCCCGCACCTCGTAGGCGCCGCCGACCTCCTCCGCGCGAGGGTCGTAGGTCTGCACGAGGGCCACGAGGGTCCCGCCGTGCCACACGAGGTGGTTCGCGTGGGTGGGCTGGAACTCGAGGAAGTCGTAGACCTCCTCGACGTCCTGCACGCTGTGCCCGCGCATCCCGTAGAATTCCGCCCGCGGCTCCGTGACGAGTGCGTGGATCAGCGGGGCGTCCAGGGCCGGGCGGACGCGCGTCATGGTCAGGCCCAACGCCCCGACGCCGACCTCGGCCACGATGCGTCCCGGAGGGGCCCCGCCGGGGACGGAGCGGGCGGGTGCGACGCCGCTGCCGGCGGACGGGGGGACGGGACCGGACGGCACGGGCAGCAGGCGGCCGGCGGCCCACGCGTCCAGCTGATCCGTCACGTGCCCGCCTCCGAGACCGGAGGCGCCGAACGGGACGACCCACCGGCTGCGGGTGCGGTCGCCGAGGTCGAACACGACCCGGGCCACTGGCCCGCGGTGGGTGCCGACGGCCAGGCCGGGGGCGTGCGAGGTGGCGCAGACCGCGTCCGCGGTGCCGCCCACCCGGACGGACCCGATCGTGTCGAGCACGTCGGCGAGCCCCGGCACATCCGGCCCGCCGGGATGCTCGTGCGTGAACAGGAACGGGGTCAGGGCATGCGCCGCACCCCACGTCCGAGCCGTGTCGTCGGGGCCCGGCGGCTCAGCGGCGTCGCCGACGGCGGCGACGGCGGCCCGCACGAGGTCCCTCGTCGACGCTGCGACCCCCAGGGCCGCGCGCAGCGGCTCCGGCCCGCGCTCGGCGAGCGCCGCGCCGACCCATGCGGCGGCGTCGCCCCACGGTGCCCACGGGCCGCCGAGCAGGGCCCGCGAGGCGGGCGGCAGGTGCGCGATCAGGGCGGCGGCCACCTCGTGCTCCACGAGGAGCCACCAGCGGGCCGCGGCCGATCCGGCGGCGGCGTCGCCGGCCCACGCCGGGACGGACTCCGCGGCCAGCACGTCGTCCGCGACGAGCGCGTCGACGGCGTCGGCGAGCCAGGCCCGCGGCGCGCCCGGGGTCCGGGTGTCCGTCTGCAGGGCGGCCATCGCGTCCACGGTCCGCTCCTGCGGTGCCAGCGCCTCGAGGGCCTCCCGGATGCGGCGGGACCGCCACGGCGCGCACGCGTCCACGGTGAGGCAGGCGGTGTCCGGGTGGGGCTCGTTGGCCGCCACCACGACGTCGTCCGCCGCGGCCGGCGCGGGCCAGCGCACCCAGCGCTGATCGAGGGACCCGTCGGCGGAGCCCCGGCCCAGCGCGGAGGCCCGCGCCGCACCCCAGGCCGAGCGTCGATCCCGGCGCCGCACGGCCCCGGCGTGCCGGGTGAGCACCGTCCGCCGGTCCGCGACGATCACGCGATTGACCGGCTCGACGTGCCCGTCCAGCACCGCGCAGGCCTCCGCGGCGCTCGCGGCCGTGAGCAGCCGGCGCGCGCTCGGCAGGCCGGTGTCGGCGCGGTCCCAGGCGGGGAACCGCATGCTCACCGGGCCGGCGCCGGGCACGTCCACGAGCCGCCCGCGCGGGGTGTGGGCCACCCGCACGTCCACGGGGTCGCCGCCGCGCACGTGCACCCGCTCGGTCCGGGCGTCGAGGACCTCCGGCCCCTCGGGGGCGTCCTCGAGGACCATCTCGAGCGAGGACACCATCGCCGAGGTCGTCACCCACGCGACGTGCTCGGACTGCCCCACATGCGGGACGCCCGGCACACCGGGGAAGGCCAGGCCGACGACGTCGACGCGGTCCCGGGGACGCTCGGCCTCCACCACGAGGCGCACCTGCTGGTAGACGCCGGGCAGCTCGAGCAGCCGGTGCGGGTCGGCGGCCACGAGCGGAGCGCCCTCGGCGCCGACGCGCACCGCCCAGGCGTTCGAGCCGTCCGCGTCGGGGCGCGGCGAGATCAGCGCCGCGGCGAGCGCGGGGAAGCGCTCGGCCAGCAGGGTGCGGAACAGGGCGGCCGGCGCGTTGGTCAGCCAGACGTTGTAGCCCAGGTGCAGGGCGAGCGCCGTGTGCGGGTCGAACGGCAGCGGCTTCACCCCGTGGGCGGCGAACTCGGGCGCGCGCCGGGCCCCGGCGTCCAGCCCCGCGTTCACGCCGTCGGCGAACCGGGTGAACCAGGCCCGGTCCTCCGCGTCGTCGAGGGCGTCGAACGCCCGGCGGGCCGCGCCGTCCAGGTCCATCTGCCGGGCGGCGACGTCGTTCGCCACCGCCGGCGGGCCGAACACCTCGGCGCCCATGCCGGTGACCCGGCGGTGCTCGCAGTCGACCTGCCAGGCCCGCTCCGTCGCCACGTGCCACCCCTGGAGGTAGGCCAGCTCGGGCAGGGACGCGGCCACGAGCGTCGGCACGCCGTGCGCGTCCCGGTGGCAACGGCCCGCCACGTCACCCGTCACCGTCCCGGTCCACGCGTCCGCGCTCATGCCGCGGCGTCCTGCCGGAGCTCCGCCAGCGCGCGGCGCAGCGGCGCGGACACCGGGTTGGCCAGGCGACCGGCGTAGAGCAGCGAGCCCGACGGGTCCGTCAGGTCCACCATCTGCGTGGCGTTCCGCAGCTGCAGCCGGTTCAGGCACGAGTGCGCGAAGTCCTCCGCGTCCAGGCCGAGGCGCTCCACATCCGCGAGCCCCAGGGCCGTGTACTCGGCGAGGACCCGCCCCACCACGGCGTAGAACTCCTCCGCCGGCAGCAGGGCGTCCGCGTCCATCACGTCGGCCAGATGGCGCAGCACGCCGTCCAGCATGTCCGTGAAGAAGGAGAGGGAGAGGTCCTCGTCGGTGAGGTCGATGCGGATGCGCCGGGTCTGCTCCGTGAGCGGGACGCCGTCCGCGCCGACCACCACCTCCTCCCCGATGTCCTTGAGGAAGGCGCCGGTGACCCGTCCCTCCCGCAGGCGGAGCACGATGTTCTCCCCGTGGGGCATGAACACGGTCGAGTAGGCGGCGGCCAGATGCACCAGCGGGGTCACGTAGGCCGTCACCACCCCGTGCAGCCACTGCGCCGCCGTCAGCCCCGAGCGCTCCACGAGCGCCCCCGCCACGGAGCGGCCCCCGCCGTCCCGGTGCAGCAGCGCCGCCATGGTCATGACCCGCTCGCCCTCCGCCAGGCGCGGCAGCGGACTCTCCCGCCACAGGGCGGCGAGCATCTTCGTGTGAGGACCCTTCGAGCCCACGGCATGGAAGGCGTCCCCGGTGTACCCGGCCGAGGCGTACTCCCGCAGCACCCCGAAGCCCCACCTCGCGAGCAGGGGGTCGGAGTCCACGAGGTCGGCCACCACCGCGTTGATCGCCGGGGTGACGGACATGTACGCGGGGGAGAGGCCGCGCACGAACCCCATGTTCTGCACGGACAACGCCGTCTTCAGCTGCGGGGCGTGCGGGTCGCTCGCGTTGAACAGGGTGCGCACCGCCTGCATGGCCGTGAACGCGTCCGGGTCTTCGCCCACGTGCACCAGCCGCCCCGCGGCGAGGTCGGGGGCGAACGCGACCTGGATCCGGTGCTCCCACTGCCACGGGTGCACCGGGATCAGCGTGTACGCCTCCGGATCGACGTCGAGCGCCGCCGCCCGCTCCGCCCACAGGCCCGCCACCGCCTCGGTGATCGGCGGGGGCGGCGCCGGCACGGCGGCGCCCGCGCTCGCGGTCTTGGGCCAGGTCCACCGTCCCCCGAGCTCGGAGGGGAACGCGAGCCACACCGGGTGCAGCGCCCGCCCGCCCTCGGGGGCGAACATCGCGTACTCCGTGGCCCCCCAGCCGATGCGGCCGTTGGTGGCCACGAAGCCCGGGTGTCCCTCGCTCATGGCGGCCTCCACCGCCGTGTAGTCCGCGTCCACCAGGTCGGCGGCGGACGGGCGCTCGCCGGCCAGGGTGTGGCACCGGGCGGCGAAGGTGGAGGCGAGCTCCTCGAGATAGACGTCCAGCGCCTCGCCGGCCAGCCCGAGCACCTCGGCCGCGTCGAGGACGAAGCGGTCGACGGCCACCGCGTCCGGATCCCCGGCACGGCACACCGAGTCCGGATCCACGCCGAGGTGCTCGAGCGGGAGGGCACGCGCGGTGAACGTCCACCGCACCCCGCCCAGGGTGAGCGTGTAGGCGTGGCGGCCGGCGTCGTCGACCCGCTCGCCGCGCATCGGCGTCAGGAGCCGCTCATGGGTGAACTCGCGGATCGCCTTGGCGACGAGCAGCCGGTGGGCGTGCCGGGCGGTCGGCGCCGTCAGCGCGTCCAGGCGGGACGGGGAGGACG
>NZ_JABFBB010000016.1:66549-73353 GCF_017168555.1 Micrococcus sp. KRD012
GGAGGAGCGGGGGCTCGGGGAGGGTGAGGTCCAGCCCGGCGGCGAGGACGCCGATCCGGCTGGCAGTGAAGGACTCGGGCGTGGCGATCGAGAGCATCGCCGTCTTGGATCCCAGCGCCACGGGACCGAGCTCCGTGAACCCGGCGGCCAGGTTCTTCGCCCGGATGGCGGCGTTGCGCTCGTCCGGCTCGACGACGACGCGCCGCGCCCCCGGCTGGGCCAGGCACCAGCGCACCACCGCGGCCATCACCAGGTCCGTGGTCCCGGGCACCGGGGTGTCCGTCGGGGCGACGAGCACGTGCAGGCCGACGTCGCCGGGCGCGCCCGCATACCGTCCGGCCAGCTCCGAGTGGGCCGGGTCGTAGACCTCCACCAGGAAGGTCGCGGTCCCGTCCACGAGCCCCACGTGCGCGTGGTGGTGCGGGTGCGCGGCGATCGCCTCGTACTCGGCCACGACGTCGGCCAGACCCGCCTCCGTCATCTCCCAGTACACGGCGTGCGGGGACGTCACCCACCGGTGCAGCAGCGGATGGTCCTGCGCGCCCACGGGACGGAGCTCCACACGACGGGCCGCGCTCGCGGCCGCACCGTCCACGGTGGTCTGCGGCGGCGTCACGGCGCTCACCGGACGCCCGCCGCGACGGCACCGAAGTCCTGGAACGCGATCGACTCGGCCTGCGCGTAGACCTGGCGGCCGGCGATCGTGCTG
This sequence comes from Micrococcus sp. KRD012, assembly GCF_017168555.1. NCBI lineage: Bacteria > Bacillati > Actinomycetota > Actinomycetes > Micrococcales > Micrococcaceae > Micrococcus > Micrococcus sp. KRD012. The sequence continues at coordinate 67,259 of NZ_JABFBB010000016.1, forward strand.
AGGATGCGGCCGCTGTGCTCCGCCGCCATGCCCAGGTCCGGGCCGGTGAGACCCAGGGGCTGTTCGGCGGTGTTGTGCACGAAGATCCGGCGGCCGCTCACGTCGATCGCGTGGTCCGCGTTCGCCGTCGTCCGACCGTCCTCCGCGCGCAGCAGGTGCCGCACCGGCTCCAGGAACGGATGGTCCGGGTGGCGGTAGCCCGTGCCCGCGACGACACGGTCCACCACGTGCCCCCCGGTCACCCCGGTCTCCTCGTCGCGCAGGGTGACCTCCACCCGGGGCGCACCCGGGCCCGCGACCAGGCGGGCGTCCGTCACCGACGTGCCCGGCCACAGCCGGGCCGGGTCCAGCGGACCCACCTGGCGCTCGTACAGCGCGTGGTAGACGTCCTCGATCGTGTACTCGCTGATCCCCTTGTACAGGGACCGGTGGGATGCGTTGATCTCATCCCGCCGCGCCCGGGGCAGAGTGGCGAAGTGCCGCTCATAGTCCAGCGAGGTCAGCTCGAGCGTGAGCTGGCCGACCTCCATGCCGAAGAACCGGGGTGAGCGCGTGACCCACGTGAGGTCCGGGTGGCCCGCGTTCAGCAGGTCCAGGGCGCACTCCGCCGCCGACTGGCCGCTGCCCACCACCAGGACCGACCCGGCCCCGGCGATGTCCTCGCGACGGCCCATGTACTCACCCGTGTGCACCACGGGGGACGCGCCGACCCGGGCCGACTCCTCCGCGACGCGCGCGAGCGGCGCGGGCAGGGACGGCACCGTGCCCGTGCCCACCACCACGTGGTCGGCCCGGTGCGTGCTGGTCCCGGCCGCGGAGGCCGCCTCCACCACGAACTCGTCCGCCTGATCGTCCCACCGCACCGCCGTCACCGTGGTCGCGTAGGCGATGCCGGGCAGCTGGGCTGCCACCCACGCGCAGTAGTCCGAGAACTCCCGCCGCAGCGGGTACCAGGAACCCCGGATGTAGAAGCGGTGCAGCCGGCCCATCGCCTTGAGATACGCCAGGAACGAGTACGGGGAGGTCGGGTCCGCGAACGTCACCAGGTCCGCGAGGAACGGCACCTGGATCTGCGCGCCCGGCAGCATCATGCCCGGGTGCCACACGAACGCGTCGCGGCTCTCCACCACCTCCACCTCGACGTCGGGCAGCGGGTGGGCCAGCGCGGCCAGGCTCAGGTTGAACGGGCCCAGCCCGATCGCGAGCACGCGGCGGGGGGACGTGGACGCCGGGCTCATGCGCACACCTGCTCTCCGTGCTCGTCCACGCGCGCCGCGGACGGACGTGGCCCCGCCGAAGCGGGGAGCGTGCAGGACACGGCGACCGACGGGCCATGCGGACGGGTCCGCGCCACCCCGCGCCACCGATGACGGCTCGCCCGCACCGCGTCGACGTGCCGCAGCGCCGCCTCCTCCACGACGTCGACCAGCTCCTCCAGCTCGCCCGAGGTGACCGCGGGGTTCAGGATCGTGAACTTCAGATGGGGCACCCCGTCCACCACCGTCGTCGCGATCAGCGCGCGCCCGCCGGCCACGAGCTCCCGGTGCGTCGCCGCCTGCACCGCCGTGCACTCCTCCTCCGACAGTCCCTCGGCCCGCACCCGGAACAGCACTGTCACCAGCGTCGGATCCTCCAGCACCGCGAACGTCGGCCGGGCCCGCAGGATCCCGCACGCCTGCCGCGTGCGTTCGCGCGCCCCCGCGAACAGGGACACCACCGCCTCGGCCCCATGCTCACGCAGCGTCAGCCACAGCTTGAGCGAGTCGAACCGGCGGCTCGTCTGCAAGGACCGATCCGCCAGGTTCGGATGGACGCTGTCCTCCGGGTTCAGGTAGTCCGCATGCACCGTCACATGGCGCAGGCTCTCGGCGTCCCGCACCACCAGCGCGCTGCAGGCCAGCCCCACGTAGAACGTCTTGTGGAAGTCCATCGTCACCGAGTCCGCACGGTGCAGCCCCGGCAGCTCGTGGCGCGTCGCCGCGCTCGCGGCGAGGATCCCGCCCACGGCCGCGTCCGCATGGACCCACATCCCGTGGCGTTCGGCGACGTCGGCGATGGCCGGCAGCGGGTCGATGGCGCCGCGGTCGGTGGTCCCCAGCGTCGCGACGACGGCCATCGGCACGGCACCGGCGGCCACCTCACGTTCGACCGCCTCGGCCAGGGCCCCGGGGTCCAGACGCCCGGCGGCGTCGGTGGGGACGACGACCACGGCGTGGCGACCCAGCCCGAGCAGGCCGGCTGCCTTGGCGATGCTGTAGTGCGTGGCGGCGCTGACGAAGACGCGCAGCGAGCCGAGCACCTCGGCGGGCAGGTCGGCGAGCCCGGCGTGGCCGGTGAGGCGCTGCACGGCGCGGCCGCGGGCCAGCGTCATGGCCTGCAGGTTGGAGGCCGACCCTCCGGAGGTGAAGACGCCGTCGCCCGCGGCGAACCCGCACCAGCGTCCGACCTCGGCCAGGAGCCGCTGCTCCATGAGCGCCGCGGAGCGGGCCTGGTCCCAGGACTCGACCGCCGTGTTGAGCGCCCCGAGCACGGTGTCCGCTGCGGTGCTGGAGAGCAGGACCGGGCAGTTGAGGTGAGCGGCATAGCGCGGGTGGTGGTAGGCGGTGGTCTGGTGGGCGTAGAGCTCCGCGACCTCGGCGAGGGCGTCGTCGAGGCTGCCCGTCGGCTGCGAGAAGTCGACGGCGCCGACGGCGTCGGCCAGGTGCGTCGACGGGGTGTCCGGGTGGACCCCCGCGCGGTCGTAGGCGGTGTCGACGGCCACCCGGGCCGCCCTGCCGGTGGCGTCGAGGTAGGCGGCGGGATCGCCGAGTCCGAACAGGCGAGGGAGCATGGGAGGGCCTTCCGTGAGGGGGTCGTCGGCTCCGGGCGGCGTCCGCCACGGACGCCCCGCACAGTAGGGAAGCCTTACCTAAGAAAGCAAATACGCAACAATGACGTGACGTATTCAAAGGGAGGACTCCAGCAAAGGTGAGGCTCACCTATGCTGACCGGATGACGAGCTCCTCCGTCCTCCCCCCGCCTGCCGCCCGTCCCTCGCGTGTCGAGGCCCTGCAGATGAAGGCCTACCGCGGGCTCGCGGCCCTCGGCCAGGCGATGCCCGTTGACCGCGACGAGTATCCGCAGTGGACCATGACGGTCCGCGCCACGTGGCTGCTCGCCCCCCGGCTGCGTCGTCTCACGTTCGCCGCGGAGGAGTTCCGCACGTTCACCCCGCAGGGCTGCGACGAGTACTTCGGGCTGCTCACCCCGCCCCCGGGGCGGGCGCTCGTGATGCCCGATCCCGCGGCGCTCAATGCGCGGCGAGCGGTCGGGCGGATCCCCGAGGACGTGCGGCCGGATCTGCGGTGGTACACGGTCGCCGAGCACCGGCCCTCCGTCGGTGAGATCGACGTCGACGTCGTCGTGCACGACCATGCGGGCCCCGCCGGCACGTGGGCGCGCACCGCACGTCCGGGCGACGTCGCCGGCTTCCGCACCGGGACGGGCGCCTATCGTCTGCCGGCGGCGGGGGAGTCGCACCTCGTGGTGGGGGACGAGACCGCAGTCCCGAGCATCGCCGCCGCCCTCGCCGCGCAGCGTCGCACGCCGCGCGGGGGCCGGATGGACGTCGTCCTGGAGGTGCCCGGCCGTGACCACGTCCCCGCCCTCGAGGTCCCGGAGGGCGCCACGCTCACGGTCCTGCACCGCGGAGACGCCGTGCCGGGCGCCCTGCTCACGCCGCACCTCGAGGACCTCCCCGCCGCGCCCCGCGACCACGTGTGGGCGTGCGGCGAGCAGTCGCTCGCGACGGCGGCGCGGCGGGTGATCGTCCGCCGCGGCATCGCACCGAAGCGCGCGATCATGTTCAGCGGCTACTGGCGGGTGGACGGCCCGCGGCTCTGATCCCGTCCGATGGTCGGCGTCCGTGCTCCGAGCACGAGGCCGACCGCACGCCCCGGAACGACGAAGGGCCCCTCCGCCAGGAGGGGCCCTTCGCGTGGGAGCGGATGACGAGATTCGAACTCGCGACCTCCACCTTGGCAAGGTGGCGCTCTAGCCAACTGAGCTACATCCGCCTGAGTCGATCCTCACGGATCGTCTCCGTGCGCGATACTGGGTTCGAACCAGTGACCTCTTCCGTGTCAGGGAAGCGCGCTACCGCTGCGCCAATCGCGCTCGTCCACCTCCGAAGAGGTGGTGAACATGCCGCCACTCCCGGTCGGAGAAGCCTGCGAGGTCGGGACGGGATTCGAACCCGCGTATACGGCTTTGCAGGCCGCTGCCTCGCCTCTCGGCCACCCGACCAGGGGTGAAGGTTGAGCGAGCGGATGACGAGATTCGAACTCGCGACCTCCACCTTGGCAAGGTGGCGCTCTAGCCAACTGAGCTACATCCGCGTGTCGGTGCCGCCGGGATACGCTCCTCTGAGCCGCTCACCTGCGTTTTCCAACGAGAAAGAACTCTAGGCCATCTCCGCCCGGATGCAAAATCGGCGTCCGGAGGCGTGTCGGGCCACCCCGTCGGGGGTCCGGGGACCCTGCCAGAATGGCTGACCATGACCCAGCCACGCCTCGCGCATCAGACCCCCCACGGACGCATGTACGCGCGCTCCCTCTCGGGCCTGCCCGAGGTCCCGTCCATCACCACCGTGATCGGCATGGAGAAGACGGACCTGGACGGCTGGGTCGGGTGGATGGCGGCCCAGTCCGTGACCCAGGATCCGCGCCTGGCGGAATCCGTGGGCTCCGCAGCGCGCCTGAAGCAGGTGGCCCGGCAGTCCGCCGACGCCGCCGCCCGCTACCGGGACGCCGCGGCCGAGCGCGGGGACCGCGTGCACGACTACGCCGAGCAGGTCGCCCAGCGCGCCCTCGGCCGCCCCCACACCATGGCGGAGGCCCGGGCCCGGCTGATCGAGCACGGGGAGGGCGCCTACGCGGACCGCTTCGACGAGTGGTGGGACCTCTACGACGTCCGGCCGATCGCGGCCGAGATCACCGTCTGGAACCACACGGTGGGCTACGCGGGCACGCTGGACCTCGTCGCCCGGATCGGCGGCCGGCTGTGCCTGATCGACTACAAGACGAAGGGCACGGGGCGGGACGGACGGGTCAAGGCGCTCGACCCCAAGGTGGTCATGCAGCTGACCGCCGGCCTGAAGGCGGAGGAGTCCCTCGTGGATCCCGAGGCCGGCACCTGGGAGGAGTGGCGGCACGGCCAGGCCGAGATGCTGCTCGGCGTCGCCCTGGGGGAGACCGAGGTCGCCGTGCACCAGGCCAACCCGGGCGTGCTGCCCCGCCACTGGCACAAGTTCTGGGCCCTGCGCCAGGTCTGGAAGCACGCGCAGGCCGTGGACGACGCCGGCCCCGCGCTCCGCGTCATCGGCCCGCCTCCGCCGTCGGTCCCGGCGTCGGCGGCCACCGGTCTGCAGGCCGTGCGCGCCGCGGCGTTCGGCGGCGGCTCCCATGCCGCCCCGGACGTGGCGCCCGACGGGTCGTCGTCGCGCCCGGCGTCCGCCGCCGAGGGCGGCGATAGGGTGACGGCGTGACCGTCCTGCCCGTCCGCACCGTCCCCGACCCCGTCCTGCGCACCGCCGCGTCGCCCGTTCCCGCGGGTGCGGACGTGCGCGCCCTCGTGGCGGACATGATCGAGACGATGCACGCCGTCGGGGGCGTGGGCCTGGCCGCGCCCCAGGTGGGCGTGGGTCTGCGCGTCTTCGTGTTCGACGTCGCCGGCGTCGCCGGGCACGTGGTCAATCCCGTGCTCGAGACCGCCGGGCAGGCGCTGCGGGAGCCGGGCGAGGGGTGTCTGTCCGTGCCCGGGCTGCGCTACCACCCGGCGCGCGCCGCCGAGGCCGTCGTCCGCGGCACCGACGTGGACGGGAACCCGGTGGAGCACCGGGGGACCGGCCTGCTCGCCCGCTGCCTCCAGCACGAGACCGACCACCTCGACGGGATCCTCTACGTCGACCGCCTCGACGGCGAGGAACGCCGTGAGGCCCGCCGCCGCATGCGCGCCGGCGAGGTGGACCGCGCCGCTCGCCGCATCGGGGCCGCGCGCGCGGCCGCCGTCAGCTCGGTCTTCGGCGCCCCCGCCGCCCCCGCCGCCGGAACAGGAGC
>NZ_JABFBB010000016.1:73453-79011 GCF_017168555.1 Micrococcus sp. KRD012
GAACAGGAGCCGCCCGATGACCGCCCCGACGCCCCTGCGCGTGCTCTACGCCGGCACGCCCGAGACCGCCGTGCCCGTGCTGCGCGCCCTGCTCGACTCAGCCCACGAGGTCGTCGGCGTGCTCACCCGGCCGGACGCCCCGGTCGGGCGCCGGCGGGTGCTGACCCCGTCGCCGGTCGCGGTCGTGGCCGAGGAGGCCCGCCTGCCCGTGCTCAAGGCCGACCGACTCCGCGGACCCGAGGGCGCCGATGCCCTCCAGGCGATCCGCGCCCTCGAGGCGGACGTGGCCGTCGTCGTCGCCTACGGGGCGCTCGTGCCCGCCGAGGCCCTGCAGACCCCCCGCCACGGCTGGCTCAACCTGCACTTCTCCGCGCTGCCGGCCTACCGCGGCGCCGCCCCCGTCCAGCGCGCCGTGATGGCAGGGGAGACCGAGATCGCCGCCGACGTGTTCCAGCTCGAGGAGGGCCTGGACACCGGACCCGTCTTCGCCCGACTCACCCGCCCCGTCGCGGCCGACGAGACCGCCGGGACCGTGCTCACCGACCTCGCCGAGCGCGGCGGCCCGCTCGTGATCGACGTGCTCGACCGCCTGGCGGCCGGCACCGCGACGGCCACGCCCCAGCGCGGCGAACCCACCCACGCGCCGAAGCTCACGGCCGCAGACGGCCTGGTGGACCCCGCCCGCCCGGCGGCCGAGGTGGCCGCCCGGATCAACGGCGTCACCCCCGAGCCCGGCGCCTGGGGCTGGCTGACCGCGGACGACGGCGCCGCCCCGGCCCGTTTCAAGCTCGACGGCGTCGCCCCGGTCCGCGCCGGCGACGACGGCTGGCCCTCCGTACTCGACGCCGCGGCTCCCGGGCAGATCCTGGTGGCCGCGAAGGCCGCCTGGCTGCGCACCGCCGGCGGGGCCGTCCGGCTCTCCCGCGTCCAGCCGGCGGGCAGGAAGCTGATGCCGGCCGCCGACTGGGCGCGCGGCGCCGCCGCCGGGGCCGCACTGCTGGCCGGGGAGGCGCTCGCCCACCACGAAGAACAGGCCCACCGGGAGGCCGCCGCCCGGGCCGCGGCACGCGAGGCCGCGCGGAACGCCACGGCACAGGACGAGGAGGCGCGCGCATGAGCCGCGAGAGACAGCCAGGACAGGGCCGGGGCGAGCGAGGGGCCCGCGGAGAACGCGGCCGCGCACCCCGGCCAGACCCCCAGGACCGCCGGGATGCGCAGGGGCGCACCCGCAACCGGGGTCGCTCCGGCGCCGGGCGGAAGTACTCGGCGCAGGCGCCGTCGCAGCGCTCCCGCACCGCCGACCCGGCGCGCCGCGTCGCGTTCGGGGTGGTCCGCTCCGTCCACGCCGAGGACGCGTACGCGAACCTGGTCCTCCCGGCGCGCATCCGCCAGGCCCGCCTCGACCGGCGCGACGCCGGCTTCGCCACCGAACTCGCCTACGGCACCCTGCGCGGGCTCGGCCTGTACGACGCGATCCTGACCCGCTGCGTGGACCGCCCGCTCGAGAAGATCGACCCACCCGTGCTCGACGCCCTGCGGCTCGGCGCCCACCAGCTGCTGGGCATGCGCGTGCCCGCCCACGCCGCCCTCGACGCCACCGTCTCCCTCGTGCGCGCCGAGATCGGGGCCGGCGCCTCCGGGTTCGTGAACGCGGTGCTGCGTCGGGTCGCGGAACGCCCCCTCGAGGAGTGGCTGGCCGACGTCGCCCCCGCCGACGGTGGCGACGCCGCCCTGGCCGTCCGCGCCTCGCACCCGGTGTGGATCGTCCGCGCGCTGCGCCAGGCCCTGGCCGCCCACCGCGGCACCCGCCACATCGCCGACCGCGACGCCGAGCTGGCCGCCCTGCTCGAGGCGGACAACGCCCCGCCCGTGGTCAACCTCGTCGCCCTGCCCGTGGCCGGCGGGGCCGAGGCGCTCGCCGCGGCCCTCGACGACGGCGCCGAACCCGGGCCGCTGGCCCCGGACTCCGCCCTGCACTCCGGCGGCGACGCCGGCCGCCTGCCCGGGGTGCGCGAGGGCGTGCTCCGCGTCCAGGACGCCGGCTCCCAGCTCACCGCCCGCGCCCTGGCCCAGGCGCCCGTCCCCGCGGCCGAAGGGCGCGCCGAGCGCTGGCTCGACCTGTGCGCCGGCCCCGGCGGCAAGGCGGCCCTGCTGGCCGCCCTCGCCGCCGAGCGGGGTGCGACGCTCGTGGCCAACGAGGTCGCCCCGCACCGCGCCGACCTCGTCCGGCAGGCACTCGCCGCCGTGCCCGCCGACGCCTGGACCGTCCGGACCGGGGACGGCCGCACGATCGCCGACGCCCCCGAGGCGGCCCCGGCGTTCGACCGCGTCCTCGTGGACGCCCCCTGCACCGGCCTCGGGGCGCTGCGCCGCCGACCCGAGTCACGCTGGCGCCGCACCCCGGCCGACCTCGCCGAGCTCACCGGCCTGCAGGCCGAGCTGCTCGACGCGGCGGTCTCCGTCCTCGCCCCCGGCGGCGTGCTCGCCTATGTCACCTGCTCCCCGCACGTCGCGGAGACCGTCGTCCAGGTCCAGGACCTCGTGCGCCGCCACCCCGAGCTGGAGCTGCTCGACGCCCGCACCGCCCTCGACACCGTCGCGCTCGACGACCTGCGCCTGGACGAGGCAGAACCCGCCGGCGCGCCGAAGCCGGGAGACGTGGTCGCCCGCACGGCCCAGCTCTGGCCGCACCGGCACGGCACCGACGCCATGTTCCTGGCCCTGCTGCGCGCCCCCGGCGCCTGACCGAGAGGACCCGACCATGACCGCCCGCGCCCCGCGCCTGCACCCCTCGATCCTGTCCGCGGACTTCGCCCGCCTCGCCGACGAGCTGGCCCGCATCCCCAGTGCGGACGCGGTGCACGTGGACGTCATGGACAACCACTTCGTCCCGAACCTCACCCTCGGCCTGCCCGTGGTCGAGGCGATCCGACGCGCCACGGACCTGCCGCTGGACCTCCACCTGATGATCGAGGACGCCGACCGCTGGGCGCCCGGCTACGCGGAGGCGGGGGCCGAGTCCGTCACCTTCCACGCCGAGGCGTCGGCGGCGCCCGTCCGGCTGGCCCGGGAGCTGCGCGCGGCCGGAGCGAAGGCCGGCATGGCGCTGCGGCCGGCGACCGCGGTCGAGCCCTACCTGGACATGCTCCCGGAGCTGGACATGCTCCTGCTGATGACCGTGGAGCCCGGCTTCGGGGGGCAGGCGTTCCTCGACGTCGTGCTGCCGAAGATCCGCCGGGCCCGCCGCGCCCTCGACGGCGGGCCCGCCCCGCTGGCCCTCCAGGTCGACGGCGGCGTGAACCGCGAGACCATCGAACGCGCGGCCGAGGCCGGGGCCGACGTGTTCGTGGCCGGCTCCGCGGTGTTCGGCGCCGAGGACCCCGACGCCGCGCTCGCCGGCCTGCGCACCGCCGCCGCCCGCGCCTGCCACTGAGCCCGGCGACGCCGTCGCCCGCCCGCCGCGCCGGACGTCGCCCGGCGTCGTCCGGCGACGTCCGGCATGCGCGGCCGGCCGGGCGTGCGATACTGCTGGACAGCAACGTGCTCCGAGATGCGGTGGAAGTCCGCACCGGCGGTGACAGCCCGCTAACCGCGCGGCCCGTCCTCATCCGAGGCGGTGCCGAGCGGCCTGACCGGTGGAATTCCGGTGCCGACCGTACAGTCGGGATGGGAGAGGCACGCGGCGGAGCCGTTCCGCGCCCTGCGCGGGAGGGCTGCGGAGCGCACCCCTCGGAGTCCCGATCCGAGGAGGTGGCGTCACGGTCATGGACTGGCTGGTGGACGCGTTCAACTGGACCGTCCCGGTCGCCGGCGGCGGCCTGCTCATGCGCGAGGTGCTGGGCAACGTCTTCGGCCTCGCCTCCGCCCTGGGCGGCATGGCGCGCAGGGTCTGGGCCTGGCCCGTGGGCATCCTCGGCAACCTCATCCTGCTGACGGTCTTCCTCGCCTCCCTGTTCACGGGGGCCGATCACGCCACCCTGCTCGGTCAGGCCGGCCGACAGGTCATGTTCATCGCCGTCTCCGTCTACGGCTGGGTGCGCTGGCGTCAGGCCCGTCGGGGCCACGCCGAGGACGCTCCCGCCATCACCCCGGAGTGGGCCGGCTGGCGCGGGCGCGTGTTCCTCGTGACGGCCATGGCGGTCGGCACCGTCGCCCTCACCCCCGTGTTCCGCGCGCTGGGTTCGTGGGAGCCGGTGTGGGCGGACGCCTGGACGTTCGTGGGATCGCTGCTGGCGACCTACGGCATGGCGCGCGGCTGGGTGGAGTTCTGGCTGATCTGGGTGGCCGTGGACGTCGTCGGCGTGCCCCTGCTGTGGAGCACCGGCTACTACGCCTCGGCCGTCATGTACGCCTTCTACGGCGCCTTCACCCTGATCGGCTTCTTCGTGTGGCTGCGCGCCACAGACCGGGACAAGCCCGCCGTGGAGACGCTGCTGCCGGACGGCCCCGAGGGGGACGTCGCCCGATGAACGCCGCCGAGACCCCGTCCGCCGACCCCATGGACCTCGCCGTCGGCGCCGCGCTGCGCGGCGTGCGCGGCGCCAACCCCCTCGTCGGGGCCGTCCTGACCGACGCGGCCGGCCGCATCCTGGCCGTCGGGCACCACCGCGGACGGGGGACCGCCCACGCCGAGGTCGACGCCCTGACCCGCTGGCGGGCCGCCCGCGCCGCGGATCCGGCCCTGGCCACCCTCGACCCCGCCGGCCTGACGCTGCACGTCACCCTCGAGCCCTGTGACCACACCGGCAGCACCGGCCCCTGCTCGCAGGCCGTCCTGGACGCGGGGATCGGCGCACTGCGCTACGCCGTCGCGGACCCCACCGGTCACGACGGCGGCGGCGCGGCCCGCCTCGCCGCGCACGGGGTGCACGTCACCGGCCCCACCGGCGAGGCGGCCGCCCTCGCGCTCACCGCCCGCTGGCGCGAGGTCCGCGACGCGGGCCGCCCGTGGGTGACCGGACACCTCGCCCAGTCCCTCGACGGCCACGCCGCGGCCGCCGACGGCACGAGCCAGTGGATCACCGGCCCGGACTCCCGCGTCCACGCCCACGAGGTGCGCTCCCGCGTCGACGCCATCGTCGTCGGCACGGGGACCGTCCTGGCCGACGACCCCCGCCTCACCGCCCGTGACGCCGCCGGCGCCGAACTCGCGCACCAGCCCGTGCCCGTCGTCCAGGGTCACCGGCCCGTGCCCGACGGCGCCGCCCTGCGCGCCCACCCGGTCCTGCTGCACGTGCCGGACCACGATCCGCACGCCGTCCTCGCCGCGCTCGCCGCCCATCCCGGGCCCTGGCCCCACGGCCGCCGTGCCGAGCACGTGCTCATCGAGGGCGGGCCCCGCGTGCTCGGCGCGTGGCTGCGCGCCGGCCTCGTGGACGAGCTCATGGTCTACACCGCGCCCCTGCTGCTCGGCCCGGGCCGCGCCGCCGTCGCCGGCCTGGACGTCGCCACGCTGTCCGAGGGACCGCGCTGGCATCCCGACCCCGCGGAGGGCGGCCCCGCCCGTGCCCTCGGCGTCGACGTCTGGACCCACCTGAGCCCGGTGCCGGCCCCGCGCC
>NZ_JABFBB010000016.1:79111-80424 GCF_017168555.1 Micrococcus sp. KRD012
CCGCCGCACCCACCGAGGAGGCCCGCCCGTGAGCGAGCACATCCGTCTGGACCCCGTCCCCGTGGCGATCGCCGCGATCGCCGCCGGCCGGCCCGTCGTCGTCGTGGACGACGCCGACCGCGAGAACGAGGGCGACCTGATCTACGCGGCCGCCCTGGCCACGGACGAGGTCACCGCCTTCACCGTCCGCCACACCTCGGGCGTCATCTGCGCGCCCCTGCCGGCCGGCCTGGCCGACCGCCTGGCCCTGCCGCCCATGACCACCGTCAACGAGGACCCCAAGGGCACCGCCTACACCGTGAGCGTGGATGCCGCCGCCGGCGTCACCACCGGCATCTCCGCCGCCGACCGCACCCGCACCCTCCGCCTGCTCGCCGACCCCGGTGCCGCCCCCGGCGACCTGACCCGGCCCGGTCATGTGTTCCCCCTGCGCGCCGTCCCCGGCGGCGTCCGGGCCCGCCGCGGCCACACCGAGGCCGGCGTCGAGCTGTGCCGCCTGGCCGGCGTCGCGCCCGTGGCCGCCATCGCCGAGCTCGTCCACGACGACGGCACCATGATGCGCCTGCCCGCCCTGCGGGAGTTCTCGGACGAGCACGGCCTCGTGCTGATCTCCATCGAGGACCTCGTGGCCCACCTGGAGGAGACGACGCCGGCCCTGACCGCCGTCCCCGCCGAGGCCACCCTGCCGACCCGGCACGGCCTGTTCCGCGTGAGCGTGCACGTGGACGCCGAGACCGGGGCCGAGCACCTGCTGCTCGTGGCGGGGGAGACCGACTCGGAGCGTCCCCTCACCGTCCGCGTGCACTCGGAGTGCCTCACCGGCGACGTCCTCGGCTCCCTGCGCTGCGACTGCGGCCCCCAGCTCGAGGACGCCCTCGCCCGCGCGGCGGCCGAGGGCGGCGCCGTCCTCTACCTCCGGGGCCACGAAGGACGCGGCATCGGCCTGGCCAACAAGATCCGCGCCTACCGGCTCCAGGAGGAGGGGATGGACACCGTCGAGGCCAACCTCGCCCTCGGTCTGCCCGCCGAGGCGCGCGACTGGGCCGGGGCCGCCGCCGTCCTCACGGCCGCCGGCCATCGGCGCATCCGCCTCGTCACCAACAACCCCGCGAAGGTCGCGGGGCTGCGGGCGGCCGGCATCGACGTCGTCGAGCGTGTCCCGGCCCCCTCGCCTGTCACCGAGCACAACGTGGTCTACCTGCGCACCAAGCGGGACCGCATGGCCCACGCCCTGGCGGACCGCGTGCTCGAACCGCCGACGGCCACCGGCGGCCCCGCCACGCCGGCCGATGACCCGACCACCGACCCGACCC
>NZ_JABFBB010000016.1:80524-82284 GCF_017168555.1 Micrococcus sp. KRD012
GGAGGACTGAGTGTTCACCGGCATCGTCACCCATCTCGGCACCGTCGTCGCCCTCGAGCACGACGCGGCCGCCGACACCGCCCTGCTGACCCTCGACGCCGGCGGCGCCCTCGACGGGCTGCCCGCCGGCGGCTCGCTCGCCGTCGACGGCGTGTGCCTCACGGCCCTCGACGGACCCACGGAGCGCCCCGGCGTGTTCCGTGCAGACCTCATGGGCCAGACGCTGCGGATGACCAGCCTCGGCGACCGCGCCCCGGGGGACCGGGTCAACCTCGAGCGCTGCCTGCGCCCCACCGACCACCTGGACGGGCACGTGGTCCAGGGCCACGTGGACGGGACCGGCGAGGTCCTCGCGGTCACCCCGCACGGGGCCTGGACCACCCTGCGCATCGGCCTGCCCGCCCGCCTGGCCCGCTACGTCCCCGCGCAGGGGGCCATCGCCCTGCAGGGCGTCTCCCTCACCGTCACCGCCGTCTCCGACCCGGGCGCGGCCGCGCACTGGTTCGAGGTCGGCATCATCCCGGCCACACTCGAGGCCACCACCCTGGGCGCCCTGCGGCCGGGCGACCGCGTCAACCTCGAGACCGACGTGCTCGCCCGGTACGCCGAGCGCCTCGCGCTCATCCCCTCCGCCCCCGCCGCACCCACCGAGGCACCAGGAGGACACCCCATGAGCGGCGCCGGAGCCCCGACCTTCACCCCCGACCCCGCCGCTGCGAGCGGCCTGAACGTGGCGATCGTCGCCGCCCAGTGGCACACGGAGATCATGGACGGGCTGATCGCCGGGGCGCAGGCCGCCGCGGCCGACCTGGGCCTGGAGCCCGTGCTCGTGCGCGTGCCCGGCACCGTCGAGCTCACCGTCGCTGCGGCGCGGCTGGCGGAGCGCTTCGACGTCGTCGTGGTCCTCGGCGTCGTGGTGCGCGGGGACACCCCGCACTTCGACTACGTGTGCCAGTCCGTGACCCAGGGCGTGACGGAGGTCTCGGTGCGCACCGGCGTTCCCGTGGGCTTCGGCGTGCTCACCGTGGACACCGACCAGCAGGCCCGCGACCGGGCGGGCCTGCCCGGATCCCGAGAGGACAAGGGACGCGAGGCCCTCGAGGCGGCCGTCCTCACCGAGCTCGCGCTGCGCTCGGTCACGCCACGGGACTGAGGGTGGCCGGGCGGGGCTGCCTGCTGGGTCGGCTGCTCTCGACGTGGACCCTGTCCCCGGGGCCGGTGGGGTGATCGCAGGCCGGTCAACCGGGCCCGTCCGGAACGCCGGCAGCCCCGCGCCGTCATGGATGGGGTCGGCCGGAGGGCGCGGGGACCCGACGATAGAGGCGGAGACGCGAAGCCCCCGCCCTTCGTCTCGCTCGCGGCATCCACAGCTCGTCGTCCACTGCCCCGACCGTCAGGGCGGGCCGTTGACCCCCAACGCGTTCACCGCCGCAGACGGGTGATCTATGCGGCCCGCCCCGCCTCGGACGACTGCGTCGGGGTGCACGGAGCCTGCCGCAGCGTGGCCGCGTTCAAACAGTCCATGGCCCTGCTGGGAGCTGCGCGAGACCGGGCTGCTGCTCACCCCCCTGGTGCCGGCCCGCTCCATCGTCCCCGGTGCACGTCTGGCCTGCGACTGGCTGGGCCACTATGAGAAGCGCGAACCCGTCGCCTCCGCCTACGCCGACCTGGCCGGCCTCATCTTCGAAAGGATCACCGCATGAACGAGAAGCAGCTTGAGCCCGACCTGAGTCTGCGAGCACAGCGACGCAAGCCCACCC
>NZ_JABFBB010000016.1:82384-100203 GCF_017168555.1 Micrococcus sp. KRD012
CCCACCGATGACCCCGCACCCACCGATGACCCCGCACCCACCGATGACCCGGCCTACACCGTGACCCGGCCCGGTGAGTTCGGGGAGGTCGCAGCAGCGAACTGGAGCGGCAAGCTCTCCGACGCCGACTACGCGGACCTCTACGACCTTCTGCACGCAGACGACCAGCTGAACTCGATCGGGTCGATCAACTTCCCCGGTCAGTGCACCTAATGGGCGGCTCTGAAGGCTTCGGTAGTTCCGTGAGGACTCTTTCCACTCTTGGTTAGTGCGAGTGGGCACCAAGAAAAACTTGCTAGCAAGCTAGCTATCTAACTTGCGCGCTAGCAAGTCAGCACGCTTTCATGCTTGCTTACTAGTAAGCAAGCATGAAAGCATGCGTGCATGCATACCTTGATGGTCTACTCCGAGGCCGGCGGTGTCGCCAAGACGACGACGGCCGTTTCCCTGGCCATGTCCTGGGCTGAGCAGGGCCGACAGGTGGTCTTGATCGATCTGGATCCTCGTGCGGCTGCCACGAAATGGGTGGACGTGGAACCTACCGAGCCTGGCCTGCATATCGGCGCGGTGATTGGCAACCCCGACCCCACCGGCTGGATCCAGGATCTTGCCGTGCCCTCCGGCTGGCACGAGAACCTTCGCGTGGTCCCCTCTGACCGGTCCTTGTCTCACCAGGAAGCCGACCGCGCGGACCACGCCCATCTGCGTCTGCGCATGGCCTTGTCCGGTCTGCAGGCTGATCTGGTGGTCATCGACTGTCCCAACCGTCAGGGCGGGCCGCTGACCCAGAACGCGTTCACCGCCTCAGACGGGGTGATCTACGCCGCCCGCCCCACCTCGGACGGTTGCGACGGGGTGCACGGGGCCCGCCAGAGCGTGGCCGCGTTCAAACAGTCCATGGCCCTGCTGGGAGCTGCAGACCGGCTCACCGAGGTGGGCATCGTCGTCTCGGACTACCGAGACCACATCACCCCCAAGGACCAGACCGTCGCCGTCGAGGAGCTGCGCGAGACCGGGCTGCTGCTCACCCCCCTGGTGCCGGCCCGCTCCATCGTCCCCAAGGCACGTCTGGCCTGCGACTGGCTGGGCCGCTACGAGAAGGGCGAACCCGTCGCCACCGCCTACGCCGACCTGGCCGGCCTCATCTTCGAAAGGATCACCGCATGAACGAGAAGCAGTCCGAACCCGACCTGAGCCTGCGAGCACAGCGCCGCAAGCCCAGCCCGGCCCCCCAGACCCCGGCTCCCGGAGCGGTGATCCCCGCAGAGCCGGCAACAGCCTCGGACCCGGCCGGCGGGTATGTGCCCCTAGCCCGGCGTGGGGCACCGACCGTGGCGCTGAACGTGCGGGTGCCCGAAGCGATCCGCGACGCGGTGCGTCGAGAAGCGGCCATGAACCCGGCAACGCCCAGCCAGGCAGCGGTCATCGAGGCTCTGGTCCGCGCGCACCTGATGCACTGACCGGTGCGCCAGGTCGAGGGGTCTGAGCTGATCCTTCAGGCCATCAGAGATACCTGCCCCTCCAGGGCTGAGGACCCCTGTGCGTCCTGGGTGCCGGCCTCGTGTTCCCTGCGCAACGTGGGCAGGCTGAAAGGCGTCTGCCACAAACCCTGCTGGGGCCGGTGTTGTGGCGAACTGACTGGGGCCAGTCTTCGGCCGTCTGGCAGGCGAGTTGTGGAGACTGCCTGTGAGCAGCTTCGCTCTGTGTCGCGGTTTTCGCTGCGTTCCGTGTCGGGTTAGGTGGTGCCGATGACGAGGGTGCTGCGGGCGGCTTCGACGACGTCGTTGGTGATGACGTCGAGCTCGTTGATCTTCAGGACACGTTGAATCTGTGGGAGGAGACGTTCGAGGAGACGGAAGTTGCCGCGGGTGATGCGTTCGACGGCGGCGATGGCTTGCGCGTCAGTGAAGTCGTCGGGGTCGAGGGTCTTGCCGAGCTTGCGCCATTGACGTTCGAGGACGAACAGCAGCTCGTCGTGGCCGAGGGGGCGGTACTGGTGGGCGAACCCGAGTCGGCTGTAGAGCTGTGGGTAGTGAGTGAACTGCTTCTCGATGCCGGGCATGCCGATCAGGATCATCGCGATGCCTGTTCGGTCGTACTGGTCGCGGAGCCACTCGATGGCGTTGCCGGTGAGGCGTTCGGACTCATCGATGATGATCAGCTCGAGCAGTGACGGGTTGGGGCCGTGCGCGTGGTCGACGTGGCCGCCGTGGAGGACGAGGTGTTCCTCGATGCAGCGTTCGGTGCGGATCATGTCGTGCCGGAGGTCCTCTTGCAGGGCGCGCATCGTCGCGGAGACCTCGGGCGTGTAGAAGACGGTCCGGGCGCGGTGGGCCGCGGCATAGATCTTGGTGACGTTCACCTCGTCGGGCGTCGGTTCGTGGTTTGTGAGCTCGTTCCCGGTGCCGGCGCGGCCGGCCCACCAGGTGTTCGAGAGAATCTGGCCCGGGTTAAGAACCGGGATGGGGCGTTCGTAGCGCTTGACGAGGTAGGGCGCGAGGAGCCGGTCGGAGTCGTCGGGGATGACTATGGGCGGATTAAAGGTGACGGTGATGTCTCGCGCGGGGGTCGGTCCGAGGTTGGTGATGATGAAGTCGATGGAGGAGTCGCTATCGACCGCGGGGCGGAACTCGGCGGCGATCATCGGCTGGGATCGGGCTTTGCTGTCCAGGGCGGCGGAGATGAGCGCGATGATCGCGACGAGCGCGGCGACAACGCCGGCGACGGCGCCGATCGCGCTGCCGTACTCGTTGATCCAGGTCCAGGCCTCGAGCACGCTCATCCGGGTCATGAGGTGAGCGTAGCTGCGAGGCGGAACTGGCTAGAGAGACGGGGCGCGTCGTCTGGACATCGTGCCGCCGCAGGCTCTGAGGCGCCGGCGGCCGCGGATCGCGCCTGAGATGGATCGGCGGCCACCGGCGCGGGGGTCAGTGCGCGGCTCCGAGCTCGATCATGAGCACCCCGACGATGATCAGGCCGATACCGGCCGCCATCACCTTGGTCAGCGGTTCCTTGAAGAGGATGCGGCTGAGGACCGCGGTGAGCGCGACACCGGACGCGGCCCAGATGCCGTAGGCGACTCCGAGGGCCAGGCCCTCCACGAGGGCCATGGTGATGCCGAAGAACGCGATGCCGTAGCCGCCGAGGACGGCGAGCAGCCACAGGCCCTTCTTCTTGGAGCCGGAGGTCGCCATGCGCAGCGAGAGGGCGCCGGCGACCTCGAAGATGATCGCGATGATGAGGAACAGGTAGGCCATCAGACGGTCCCTTCACGCTTCTTCGTCGCGGCCTGCGAGCCGAGCTCGACGCACAGGACCCCGCCGATGACGACGGCGATGCCGAGGGTCATCAGCGCGGTCAGCGGCTCTCCGAAGATGACTGCGGAGAGGATCGCGGTCAGGGCCACTCCGGCGGCTCCCCAGATGCCGTACCCGACGCCGAGGGGCATGCCCTGCTTGAGCGCGCCGGCCAGGAGCGTGAACGCTCCGATGTAGCCGACCGCGACGAGCGCGAAGAATCCGGGGGCGTCGACGGCAGCTTTCAGTGACAGGGAGCCTGTCACCTCGAGCGCGATCGCCCCGGCGAGGAACACCCACTTCATTTCTGTACTCCTTCATCGATCAGTCGTTGGGCGATGCCGCGCACGAGTGCACGCTGCTCACCGGTCATGCTCAGAAGTCCGAGCGCCTGGTCGGTCCAGGCGCCGTCAGCGATCAGACGCGCCGACTGCAACGCGGCTTTCTGGCCAGCGTCGCCGGGTGCGTCCTCCCCGAACCAGGGCCGCAGGCGCTCCCGCCACTGGGCGGCGAGAGTGTCGCGCAGCTTCACATCCGCGAGCAGCGCGAGATCGCCCCCGTCGAAATCGGAGAGCACCTCGAAGTCCACATACGCGCGCAGCCGCTCGACCGGATCGGTGACCTCCCCGATCGTCGCGGCGAGCTGTCCCTCCCAGAGGTCCATCACCCGATTGACGACGCCGACCATCAGCGCCTCCTTCGAGGAGAAGTGATGCACCACCCCCGCCTTACTCATGCCTGCTTCGGAGGCGACGGAATCGATCGTCACCACGCCACCGCGCCGCAGCACGGCGATCGCATCATCGAGCAGCTGCTCGGTCGTCTTTGCCATGCCCCGAGAGTACCGACCAAACGTTTGGTCGGTCAAGTGACATAGCGCTATGGGTAGCAGGCGTCCCGTAAGGGGATCGCTTACCGGCACACACAGATACGACGCCGAGCGCCGCGAAAATCCGCGGCGCCGAGTGTCCCGTGTGAGCAGCTTCGCTCTGTGTCGCGGTTTTCGCTGCGTTCCGTGTCGGGTTAGGTGGTGCCGATGACGAGGGTGCTGCGGGCGGCTTCGACGACGTCGTTGGTGATGACGTCGAGCTCGTTGATCTTCAGGACACGTTGAATCTGTGGGAGGAGACGTTCGAGGAGACGGAAGTTGCCGCGGGTGATGCGTTCGACGGCGGCGATGGCTTGCGCGTCAGTGAAGTCGTCGGGGTCGAGGGTCTTGCCGAGCTTGCGCCATTGACGTTCGAGGACGAACAGCAGCTCGTCGTGGCCGAGGGGGCGGTACTGGTGGGCGAACCCGAGTCGGCTGTAGAGCTGTGGGTAGTGAGTGAACTGCTTCTCGATGCCGGGCATGCCGATCAGGATCATCGCGATGCCTGTTCGGTCGTACTGGTCGCGGAGCCACTCGATGGCGTTGCCGGTGAGGCGTTCGGACTCATCGATGATGATCAGCTCGAGCAGTGACGGGTTGGGGCCGTGCGCGTGGTCGACGTGGCCGCCGTGGAGGACGAGGTGTTCCTCGATGCAGCGTTCGGTGCGGATCATGTCGTGCCGGAGGTCCTCTTGCAGGGCGCGCATCGTCGCGGAGACCTCGGGCGTGTAGAAGACGGTCCGGGCGCGGTGGGCCGCGGCATAGATCTTGGTGTCGTCTTCACTGCGTGCGGCCCACCTGGCGATGAACGGGCCGATGCTGTCCCAGTGCGCGTAGCGGCGCGCTGAGAGGGTCTTGCCGACGCCGGCGGGCCCGAAGCAGACGCCGATGGTGTTCTGCTTCCGGACCGCGTCGGCAAACTCTGCGAACCGGCGGTGCTCCTTGGTGACGATGAACTGGCTCGTCATGACCGGTCCTCCTCGTAGGTCTTCAGTCGCGGCCGATCCGTCTCGACGGCTGCCGGTGTGGTGGTGTCGTCGAGTTTGGGATTGACGATCGCGATGCGTTCGTGGATCTGCCCGCGTAAAGCCCGGCGGTGAGCGTTCCTGGCGGCTTGGATCTGCTTGAGGCTGATCGTCTCGGTCTGGTGCTCGGTGCTGATCGCGGTGCAGAGGAACACGTCGCGGTGGAAGACGCGGATCTCGGTGACGTCGCGTGGGTCGTACCGGACACTCACGGTGCTACCGACGAACGGCGCGAGAGTGGCCGCGGTGTAGCGGAGGCCCTCGAAGTGGATGCCATCGCGCTGCACGACCCGCGTCGTGGGGACGGTGAGCAGGAACCCGTCGAGCTGTTCAAGGGACTCCGGGAGCCGTGGCAGCCACCCGTCTGCAATCCACGCGTGCAGTGGGCTCGTCCGGAGCTCGCGGTGGGTGCGGGCGTTGTAGCTGCGGATGAACGTGCTGATGGCACTGTCGACGCCGCCGAGATCCAGCGCCGGCGTCGGCGCCGAGGATCCGGCTGCGAAATGGCCGGGGAGCGTTGGGAGCAGTTCGGTGTTGATCGTGCCGAAGAACCGCTCGATCTTCCCGCGCCCCTGGGGCCGGGCGACCTGCGAGTGGATGATGCGGAGGTGCAGCACAGCGGCGGTGTCGCCGAGACGATGGCTGGTGAAGTCGGACCCGTGGTCCGTGTAGAGCACGTCCGGGATCCCGCAGACGGGCCAGTCCGGTTCCGGCTTGTGCCAGATCGCTTGGCGCAGCGCGAGCGCGGTGTTCGCCGCTGACGGGGCACCGAGGAACACCATGTACCCGCAGATCGCGCGGGAGTAGTCGTCGAGGATCACCGTCAACCACGGCCGTGCGGGCTTGCCGTTGGGCCCGACGATGAGCAGGTCAAGCATCGTGTGGTCCGCCTGCCAGATCGCGTTCGGGCGGTCCGCGCGACGTCGGAGCAGCAGCTCGTGTTTGTCACGGTATGACGCTGGCCCCTCGAGTGCGAGCGTCACCATTCCGGGATCGAGCCCGTTCACGATCGACCGCACGGCGGAGTACGACGGCGACGGCAGTCCCCGTTCAGCGCAGTGGACGCCAACCTGACGGTGAATGGTGGCGATCGACGGCCGCGGCTTGGTGAGCGCAAGCCCTTCGACCAGGCGGACGAGTTCCGGTGCTGTGCGTCGGACGCCATGGTCGGCGCGAGCGTCGTCGGCGAGGGCGGCGTATCCGCCTGTCCGGTAGCGGGCGAGCCAGCGTTGCAGGGTGCGCTCGGTGACGCCCGTGCTGCGGGCCAGAGTGGCAAGCGGGATTGCGTCCTCGACGTGCAGTCGAAGGATTCGCCACCGCTCGCTCGCGTCCATGACCGGCTACATCGTCGGTGAGGGCTTTGCGCGTCGGCGGGCGACGGGTTCGGCGTGCTTCGCGAGCGTCCGGTAGATGGTGGTGCGGCTGACGCCGAGGACATCGCCGATCTGCGCGACGGTCATGTCCTGCTGTTCGTAGAGCCGGCGTGCGGTGCGCACCTGGTCCGCGGAGAGCCGAGATGGTCGGCCGCCGGTTCTGCCGCGGGCTCGGGCGGCGGCGAGGCCGGCGTTGGTGCGTTCCTTGATGAGGTCCCGTTCGAACTCCGCCAGCGCAGCGAAGACGTGGAACACAAGCCGGCCACCGGGTGAGGTGGTGTCAATGGTCTCCTGCAGCGACCGGAACCCGATGCCGCGTTCGGCGAGTGCGTGCAGCTGGTCGATGAGGTGCCGGATGGATCGACCGAGCCGGTCGAGTCGCCAGACGACGAGAGTGTCGCCGGGGCGGAGCTGGTCGAGGAGCTTGTCGAGCTCGGGCCGGTGTTGCAGCGACCCGGACATGGTGTCGACGAACACGCGGTAGCAGCCGGCGGCGCCCAGCGCGTCGATCTGTAGCGACGCGTCCTGGTCGGTGGTGGACACGCGCGCGTACCCGAGGAGGTGACCCATGGAGAGAACGTAGCGAAACTCGACCAGGAGGGGTAGTGGCGGCACGTAGATTCCGGGATTGGGTTCCGTTACAAGACACGCCGCCTCACACGCTGCCGAACCGTCGGCACGGGCAGTTGTAGCGGAGTCGTTCGTATTTGCTACAGCCGGTGAGTCAGCGCCGCGAGCCGGAGCGCTTGGACGGAACGTCGTTGTTGTTCCGCGCGATGGCGGCCGTTGGCCGGAGAGGGGTGTGGTGCCGCGATGACGGGTACGAGTCGGGGGTGCTCGTCCAGGGTGAGGTGCCGCATGACTCCGTTGAGGGCGGCGGTACCGTACGTGACGATGGCATCGAGCACGGGGAGCACCTTGAGCAGAGTTTCGAGGGCGTGTCGCCCCTCGTCGATGTCCACAGGTCGGACGCGGCCGAGAATCTCCCACGGGATGAGGTTCCAGCGGAGGTAGTCGTTGCGTGCGAGTCCGGACTCGATGCGGGCTGCGCGGAACGCGGCCGCGGTCGGGCCCGGGTTGTCCTCGCTGCAGATCGCCGTGTGCGCTGCGGCGATCGTCTGGGGGCCGGGCGACTGCATGAGGACCAGGACGCGGCTGGATGTGCCGCCGGATCTCGGGTCGAAGTTCGGGACGAACCGCCGTGAACCGTCGGGTGCGGTGCGCCATGCCTCGGCGAGGGCGTTCAGGGATCGAACGTCCGCGACCTCGTCCGCGAGTTCGTCGGGGGTGCTCATGCCGGCTGTGGTGGTGCGAGGAGTGTGCCGCGGATGACGGAGCCGTGGAAGGTGCGGACGGCAACGGTGATCCACGCGGCGACGAGGCCCACGTAGTAGACGACTGCGAGGACGGCGACGACGGTGAGTCCGGAGTGCAGGGCCAGGCCGTTCAGGCCGGTGACGCAGGTGCCGACGGGGAACGTGAATGACCACCAGGTCAGGCTGAACAGCAGGTGTTCGCGGGCGGTGCGGATGGTGATGGCGAGGGCGATGACGGTCCACAGCAGCGCGAAGCCGAGCATCGCGAACCCGTACACCAGCGCCACGACCAGCAGTGCGTGGGCGGTCGACGCGTCGACGACGGCGGGGGCGTTCGATGCGAGGAGGTTTACCGCGGTGATGGACTGTCCGACCGGTCCGAGGACGATCCACAGGGTCGGCACCATACCGGCGGCACCGACCTTGTGTTGCGCGAGACGGTTCCAGATCAGCGTAATGACGACCAGGGACGTGATGAGGCTGAGGCCGAAGAAGCCGTAGCAGGACCACAGCAGGGTCTCCCGTGCCTGCCCGGCGGGGGCATACGGCAGGAGGAGCGCACCGGTCGAGGCGGACACCATCGGCGGGACGATCGGCATCAGCCAGCCGCCGAACGCGGATTCGGGCGTGTTCTCGTGGCGGGTGAACGCCAGGTACGGCACCAGGACCGCGGTGAGCAGGCCGCCGATGGTGCCGATGGTCCAGAGGACCCAGTCGACGGTGACGGCGGCGGGGAGGCCGATCCAGTCCTTGCCGAGGAGGATCGTGCCGGCGCCGACGGTGAGGAACGCCATGGGCGGTGCGCCGTAGAAGTGGGAAATCACCGGGTTGAGGTGGTGCTTCGCTGCGGTGCTCCGGTAGCGGACCCAGTGCAGGACCGTCGCGATGGTGAGGGCGACGAGCAGGACCGCCGCGATCGCCCAGACGACCGTCGCCGCCGTGCGCAGACCGGGGAACTGCAGCGGTAACGACGCGGCCGCGACGGCGACGATCCCGGTCCCCATGATCGACGCGAACCAGTTCGGGGTCAGGTTCGACACGATCAGGCCGGGCCGCTCCAGCTCCCGGAACAGCCGCCGGTCGCGCACACCGTGCTCAGAGGCTGCGGGTGCGTGGGCGAGGTGAGCGGACATGCACCCATCGTGCGCGTGTGCCCCGTGGTTCGGGAACGGCGGACTCGTTGGCAGGGCACAATGGTTGCTTGTGGCACTGCGGCGGTTGACGGACCGGATCCTGGACCTCGACACCCTCGAGGTCCTCGTCCGCGTCGCGGAGACCGGGTCGTTGACCCGCGCGGCCGAGGTGTTGGGGGTGACACAGCAGGCGGTGTCTGCGCGCTTGCGTGCCGCGGAGCAGGCGACCGGTCAGCCGCTGGCGCACCGGACGGCATCCGGGACCGCGCTGACCGACGCCGGCCGGGTGGTGCTCGGTCTCGCCGTCCCGGTGTTGGAGGCCTCCCGGCGGCTTGAAGCAGGCGTCGCCGCGCTGCGGGAACCGGCGGGATCCCTCGTGATCGCAGCGTCGCAGACGATCGCCGAACTCCTGCTGCCCGGATGGCTGCTCACCCACCGTGCTGCCACGCCGGATGCGTCGGTGCGTTTGATCGCGGGGAACTCCGCCGACGTGACCGACCTCGTCCGTTCCGGCGCTGCCGACGTCGGGTTCACGGAGACTCCTGCTGCGCCGATTGGCCTCTCATCGTTGGTGGTCGATGAGGACGAACTCGTGGTCGTCGTCGCCCCGCACCATCCTTGGGCAAGCGCTTCGGCCATCACCTCGGATGACCTCGCGGAGACACCCCTGCTGCTCCGTGAGGAAGGGTCCGGCACCCGCTCCACGGTCGAAGCGTGGCTCGACGACGCGGGTCTGACCCTGGTCCCGCCGGCTGCAGTGCTGGAAACGACTGGCATCATCCGCGCCAACGCTCGAGCGGGCATCGCGCCCGCGGTGATGAGTCTCCGCACCGTCGACACTGACCTCGAAGACGGTGCCCTCGTCCGGGCGCTACTGCTCGGCCCGCCACTGATCCGGCCGCTGCGAGCGATCTGGTCAGGCCGCCCGGGGCCCGCTGTGACGGCGTTCCTGGACACTGCTCGCAGCTCGAGTACCGGTGGTCAGATCAGTCCGTAGGGCAGCTCCGGGTGCTGCTCGGCGATCTCGGTGAGCCGGTTGTACTTCGCGACGCGTTCCCCGCGGCCGGGTGCGCCGGACTTGATCTGCCCGGTGCCGGTCCCGACAACGAGGTCCGCGATGAACGTGTCCGTGGTCTCCCCAGAACGGTGGGAGACCATGCTGGCCATCCCGATGCTCTTGGCGGTGGCGATCGCGCCGAGGGTCTGGGAGACGGTCCCGATCTGGTTCGGCTTGATCAGTGCCGCGTTCGTCAGCTGCTGCTCGCCGCCGTCGCGGATCCGCTGTGGGTCGGTGACGTAGAGGTCGTCGCCGACGATCTGGATCCGGTCGCCGAGCGCCGCTTGCATGCGGCGGAACCCCTCATGGTCGTCTTCCGCGAACGCGTCTTCGATGCTCCGGATCGGATACGTGTCGATGAGGTGCCGGTAGTAGTCGACCAGCCCGTCCCGGTCGAGGCTGTCGTTGAGCACCCGGTAGGAGCCGTCGCCCTGGGAGAACTCGTTCGCGGCCGGATCGAGCGCGATCGCCACCTGATCGACGCCCGGCTCGTAGCCGGCGGTACGGATCGCGTCGACGAGCAGGTCGAGCGCTTCCTCGGGCGCAGCGATCGACGGTGCGAAACCGCCCTCGTCGCCGAGGCCGAGGCTGCCGAACCGGTCCCGAACCAGCGCCGCGAGAGCGTGGTACACGTCTGCGCCGATTCGGACGGCGTCTGCCATCGAGCCTGCGTTGACGGGAGCGATCATGAACTCCTGGAAGTCCAGCTCGTTCGCTGCGTGCGCGCCGCCGTTGAGGACGTTGAAGTGCGGGACCGGCATCCGCGGCGTCGAGCCGGTGATCTCAGCGATCCACTGCCAGAGCGGGAGGTCCGCGGCATGGGCGAGGGCCCTGGATGCGGCGATCGAGGTGGCGACAACGCTGTTCGCGCCGAGCCGGCGGTACCCGGTGGTGCCGTCGAGTTCGGCAAGGGCGGCGTCGATCTGCCCGATCGCCGACCACGACCGGCCGGTGAGGAGCCCTGAGATGTCGGTGTCGATCAGGTGGAGCGCCTGGGTGACGTCGCGGCCGCCGAACGCGGAACCGCCGTCGCGGAGCTCGACGGCTTCGTGGGCGCCGGTGGATGCGCCCGCGGGGGCGTCCCCGGTGACGGTGCGGCCGTCGTCGAGCTCGAGGGACACGCGGACGGTCGGGTAGCCGCGGGAGTCGAGGATGCGGGCGCCGTGGACGGCGTCGATGGTGACGGGGTGGTCGTGGTGGGTGACGTACTCACCCTGATGGGCTCCGTGGTGGTGGATGCCGCTGATGTAGTCGTTCATGGTGACGCTCCTTCGGTTCGGTTCGGGTCATGCGTCGAGCTGGTCTGTGGTTGGAAGGGGAAGCCGCGGGGAGGCGGAGGGACGACCTGCTGGCGATCACTCAGCGCCAGTGCCTCCCCGCGGCAGTCTGTGGACCCGTGGGTCACGGGTGTCGGGTGTGGGCGTTCTGTGCGGTGCGGATGACGGCTTCGGCAGCAGCACGGTCGGCCCACCCGTTGGTGGTGACGTGCTTGCCGTGCTCGATCTCCTTGTAGTGGGCGAAGAAGTGCTCGATCTCCGCCAGCGTGTGTTCCGGCACATCGGTGATGTCCCGCAGCTGCGCGAAGCGGTCGTCGCCAGCGGGAACGGTGAGGATCTTGTCGTCGCCGCCGTTCTCGTCGACCATGCGCAGCATCCCGACCGGCCGGACCGTGATGACGACGCCGGGGAACGTGGGACGGGGCAGGAGCACCAGGGCGTCGAGGGGGTCGCCGTCATCGCCGAGGGTGTTGTCGATGGAGCCGTAGTCCTGGGGGAACACCATGCTGGTGAACACCGCCCGGTCGAGCCGGATCCGGCCGGTGGTGTGGTCGACCTCGTACTTGTTGCCGCTGCCGCGGGGAATCTCGATCGTGACGTCGAACAGCATGGGTACCTCCGGTGCTGGAGCGGGTGGGTGGTCAGTGAGTGGGGTGGTCACAGGGTGCCGCCGAGGAGGATGCCGGCGGTCGCGGCGGCGACGGAGACGACGAGCATTCCGAGACCGTTGATCGCGGCGGCGGTGATCCGTCCGCTGCGGGCGAGGCGGACGGTTTCGAAGCTGGCGGTGCTGAACGTGGTGTAGCCGCCCATCACCCCGGTGCCGAGGACCGCGACCGGCACCGCGCCGAGGTGCGTGGCGGCGCCGACGATGATCCCCAGCAGCAGCGACCCGGTGATGTTGATCGTCAGCGTGCCGACGGGGAGCCGGAACTCCCGGCCGGTGTTGATCAGCCCGTCGAGGAGGAACCGACCGGCAGCGCCGGCACCGCCACCGAGGGCGACGACGACGATGAGGGCGGCGTTCATGCTTCCTCCGTTCGGGGACGGAACCAGCCGGCGACGACGAGACCGCAGGCGGTCGCGATCGCGCCGGATAGGACAGTGAGGAGCGCGTAGCCGGTGCCAGCGAGGCCGTGGCCGTCGAGGAACAGGGCGGCGGTGGACTCGGCGAGGGTGCTGTAGGTGGTGAACCCGCCGAGGACCCCTGTCCCGAGGAGCAGCCGCAGCACCCTCCGGCGACCGGCATCGGGCCCACGGTGCGCGAGCGCTTCCAACAGCACACCGAGGGCCAGCGCCCCGGTGATGTTGATCCAGAAGATCGACCAACTCACCCCGCCATCGGCAGGGAGCACGCTACTGATGACGTCGCGGAGGGCAGTACCGCCGGCCCCACCGACGGCGACGAGGCCGACGTACCGCCACCGCAGATGCACCGGCCGCATGGTCGTTGCCGGGTCGGAGACGTCGACGTCCGGGTCGGGAGGGAGCTGGTCGTCGGGCATCGGGGTGTCCGTTCGGGTGGTCATGTTCCGCCTTCTGCCGCGACCAGCGCCGCGGCGTGCTGTGCTGCTACCGGATCCAGGAACGCCCCACCCCGCGGGACGAGAGCACCCGTCGGGGCGAGGTGGTACTGCACGGGTTGCCCGGTCGGCAGGTTGAGCTGCTCGAGCTCCGGGTCGGTGAGGTCGTCGATGCATGCGCAGAGTGCGCGGAGCGAGTTCCCGTGCGCGACGACGAGGACGCTCCGCCCTGACCGCACCATCGGCAGGAGCCGGTCGTGCAAGACGGGGCGGACCCGCTTGATGACGTCCGAGAGTGCCTCGGTGCGTCGGAGGGCGCCGTCGGGCAGGCCGCGCAGCGCGGAGCTCGACCGCAGTTCCTCCCACAGGTGCAGCGACATCGGTGGCGGTGTGCCGGTACGGGACCTGCGGAGCCGCACGTACTCGTCGTCACCGAGCATCCGACGGGCGTCGGTCTTCGTCATCCCGGTCAGGGCACCGTAGTTGCGTTCGTTGAGCTGCCACACCGCTTCCGTGGGCAGCTGTGTCCCGAGGGCGTCGCAGACCAGTTCGGCGGTGCGGACGGCACGGCGCAATGTGGAGGTGACCACGACGTCCGGCGTGATGTGGTTCGACCGGAGGAGCTGTCCGGCTGCGGATGCTTGCCGTTCGCCGCGGTGCGTGAGCGGGACGTCGAGGAGCCCGGTGAAGGTGCCGGCTTCGTTCGCGGTGCTCTCCCCATGCCGCAGGAGCGTCAGCATGCCCGTCACGGGGCTTCCGACGGGAGGAGGACGGTGGCGCCGACCGGGTCGTGCGGGACGACCAGTATCGGCCGGTGCTGCTGATGCGTCAGGTGCGCGGCGACGGACCCGGTGAGCAGTTCCGCTATCCGGCGTCGGCCAGCCTGGGATCCGACGACGATCATCACCGCGTCACGTTCCTCAGCCACCGCAGCGAGTGCGTGACTCGGGTCCCCGACGCGGGAGACGAAGTCCACGTCGACCGATCGCGCCGCAGCAAGATCTCTGATGACCCGCATGTCTTCGTCGGGGAGCTGCTGCGGGTCGCTGTCCGCCGTGTCCGGGTCGATCGGTTCGATGATCTCCGACCCGTCCGCACGCACCCCCGCTGACAGCAGCGCCGGATCGACGACCACACACACCAGGCGGGCGCTGAAGCGTTCAGCGACGGCAGCCGCGACACCGACGACGTCGTGCCCCTGCCCGGACTGCACACCGACCACGACAACACCGGCAGTGTTCGACTCGACCATGACATCTCCCTACCTCAGGCGCACAGAAGCGCAACCAGCTGAGATAGGGACTGTTGTCGACGAGTGTCGAGGTTGGGTCCGGCAAGCCCCACTGCCGGGTCCGAAGACACCACCAGTATGCACCCACCACCCCATGCCCGCACCGACGATCTTCCGCACCTCGAGAACCGGTCCGCTTCGTGACGCGGGACGACAGGGAGAGAAGCTTGAAGGACGACACAGAGCGAAGCTGTTCACAACTGCCGGAGGCGTCTGGGAGCCACGCCATAAACGACCGAATCTGCCGCCCTCGTCTCACACGCGCCGAGGCGGCGACAACCACGCGCGATCCTCAGCAGACGCCGGTGCCATTGCGCCAGCGGTCCTGACTGGGCGTGTGGGCGGGGGTCAAATGGAGGCAGGCCCGGTGCTGTTCAGTGCCCGTGATTCATGGGCACCCCTGACCCCGAGGCATCGAGCAGGGTCAGGGGTGCGCGAACCCTGTCTCAGTGGCCCCCGCCGAGGCGGCCGGACATCCGAGCGCGCATCGCCCGGCTGGCCACGTTGAGACCGGTGATCTCCACCGTCGCCCCGTGCCGCCGGTACTTCTCCTCGACGGCGTCCAGCGCCGCGATCGTGGAGGCGTCCCACAGGTGCGCCTGGCTGAAGTCGATCACCACGCGCGCGGGGTCGCCCGCGTAGTCGAACTGCGTGTAGAGGTCGTTGGAGGAGGCGAAGAACAGCTCGCCCTGCACGCGGTAGCGCGCGACGGCGTCGCGCCCCTGCCCCTCGAGGGTGCGGGTGACGGTGGCCAAGTGCGAGACCCGCTGGGCGAACATGACCATGGCCGCGAGCACGCCCAGGCCCACGCCGATCGCGAGGTTGTGGGTGAGGACGGTGGCCGCCACGGTCACGAGCATCACGGCGGTTTCGGACTTGGGCATGAAGGCCAGCGTGGACGGCCGGATCGAGTGCCAGTCGAAGGTGGCCAGGGACACGAAGATCATCACGGCCACGAGCGCGGCCATGGGCACAAGCGCCACCACGTCACCCAGCGTGACGGACAGGATCAGCACGAACACGCCCGCCATGAAGGTGGAGATCCGGGTGCGGGCCCCGGAGGCCTTCACGTTGATCATGGTCTGGCCGACCATGGCACAGCCGCCCATGCCCCCGAACAGCCCCGAGACCACGTTCGCGACGCCCTGGCCCCAGGACTCGCGGGTCTTGGAGGAGTGGGTGTCTGTGATGTCGTCCACGAGCTTGGCGGTCATGAGGGACTCGAGCAGGCCGACGACGGCCATGCCGAGCGCGTATGGGAACAGCAGCTGCAGCGTCTCCAGCGTGAACGGCACATCCGGCACCAGCAGGGCGGGCAGAGAGTCCGGCAGACGGCCCTTGTCCCCCACCGTGGGCACGTCCGCGCCGGCCAGCAGCACGATCACGGTGACGACGACGATCGCTACGAGCGGGGCCGGGACGGCCGTGGTGACGCGCGGCAGCAGCAGGATGATCGCAAGGCCGAGGGCGGTCAGCGGGTACACCAGCCACGGCACGCCCATCAGGTCCGGCAGCTGCGAGGTGAAGATCAGGATGGCCAGGGCATTGACGAAGCCCACCATCACCGAGCGCGGGACGAACCGCATGAGCTTCGCGACGCCGAGCAGCCCCAGGACCACCTGCAACCCTCCGGCCAGGATCACCGCGGCGATCAAGTGGTCGAGTCCATGGGAGGCCACCAAGGGCGCGACGACGAGGGCCGTCGCGGCCGTGGCCGCCGAGACCATGGCCGGCCGTCCACCCACGAACGCGATGGTCATGGCCATGGTGGCCGCGGCGAACAGGCCCACCTGCGGGTCGACACCCGCGATGAGCGCGAAGGCGATGGCCTCGGGGATCAGGGCCAGCGCGACGACGAGGCCGGCGAGGACCTCGGTCTTGAGGCGGCCGGGTGAGCGGAGGGTCAGGCGGACGGACTGCAGCTGCTCGGGCGAGGGTTCGCGCGAGTTTGGCGGGGCCGCCACGCGGGCGGAGGCAGTGGAGGCAGGTGTCATGAGAGGAACCCTACTCTTACGTGAGGGTAGGTTTGGCGCGGATTGTCGGATGCATGGCGGAGATCACCGCGGATGCCGAGTGCGTGCGCTGGCCAGCGGACCGGGGCGGGTGGGTCAGTCCCCGAGCGCCTCGAGCTCGGCCAGCAGCTCGTCCGCCTGGCGCAGCTTCCGGGCGAGTGTGGCCCGCCCCTTCCGCGCCCGCTCCAGGTACGCCGCGATGTCCTCCCGCGGCGCCTCGGCAGCCGGCCCCTCGAGAACCTCGAGCAGGAGGGCGGTCTCCTCGAGACTGAAGCCGAGCGGGGTGATGCGCATGACGCGCAGCAGGCGGGTCACGTCGTCCTCGGTGTAGAGCCGGAATCCGCCCTCGCTGCGCGCGGATGGCGGAACGAGGCCGACGTCGTCATAGTGGCGGATGGAACGCAGGGACAGGCCGGTGCGCCCGGCCACCTCGCCGATCTTCATGGCGTGGCCGGGCATTGCCGCCTCGGAGTCGGCAACCATGGGTATCCCCTTTGGCTGGTTCGTGGATGTGGTTGAGCGCAGCATGAAGCTCTTGCTGAACTGGATGAATACGACCACCTGAGCCTACTGGGGTGGCGCAGGCAGGGACCATCCTCTCCAGGGGTGCGGGCAGGAGGCACCGGCTTCCTTCGCGTGCCCCATGGGCGGTCCGCGTTCGAGCAGAGGAAGCCGGCACGGCCAGGGAGGCTGCCGAATGCCGAAGGTGGTGCCCGCTCACCGTGCGCAAAGCCACCCGCCCGCCTGAGCGTCTGGCTCCCCTTCGCCTGGGGATGATGCGTCCACTCGGGTATGCCAGAAGCGACCCCCTGTCCCTCAGGGGATGGTGGGGGCGTTGTCCTGGTGTGAGGGCGAGGTCCTGATCCTTCAGAGGCGGCATGGCGGTCCGTCGTGCGGGGGTCAGATCAGCGGTGCGGCGCTCACGGACAGGTTGGTGCCCACACCCGTGGCGTTGAGGTAGACGACGGTGGTGCCGTAGCCGGAGACCGTGATGGACCGGTAGAGGGAGATGGCCGTGACGGCGGTCGAGCTGGCGCCCGTGGACCCGGCGACGCTGTAGGGGGACTGCCCCGTGGTGCCGCAGGCCTCAGTGCGGTCCAGGCCGAGCCGGCAGGTACCGTCGGTGCGTCCTACGGATCCGTTGGCCGGGACGGCGAGGCCGTTGGTCGCGTTGTAGGTCTTCCCGTTGTTCAAGGCGATCCGGGAGGTGCCGCCGTTGCTGGTGGAGGAGACGGATCCGGTGCGCACCCCGCAGGCCGCGGCCTCGTCGCTGAGGCGGAAGTCGAAATCGAGGGCCACCTGCTTGTTGGACAGCCTGCCGAGCGTCTCGTTGGTGATGCGCAGGTAGGGCATGTCTGACAATCGTTTTGACCATGCGAGCACAGCATTCAGGACCAGAGCGGCCCTGTAGATGATCGCGTACTTGTCATACCGGGTCGCCAGACCCCGCCACTGCTTCAGGTGAGCGTACTGACGCTCGATGACGTTGCGGCCCTTGTAGGCGTCCGCGTCGAGGCTGACGGGGCGCCCGCCGCGGGCACCGCGCCGTCTGCGGTGGCCCTGCTGGTCGGCCGGTTCGGGGATGACCGCTTTGATCCCACGGGCACGTAGGTGGGTGCGGATCGCCCGGGAGGAGTACGCCTTATCG
>NZ_JABFBB010000016.1:100303-107463 GCF_017168555.1 Micrococcus sp. KRD012
CCTCCCCCTCCGTCACGGCTCGGCCCGTCGGCCGCCCCGCCCCCGACCTCCACCGCCGCCTGCTGCTGTCCGGGATCCTCTTCGGGGTGGGCGTGGCCGCCTTCGTCGACGAGGTCATCCTGCACCAGCTCCTGCACTGGCACCACTTCTACGACCTGTCCACCGCGGCCGTCGGCCTGGTCTCCGACGGACTCTTCCACGCCTTCGGCTGGTTCGCCGCCGTGGCCGGGCTGTTCCTCTTCGCGGACGTGCGACGCCGCGGCGGCCCCGGCGTCGGCCGGTGGTGGCCGGCGGTGCTGATCGGCGCGGGCGCGTTCCAGGCGTGGGACGGCACCGTCCAGCACAAGCTCATGAGGATCCACCAGATCCGGTACGAGGTCATCCCCACGGAGCTGCAGGGCACCGGCCCGTACGCGCCCGTGGACGACATCCTCGTGTACGACCTCGTGTGGATGGCCATTGCGATCGCCTTCCTCATGATCGGCACCCTGGCGTGGCGGCGCGGCTCCCGCCGGGCGGCCGCCCGTGCATGAGCACCCCGGCGGGATCGGGGCGGAGCTCGGCGCCCAGGCGGCGAGCGCCCCGTTCCCGCTGGCCGGCGTCGTCATCGGCGGCGGACTCCTGCTGTTCCTGGTCGCCTATGCGGCGCTGGTCCGCGCCGGACGACGCCGGGGCCGCGCCTGGTCCGACGCGCGCACCCTGAGCGCGGCCGCGGGGGTGGTGGCCGGCGTCGTGGCGGTGGGACCGCTGGGGGTGCTCGGCCACCACGACTTCACGGCCCACATGTGGGGGCACCTGCTGCTGGGCATGCTCGCCCCGCTGCTGCTGGTGCTGTCCGCGCCGGTGACCGTGGCCCTGCGGGGCCTGCCCGTGGCGTGGGCGCGGCGGCTGTCCCGGGTGCTGTCCACGCCGTACGTGCGGGTGGTCTCGCACCCGGTGGTGGCGGGGCTGCTGAACATCGGCGGGCTGTGGCTGCTCTACACCACACCCCTGCACGCCTGGATGCATGCCTCCGCGGTGGGGCATCTGCTGGTGCACGTGCACGTGCTGCTGGCCGGGTGGGTGTTCACCGCCGCGATCCTGCAGGTGGACCCGGCACCGCACCCGCACGGACACCCGCTGCGGGCAGGTGTGCTCGTGGCGTTCCTCGCGCTGCACGCGATCCTCTCCAAGCACGTCTACGCGCATCCGCCGGCGGGCGTGGGCGTGGCGGAGGCCCAGGCCGGCGCCCAGCTCATGTACTACGGCGGCGACTGGATCGACCTCGTGCTGATCGCCGTCTTCTGCCTGGACTGGTACCGCCGCACCGCGCCGGTGCGGTCGGGGCGGGGCGGTGTGGTGGCCCGGGCGGCGTCCTGAGAAGACCGCTCGATGTGCTCAGGACCGCGTCCTCATGACGCGGTCCTGAGCACAGCAGGCGGTCGCGGGGATCCTGCGCCCCCGCCCGCGCCCCGGCTCAGTCGAGTCCCGCGGCCAGCTCGTCCAGGAAGGCCTTGAGCTCCTCCCGCTGTCCGGCCGGCCCGGGGTAGAGGTCGGCCATGCGTGCGGGGATGTCGGCGGCGGCCTCGCGCAGGTCCCGGCCGGCGGGGGCGAGGGAGATGAGGCGACGCCGCTCGTCGTCGGCGCTGCGGGCACGGGTGACCAGGCCGGCGTGGTCGAGGCGGCGCAGCAGCGGGGTGAGGGTGCCGCTGTCGAGTCCCAGGCGCGCGCCGATGTCGTTCACGCCCACCGGCCCGTCCTCCTGCCAGAGCACCAGCATCACGAGGTACTGGGGGTAGGTGAGGCCCAGCTCCTCGAGCAGGGGCCGGTAGGCGCGGGTCACCGCCCGGCTGGCGCGGTAGAGGGAGAAGCACAGCTGGCGGTCGAGGTCGAGGGGGGTGACGTCCACCCGGACAACCTACCCCGCAGACAACTGGATTGCACACAACCTGATCGCGGACTACTTTGGACCGTGGCCGCCGTCGAGCGGCCCCCGGCACCCCGGGCCAGACACCGTCAAGGAGCACACCGTGATCGAGATCGAGCCCCTCTACACCACCGAGGCCATCGCCACGGGCGGCGGCCGCAACGGCCACGTCCGGACCGCGGACGGCCGCGTCGACATGGACCTGGCGATCCCCGCCGAGATGGGCGGCAGCGGCGACGGCGCCAACCCCGAGCAGCTCTTCGCCGCCGGCTACGCCGCGTGCTTCCACTCCGCCCTGCAGAGCGTCGCCCGCCAGGCCAAGAAGAAGCTCGGCGACTCCTCCGTGGGCGCCCGCGTCTCGATCGGCAAGGCCGGCGAGGGCTTCGGCCTGGCCGTCACCCTCGAGGTCGTCATCCCGGACCTGCCCCAGGACGAGGCGCAGCAGCTCGCCGACGCCGCCCACCAGGTCTGCCCCTACTCCAACGCCACCCGCGGCAACATCCGCGTGGACGTTCAGGTCGTCGACGACTGACCGCTCGGCGCGGCGGCCTCCGCGGCCACCCGCGGATCCGAGGGCTGGAGCACCATCACCAGCAGGGCGATCGCACCGAGCACGGGCAGCAGCGCCAGGAGCAGCCAGGCGCGGCTGAGCCCGGCGTCGTGCAGGCGCCGGGCCGTCAGCGCCCAGGCGGGCACCAGATGGAGCAGGCCCCAGACCCCCGAGAAGGCCTGGTAGGCCTCGGTCATCGAGTCGACGGCGGGGACGCTGAGACCGCTGACCGCGAAGCCGGGGAACACGACGGCGGAGGGGGCGGCCGTCGTCGTGTCCGCCCCGAGCGCCCCGAACAGGAGGGTGATGCCGAGGGACGCGAGGGACAGGTACAGCACCACCCACCAGAACTCGGCGCGCCCGGCCCGGCCGCCGAACTGCGCGTAGCGTCCGTAGAAGCGGCCCACGGCCCGGAGGAGCGTCATGGCCGAATCCTGGCCCATGAGGTGGCCCGAGTCGAGGCCCTCCCGCGTGTCCGCACGTCAGGGCGCCGGTAGCCTGGCGCGCATGCCCTCCCCCTCCGGCTGGCAGGCCCAGCACGACGCCGACTACCGCGCCCACTGGCACGCCCTCGCCGCCCGCGCGGACCCCGACGCGCTCACCTGGGTGGTGCTGGGCGACTCGGCCGCCGTCGGGATCGGGGCCGAGAGCGTGGAGCGCACGTACGTGGCCCAGGTGGCCGAGCGGGTGGCCGCCGAGACCGGCCGGCCCGTGCGGGTGGTGAACCTCGCCGTCAGCGGGGCCATGGCGAAGGACGTGCTCGCCGATCAGCTGCCCCTCATGCCGGCGAGCGGGGTGGACGCGGTGACGTGCGTCGTCGGCGGCAACGACGTCACCTGGGCTTGGCGGTTCCGCGAGGCCGCCTTCGAGGAGCCCCTCGAGGCGATCGCCCGCGCCCTGCCCGCCGGCGCCACGCTGGGCCTGGTCCCGACGTTCCGCATCCCGCCGTTCGAGGCCCGCGTGCGCCGGGCGAACACGGTGGTGCGGCGGGTGGCCGCCCGGCACGGCCTCGGCGTGGCGGACGTGCACGCGGCCACGTGGCGGCGGAATCTGAGGCACCAGGTCAGCCGCCTGGCCCGGGACCTGTTCCACCCCAACGGCGCCGGCTACGAGGACTGGGCCGCGGCGGTCGCCCCCGAGGTGCTGCGGCAGGTGCGGGGTCAGGCACCGGCCGCCTGAGGACTCCTCCCCGCCGCGCGCGAAGCGCACATCCGGCGTCCCTCACACCGGGGGCTAGACGGGGACCCATGCGATGCATAGTCTCCCCTCACGCACTGCACGACGACCGGTCGGGCCGGCGTCCGGGAGCACGGGCTCCCCCGACCGACGGAGGTCCGCCTTGACCCCCTCACCCCCTTCCCGGGGCGGGGCGCTCGGGCATGAGCCGATGGTGCCACGGGAGCGTCCGACGCCCGGCGCCCGACGTGCTCCTGAGTGCTCCGGCGTCGCCGAATCCACTGCGGAACTGACCCTTCTGGCGACCGCCACCGCCCTCAGAAGGGTCACTTCCGCAGCGGATTCTCAGCCGTCCTCGCGGCGCAACGGCACCGGGACCGGTTCGGGCTGCGGCTCCCCGGTGGTGGTGGCCGCGAGCACGCCGTGTGCCGCCGCGGTCAGCACGGCGGCGAAGAGTCCCACACCCAGCGCCGTGGCGGCCCCGTCCGCGAGCAGGGGGATCACCATGCCCGGCACGATCGCGACCCCCACCATCACCACCGCGAACCACGCCGTACTCCCCCGGCCGGCGTAGAACACCTGACGCCCCGCCTCCTCCTGGTCCACCCGGTGGTGCACGTCGCGCAGGGCGAGGGCCACGCCCAGGAGGCACGCCGTCAGCAGCCCGACCGCCCATCCCAGCCCCAGCTCGTGCCGCAGTCCGGACACGACGCCGGCGCATCCCACGAGCGCCGCCGCGACGGCGATCCGCACGTGCCAGACCTTCTCCCGCTCCATCCCGTCCATGGCCCCACCCTGTCAGAGCGCGGGACGAAGGGCGAGGCGGCCGCAGGACCTCCCCTTCTGCTCAGGACCGTGTCCTGAGGACGCGGTCCTGAGCACGACGTGAGGTCCGGAGGAGCAGCGTGCTTCAGGGAGCCTGCCGCCTGCCCTCCAGCCGGGCCAGCACCCACTCCCACTGCCGCGGCGTGCTCAGGCGCAGCACCGGCGCCCCCTCCGCCGCGGCCTCCCGCTCCCGGGCCCATGCCCGCTTGCGGTCGAACGTGGCGGCGTGCCAGCGCAGGATCGACTCCTCCCCGAGCACCCGACGCCAGGACTCGCGGTTGCCGTTGCACATCTCCCCCTGCCCCACCACCCGGCGGATCGTGCGCCGCACCAGGCGCGTGAAGGTCCGGGCCCGCGAGTAGTCCAGGGCGATGACGACGTCGGTCCGCTTCATGACCATCGGCCGGTAGAAGCCGTAGGCGGAGTCCAGCACCCAGGCCTCCCCCGCCGTGACCGAGTCCGCCAGGGCGGTCTGCTCGGCCTCCGGCCGCGGGACCCAGCCCGGCAGCCAGCCGAACTCCTCGTCCACGAGGGTGACCGGCAGGCCGAGCACAGCGCCGAGCCGCACGGCCGCGGTGGACTTCCCGGCCCCCGTGACCCCGTGGAACAGGACGCGGCGGGCCTGCCGCACGTGGTCGATCGAGGCGGAGGGCATGGGAGGAGGCTAACGGCCGTGACACGATGGCCCCGGTCGCACACAGCAGGAGGGGAACGATGACACAGGTGCACACAGGCAACGCTCACAGGCAGATCGTGGACGGCCAGCGCGTCCGCGGGATCAGCCGGGCGGGTCATCCGGTGGTCTTCGGCGGGCTGATCGGGGTGGTCGGCGGCATGGCCTTCCTGCTCGCCGGGATCGCCGGGTTGCCCGGCGACGCTCAGAGCATGCTCCGCAGTGCGGCGGTCGCCCTCGCCGTCTTCGCCCTCGCGGCGGTCCTGCTCCGCCGCCGGACCCTGCCCGCCCTGCCGCCCCCGGCGCCCGGGGCGCTGCGGGTGTACGGGGCCGCCGTCGTCGTGATGCTGCTGCTGTTCCCGGTGACCCGTCTGGTGGCCCGGGCCGCAGACGCGCCGACGGCGCAGATCGCCCTGGTGGCGGCCGTGGTGGGCGCGCACTTCCTGCCGTTCGCGCGCGCGTTCGGCGCGCCGGTGTTCCGGTGGATCGGCGGGTCGATGCTGGTCCTGGGCCTGGTCGGCGCCCTGGCGGCGATGCTCCGCGTGCCCGCCGCGGGACCGGCCGGGGCCGCGGCGGCCGGCGCGGCGATGCTGCTGATCGTGGCGGGGCAGGCCCTGCGGCAGGGGGCGCCCGCCCCGGGTGACAGACTGCGCGCATGACCGACGCCCCCTCCCGCGCCGAGGCCAACCGGCGCACCTACGACGACGCCCGCCTCGCCGCGATCTACGACGTGGACAACCCCGCGGGCGAGGACCACGCGTTCTTCCGCCGGGTCGCGGACGAGGTCTCGGCCGCGCGGGCCAGCACCCGCATCGTCGACCTCGGCTGCGGCACCGGCATCCTGACGGTGACGCTCGCGGGCCCGGGGCGGGACGTTGTCGGGATCGACCCGGCCGAGGCCATGCTCGCGGCGGCCCGCGCGCGCCCGGGCGGGGACGGCGTCGAGTGGCGACACGGGGATGCGGGGCTGATCGCGCCGGACTCCGCCGACCTGGTGGTGATGAGCGGCAACGTGGCCATGCACCTGGTCGACGACGACTGGCACGCGTCGCTGCGGCGCATCGGTGCGGAGCTCGTGCCCGGCGGCCGCCTGGTCTTCGAGACGCGCAACCCCGTCCGGCGCGCGTGGGAGGGCTGGCAGCAGGACCCCACGGAGCGCACGATGCCGGCCGGGCGGGTCCTCGAGTCGGAGCGCACCTCCGCCCCTGACCGGCACGGGGTGGTGACGATGCGCGTGCGCACCGAGTTCCTCGACTCCGGGGAGGTGTCCGAGGTGGACCAGCACCTGCAGTTCCGCTCCGCGGAGCAGGTGCGCGCGGACCTGGCCGCAGCGGGGCTGCGGGTGGAACGGCTCTCCGGAGACTGGCACCGCACGGCCTTCGACCCCGCCGAGCACCCGCTCATGGTGGTGGAGGCGGTGCGGGACTGACCGGGCGGTGGACGGCGAGCCCCTATGCCCCTCAGTCCCCGAACCCGACCGCCGTGTCCGGGGTGAGGTCGCCGTCGCGCAGGCCCTCCAGCACGAGCCGCTCGTAGTCCGGAATCGGGCTCGGCAACGAATCCAGGGGGAACCACTCCAGGTGGGAGGCTTTGCCGGGCTCGCAGATCCGCGGCTCACCCGCCCAGG
This sequence comes from Micrococcus sp. KRD012, assembly GCF_017168555.1. Classification (NCBI taxonomy): domain Bacteria; kingdom Bacillati; phylum Actinomycetota; class Actinomycetes; order Micrococcales; family Micrococcaceae; genus Micrococcus; species Micrococcus sp. KRD012. The sequence goes on from NZ_JABFBB010000016.1 coordinate 107,061, forward strand.
ACCGGCAGGCCCAGAACCAGTCCACGCGCTGCTCGCGCGGGGTGTCCGTGCCGTCCGTGCGCTGCATGACGGTCAGCAGCTCGAGGGCAGCAGGCTCGATCTCGACGCCGAGCTCCTCCGCCGTCTCCCGGACCGCCCCCTGCCGGGCCGCCTCCCCCGGCTCCACGTGCCCGGCGGCGCCCGCCACCCAGAACCCGTCCATGTACCCGGTGTGATGCCGGCGCTGCAGCAGCACCTCCCGTCCCCGCAGCAAGAGGACGTAGGAGGAGGGCACGAGGGCGAAGGAGTGGGCGGCCATGGGCACCATCATCGCCTCACGGGACCGCCACTGCGGCCGGTGCGTGGATGACGCCCGTGACCTGGGCATTCGCTGGGAACTGCCGCTAGCGTGGGCGCCATGGCC
>NZ_JABFBB010000017.1:0-9426 GCF_017168555.1 Micrococcus sp. KRD012
CGGCATGAATCCGCGGATTCTGTGTTCTTCACCCCGCCTCCCGGTCACCCGGTCGGCGTCTTGAGCACGAGATGGAACTCTACACACGAATCCCACCGAACACAAAATCAGGGGTGACACCCGGCGTGCAGCCCCGGGCGGACGGTCGGCTTCCGCGTGTTCTCGCGGATTCCTCGATGGCGTCCGACTCGGTTTGGCACTCCCGCGCCAAGACCGTCGATCGTGACGTGCACCACGCGTCAGGGCGTGACCGTCGAGTCCGGGTGCGGCTGGAGCCACAGGGTGGTCAGCGCCGGCACGTTCACCGTGACGTGGGCAGGCTGGCCCTGCCACTGGCCCTCATGGGCAGCGATCACCTCGGACTGGCCGGTCTGCTCCCGCCAGCCGTCACCGTGGAAGTCGGTTGAGTCCGTGTCCAGCACCACCGTCCACTCCCCCGCGGACGGCACCCCCACGCGCAACCCCTGACGCGGCGACCCCGAGAGGTTGGTGATGCACAGCAGCGGGGCGCCGCCCGGTTCAGCGGCCGGGACCGCGGCGCCGTCGTCGTCGATCCGTGTCTCCGGCACCACCTGCGCCGCGGGCATGCGGAGGAACACGAGCGTGTTGCCGTCGGCGTCGCCGCCGTCCACCCACGCAAATCCCTCCGGGCTGTGGTCCAGCGACCACAGCGCCGGCTTGCTGCGGTAGAGCGCGTTGAGCTCCCGGATCGTCAGCTGGACCCCGCGGTGCGCCTCATCCCACGAGACGGGCCAGTCCAGGCCCTCGCCCTCGGACCACTCGCTCGGCTGCGCGTACTCCCCGCCCATGAACAGCAGCTGCTTGCCGGGGTGCGCCCACATGTACCCGTAGTAGGCGCGCAGGGTCGCCAGCTGCTGCCGTCGGTCGCCCGGGATGCGGCCCAGCAGGGAGCCCTTGCCGTGGACGACCTCATCGTGGGACAGCGGCAGCACGTAGTTCTCCGAGTAGGCGTACACCAGGGAGAACGTCCACTGCTCGTGGTGCCACCGGCGGTTGACCGGGTCCTGGGACAGGTAGGCCAGGGTGTCGTGCATCCAGCCCATGTTCCACTTCTTGCCGAAGCCGAGACCGCCCGCGTCCACGGGAGCGCTCACCCCGGAGAAGGCCGTGGACTCCTCCGCGATCATGTGGACGCCGGGGTGCAGGCGGTACACGGTCGCGTTGACCTCGCGCAGGAAGTCGATGGCCTCGAGGTTGTGGTTGCCGCCGTGCACGTTGGGCTCCCACTGCCCGTCCTCGCGCGAGTAGTCCAGGTAGAGCATCGAGGCGACGGCGTCCACGCGCAGCCCGTCGATGTGGAACTCGCCGAGCCAGTAGAGCGCGTTGGCCACGAGGAAGTTGCGGACCTCGGTGCGGCCGAAGTCGAACACGAGGGTGCCCCAGTCGGGATGTTCGCCCCGCCGCGGGTCCGGGTGCTCGTACAGGGCGGTCCCGTCGAAGCGCGCGAGCGCCCACTCGTCCTTCGGGAAGTGCGCCGGCACCCAGTCCACGATGACGCCGATCCCCGCCCGGTGGAGCGCGTCTACCAGGTGCTTGAACTCGTCCGGGGAGCCGAACCGGGAGGTGGGGGCGTAGTAGCCGGTCACCTGGTAGCCCCAGGACCCGCCGAACGGATGCTCCGCGACCGGCAGGAACTCCACGTGCGTGAACCCGAGCCACTGCACGTACTCCACGAGCTGCTCGGCCAGCTCGCGGTAGTCCAGCCCGGGCCGCCACGAGCCCAGGTGCACCTCGTAGATGCTCAGCGGGCGCTCGTGCGGGTCCGTGAGACGGCGGCGCTCCATCCAGGTGCGGTCCCCGAAGGCGTAGTCGGACTCGAGCACACGCGAGGCCGTGGCCGGCGGGACCTCCGTCCAGCGGGCCATCGGGTCCGCCTTCTGCCGCCAGAGCCCGTCCCGGCCGAGGATCTCGAACTTGTAGCGGTCGCCGTGACCGACGCCAGGCACCAGCAGCTCCCACACGCCGGAGGAGCCGAGGGACCGCATGGCATGGGTCCGGCCGTCCCAGCCGTTGTGGTCGCCCACCACGCGCACGGCCCGCGCGTTCGGCGCCCAGACCGCGAAGGCCGTGCCGACGGCCTCGTCGGCGGAGGTGCGGACCACGCGGGCGCCGAGCACCTCCCACAGCCGTTCGTGCCGGCCCTCCCCGATCAGGTGCAGGTCCAGCTCGCCGAGCGTGGGCAGGTGCCGGTACGCGTCGTCCTGCTCCTGGACGGGGCCGGTCGTGCCGTCCTCGGTCTCGTATGCCACCTCGACGCGGTAGTCGCCCGCGGCGGCCCCGGCCACACGGGGCGTCGGGGCCACGCCCGCGAACACGCCGTCGTGCTCGTGCGTCAGCTCCACGCGTTGCCCGTCGCCGGCGCGGACCACCGTGACCGTGCGCGCCAGCGGGCGCAGCACGCGGTAGGTGACCGCGGCGCCGTCGGGATGCGGGTGGGCGCCCAGCACGGTGTGCGGATCGTGGTGCCGGCCCTGCGCGACGGCGGCCAGCACCTCCGGGTCCACGGCGAGCGGGGCGACGGCGGGACGGGGGGCGGCGGACGGGGTCATGGCGATTCCTGTTCTGGGGACGGCGGGCGTCGGGAGCGGCTCAGCCGTTCCGGACGACCCGCAGGACATGGGCGGGCTCGACGTTCGGGTCCAGGCGGACGTACGGGGTGCGGCCCCACCGCCAGCGCTGGCCGGTGAGCAGGTCCTCCACCTCGACGGCCCCGGACGCGTCGCGGTCCTCGGGGCGCAGACGCAGCGCCTCGAGGTCCAGGTCCAGGGTCGCCTCGACGACGTCGTGCGGGTTCGTGGTGACGACGACGATCAGGGTGTCCTCCGCGGGACCGGCGTCGGTGACCGCCTCGGCGTCCCGGTGCGCACCCTCGGGCCGGGCCGAGCGCGTCTTCGAGAACACGAGCAGGTCAGGGTGCGTCGAGGCGTGCAGGGTCAGGTTCTGCAGGTCGCCCAGCGCCGGGTGCGCCGCGCGGATCTCATTGAGCCGGGTGAGGTACGGGGCGAGCGAGGCACCCGCGGCCTCCGCGCCCTCCCAGTCCCGGGGGCGGTACTCGTACTTCTCGTTGTCGATGTACTCCTCCGCGCCCGGCCGGGCCACGTGCTCGAACAGCTCGAACCCGGCGTAGACGCCCCACAGCGGGCTGGCCGTGGCGGCGACGACGGCGCGGATCCGGAACGCGCCCGGGCCGCCGTGCTGCAGGTACTCCGTGAGGATGTCCGGCGTGTTGACGAAGAGGTTGGGGCGATAGAACGCCGGCGTCTCGTGCGAGATCTCCTGGAGGTACTCCGCAAGCTCCTCGGCCGTGTTCCGCCAGGTGAAGTACCCGTAGGACTGCTGGAACCCGACCTTGCCCAGGGCGTGCATCATCGCGGGACGGGTGAAGGCCTCGGCGAGGAACACGACGCGCGGCTCCTCGGCGCGGACCTTCGCGATCAGCCACTCCCAGAACCACAGGGGCTTGGTGTGCGGGTTGTCCACGCGGAAGATGTGCACGCCGCGGGCCACCCAGCCCCGCACCACGTCCAGCACCGCCTGGGCGAGGCCGCCCGGGTCGTTGTCGAAGTTCAGCGGGTAGATGTCCTGGTACTTCTTCGGCGGGTTCTCCGCATACGCGATGGTGCCGTCCACGCGGGTGGTGAACCACTCCGGGTGCGCGGCGACCCACGGGTGGTCCGGGGAGCACTGCAGGGCCAGGTCCAGGGCCACTTCGAGGCCCTCGTCCGCGGCCGCGGCCACGAACGCCTCGAAGTCCTCGACGGTGCCCAGGTCCGGGTGCACGGCGTCGTGCCCGCCCTCGGGCCCACCGATCGCCCACGGCGAGCCCGGGTCCTGCGGCCCGGCCGTCAGCGTGTTGTTCGGACCCTTGCGGTGCGTGGTGCCGATCGGGTGGATCGGCGGCAGGTAGACCACCTGGAAGCCCATCCGGGCGACCGCCGGGAGCCGGTCGGCCGCCGTCGCGAAGGTGCCAGAGGACCACGTGCCGGAGGCCTCGTCGAAGCGGGCGCCCTCGGAGCGGGGGAAGAACTCGTACCAGGCGCCGCGGCCGGCGAGCTCGCGCTGCACGTCCAGCGGGTAGAGCTCGGAGCTCGTGAGGTGCTCCCGCACGGGGCGGGCGTGGAGGACGGCGGACACCTCCGCCGACTCGGCGGAGGCCAGGCGCTGGGCCGGGATGAGCGACTCGTCCTCGAGGCCGCGAACGACCTCCTCGAACACGGCGCGGTCCTCGGCCGAGCGCTCCGCGTCCTCGGCGGCCCGGCGGAACAGGGCGGCGCCCTCGGCGAGCATCAGCTCCACGTCGACGCCGGCGGCGATCTTGACGGTGGCCGCGTGCTTCCACGTGCCCACCGGATCGTCCCAGCCCTCGACCACGAACTGGTGCAGGCCCGGCTCGGCGGGCCGCAGCGTGGCCACGACCTCGTCCAGGCCGGGCCGGCCCGGACGCATCTGCACGCGCTGCACCTCGGCGCCGGCCGGGTCGAACAGGCGGACGGTGGCGCGCACGGAGTCGTGGCCCTCGCGGAACACGGTCGCGCGGACGGGGATGTCCTCGCCGACCACGGCCTTCGCCGGGAACCGGCCGTCCAGCACAACGGGCTGCACGTCCGTCACCGGGATACGCCCCGTGACGGTCTGGAGGCGGACATCGGCTGCGGTGGCGCTCTGGGTGTCGGGCTTCACGGTGCTCACGCCACGACGCTACCCCGCGGCCGCGCCGGTGAGAACGGCCGGCCCGCCCGCCCGCCGTGGGGGGCGGAGGGGCGGGCGGGCGGAGGGGCGGGCCGGGGACGGGGCGCCGGACGGGACGCTCAGGACAGCATGGTCTTGTCGTCCACGACGGCGCCCTTGATCTTGCCGAACTCGGCCAGCAGGTCCGCCGGGGTGCGCCCGGCCTTCTCCTGCTCGTCCAGCTCGAGGATGATCCGGCCGTCGTGCATCATGATCAGCCGGTTGCCGACCTCGAGGGCCTGGGACATGTTGTGCGTGACCATCAGCGTGGTGAGCCGGTGCTCGGCCACCACCTGCCGGGTCAGGCGGGTCACCAGCTCCGCCCGGGACGGGTCCAGGGCGGCGGTGTGCTCGTCCAGCAGCAGGATCTTCGGTCCGGAGAACGTGGCCATGAGCAGGCTGAGCGCCTGACGCTGGCCACCGGAGAGCAGCCCGACCTTGGCGGTGAGGCGGTTCTCCAGGCCGAGTTCGAGCTTCGTGAGCTCGTCGCGGAACATCGCGCGCCGGGCGCGGGAGACGCCCCGCGAGAGCCCGCGGGCGTGCCCGCGTCGCCAGGCCAGGGCCATGTTCTCCTCGATCGTGAGATTCGGGGCCGTGCCCGCCGTCGGGTCCTGGAACACCCGGCCGATCGAGGCCGCGCGGCGGTGGTCCGGCATGCGGGTGACGTCCTTGCCGCCCACGGCCACGGTGCCGGTGTCCGGGAGCAGCTTGCCGGCGATCGTGTTCAGGATCGTGGACTTGCCGGCGCCGTTGGAGCCGATCACGGTGACGAAGTCGCCCTCGGCCAGGTGCAGGTCGATGCCCTGCAGGGCGCGCCGCTCGTTGACGGTGTTCGGGAAGAAGGTCTTGGAGACCTGTGAGATCTCAAGCACGGGGGGCCTCCTCGGAGACGGATGCGGCGGGGGTGGCGCCGCCCGGCTCGCCGGTCAAAGGCATGCCGGCGGTGGCCGGAGCGGCGGCGGCCGGCCCCGGGGTCACGGCCGTGCCCCGCGTGCGCAGGCCCAGGCGCGTGGCGAAGCCGAAGCGCGGCAGCAGCAGGGCCACGACGACGAGAGCCGCGGAGATCAGCTTCATGTCGTTCGGGCTCAGGCCCGCGTTGAGGGCGAACTGGATGATCAGGCGGTAGAGCACGGCGCCGACGATCACGGCGAGCGTCGCCCAGAAGACCGTGCGCTGGCCGAACACGGCCTGGCCCACGATCACGGACGCCAGGCCCACGAGGATGAGGCCGATGCCCATGGAGATGTCCGCGAAGCCCTGGTACATGGCCAGCAGGGAACCGCCGAGGGCCACGAGGCCGTTGGAGATCATCAGGCCGAGGATCTTCATCCGGTCCGTGGAGACGCCGTACGAGCGGATCATCTCCTCGTTGTCACCGGTCGCCTGCAGGGCGAGGCCCAGGTCCGTGTGCAGGAACCAGTCGAGGATCAGCTTCACCACGAACACGCCGAGGAAGAGCACGAGGATCGAGCCCCAGTTCCGGGCCAGGCCCAGGTCGTCGAGCCACGTGAACAGGGTGTCCTGGCCGAGCAGGGGGATGTTGGCCTTGCCCATGATCCGCAGGTTGATCGAGTAGAGCGCGATCATCGTGAGGATGCCGGCGAGCAGGCCGTCGATCCGGCCCTTGGTGTGCAGCAGGCCGGTGACGAGGCCCGCGAGCGCGCCCGCCACGAACGCGGCGAGCATGGCCAGTGGCACCGGCGTGCCGCCCGTGATGAGCACGGCGGCCGTGGCGGCGCCGGTGGTGAACGAGCCGTCCACCGTGAGGTCGGGGAAGTCGAGGATGCGGAAGGTCAGGTACACGCCGAGCGCGACGACGGCGTAGATCAGACCCAGTTCCACTGCGGTCAGCATGGGGTGGGTGCCTTTCGGGCGGTGCGAGGGGGACGACGGCGGGCGGGGTGGGCCGGCCGTCGACGTGCTCCGCGGCGGCCCGGACCCTGTGGTCCGGGCCGCCGCGGAGGCGGGTCAGGCGCGGGATCAGCCCTCGACGAGCTGGTCGGCCCTGTCCGTGAGCTCGGCGGGGATCTCGACGCCGTAGGCCTCGGCGGCCTTCGGGTTCAGCACGAGCTGCAGGTTGGCCGGGTCGGCGTAGCCCACGGGCAGCTCGGCCGGCTTCGCGCCGTCCTTGAGGATCTTCACGGCCATCTCGCCGGCCTGCTTGCCGTGCGCCTCGTAGTCGATGCCGTACGTGCCCAGGGCACCGCGCTCCACGGAGTCGATGTCCGCCGAGATGACGGGGATGCGCTGCTCCTCGCCGTAGCCCACCACGGTCTCCAGCGCCGAGACGACGGCGTTGTCCGTGGGCACGTAGATGCCGTCCACGCCGGACAGGGACTGCACGCCCTGCTGGACCTCGGACGAGTTGGTGATGGTGGCCTCCTTGACCTCGAGGCCCAGCTCCTTGCCGGCCTCCTTGGCCTGGTCCACCTGGACCTTGGAGTTGGCCTCGCCGGAGTTGTAGACGATGCCGACGGTCGTGGCGTCCGGCTTCACGTCCTTGAGCAGCTGCAGCTGCTCCTTGACCGGGTTGCGGTCCGAGACGCCGGTGACGTTGCCGCCCGGGGCCTCGTCCGAGGCCACGAGCTCAGCGCCCTTCGGATCGGTGACCGCCATGAACACGACCGGCTTGTCCTTCACGGCCGAGGCGGTGCCCTGCGCGGCGGGGGTCGCGATCGCGGCCACGAGGTCGACGTCCGCGTCGTTGGCGAAGGTGGAGGCGATGGAGGTGACGGTGGCCTGCTCGCCCTGGGCGTTCTGCTCCTCGAACGTCACGTCCAGGCCGGCGTCCTCGAACGCCTCCTTGAAGCCCTCGGCCGCGCCGTCGAGCGCCGGGTGGGAGACGAGCTGGTTGATGCCCACGGTGTAGGAGCCCTCGCCGCCGGCGGCGGAGGACGAGCCGGAGCCGCCGGAGCCGGAGTCGCCGCACGCCGTGAGCCCGAGGGCGACGACGGCGAGGGCGGCGGTGAGGGGGAGGGAGCGGTGCTTCATGAGACGGACCTCGTTCTGATGGTGCGGTGCGGGATGCGCTCGCCGACGGGGGCCCGTCGGACACAGTGCAGACACTGTGCGCGGTGACGCGCGTCACGGGCAAGACGTGGGCGTGTCCACGCGACATCCTGCCATGTGATGGGCATCACGGTGGACACTCTGCCCCGCTGGGCTTCGTGTGCGACCCCCGCGTCCCCGCCCGGCCGTCATCCCGGGCGGGACGCCGTGGAGGTCAGCGCCCGCCGGCGCGCTGCACCGAGATCTCGTACAGGGAGATGCCCACCGCCATCGAGGCGTTGAGGGACTCCATCGTCGAGTCGATCGGGATGGACACGATCTGCTGGCAGTGCTCCCGCACCATGCGGGACAGACCCTTGCCCTCGGCCCCCACCACGAGCACGAGCGGCTCCGTGGCCAGGGCGAGCCCGGGCAGGGAGACGTCCCCGCCGCCGTCGAGGCCCAGCACGAAGTAGCCGGCCTTGTGCAGGTCGACGAGGGTGGTGTTCAGGTTGCCGGCCTGGGCCACGGGCACCCGCGCGGCCGCGCCGGCCGAGGTGCGCCAGGCGGTGGCGGTCACGCCGACGGAGCGCCGCTCGGGCACGATCACGCCGTCCGCGTCGAACGCGGAGCCGGCCCGGATGATGGCGCCGAGGTTGCGGGGGTCGGTGATGCCGTCGAGCGCGATCAGCAGCGGCGGGGTCCGCAGGTGCCCCTTCTCGTGCTTCGCGAGCGCGTCGAGGGCCAGGGCCGTGGCGTCCGCGTACTCATAGGGCGGGATCTGCAGCACGATGCCCTGGTGCACGGCCTCGCCGGAGAGGCGGTCCAGCTCCGGCTTGGTGTTCTCCAGGACCGGCACGCCCTGTTCGAGGCAGAGGCGCAGGGCCTCCTTGACGCGGTCGTCCATCTCGATGCGCACGGCCACGTGCAGCGCCTTGGCCGGGATGCCCGCGCGTAGCGCCTCGAGCACGGGGTTGCGACCGGAGACCGTCTCGTCCGTGAGCTTCACGCGGCCGCGGACCTGGTCCTTCACGGGGCCGCGCTTGGCGGACGAGCGCTCGGCCAGCTGCTTGGCGCGGTGCGCCTTGTGGTAGACCCGGTCCTCGGCCTTGGGGGTGGGTCCGCGGCCCTCGAGCGCCTTGCGGCCGTGGCCGCCGGTGCCCTTCATGGGGCCCTTCTTGCCCTTGGGCTTGCGGGATCCGCCGGAGCGGGGGGCGGTGGACATGGCGGGACTCCTGCGGGCCGGGGACGGGGGCGGCGGCACGCGGGGCGCCGCCGGATCGCCCTCCAGTCTAGGTGTCAGTCCGCCAGGCGCCATGTGGCGCCGTCGGCGCCGTCCTCCACCACGACGCCGGCCGCGGCCAGCGCATCGCGGATGCGGTCCGCGGTGGCCCAGTCCTTGTCCGCGCGGGCCTGTGCCCGCGCCTCGATCTGCGACCGGACGAGCGAGTCGAGGGCGTCCGACACCGGGCCGGCCGCGGCGTCGTCGCCCTCGGGCACGTCGTCCAGGCCCAGCACCGCGGTCATGGCCTCCACCTCGGCCAGGCGGGCGGCCGCGGCGTCGAGGTCCTGCCCGGCCAGCGCCGAGTTGCCGGCGCGCACGGCCTCGTGCAGGGCCGCGAGCGCCTGGGGCACGTTGAGGTCGTCCTCCATGGCGGTGCGGAAGGCGGCGGGCACGCGGTCCGCGAG
>NZ_JABFBB010000017.1:9526-11108 GCF_017168555.1 Micrococcus sp. KRD012
GGGCGGGACGGCGCCGGCGGCGCGGGCGCGGGCCGTGAAGCCCTCGATGCGCTCGACGGCGGCCTCGGCCTCGTCGAGGGCGCCGGGCCGGTAGTCGAGCTGGGAGCGGTAGTGGGCCTGCCCCAGGAAATAGCGCACCGCCGTCGGGCGGGCCATGCCGAGCATCTCCTCGGGGGAGATCGTGTTGCCCACGGACTTGGACATCTTCTCGCCGCCGTAGGTGACGAGCCCGTTGTGCAGCCAGAAGCGGGCGAAGCCGTCACCGGCGGCCGCCGACTGGGCCAGCTCGTTCTCGTGGTGCGGGAACCGCAGGTCCAGGCCGCCGCCGTGGATGTCGAACTCGGCGCCGAGGTACTTCGTGGACATGGCCGAGCACTCCAGGTGCCATCCGGGGCGGCCGGCGCCCCAGGGCGACTCCCACACGGCGGTGGCGGGCTCGCCGGGCTTGGCGCCCTTCCACAGGGCGAAGTCGCGGGGGTCGCGCTTGCCGCGCGGGTCGGCGTCGGGGGCGTCCTGCATGTCCTCGACGCGCTGGCGGGTGAGCTCGCCGTAGCGCTCCCAGGACCGGACGTCGAAGTAGACGTCGCCCGAGCCGTCCTGCGCGGGGTAGGCGTGGCCGCGCTCCATCAGGCGCTCGATGAGCGCGAACATCTCGGGCACGTGGCCGGTGGCGCGCGGCTCATAGGTGGGACGGCGGACGCCGAGGGCGAGGTAGGCGGCGTCGAACGCCTTCTCGAACCGGTAGGCCAGGGCCCACCACGGCTCGCGGGCCGGGTAGAGGTCCGAGGCCTCGAAGCCGGCCTCGTGGGAGGCGGCCGAGCGGTCGAGGATCTTGTCGTCGATGTCCGTCACGTTCCGCACCGAGGTGACGCGCAGCCCGGTGGCCTCGAGCCAGCGGATGAGGATGTCGAACACGATCGCGCTGCGCACGTGGCCCACGTGCGGCATGCCCTGCACCGTGGCCCCGCAGTAGTACACCGACGCCTCGCCGGGCACGAGGGGCTCGAAGTCCCGGATCTGCGCGGTGCGGGTGTCGTAGAAGCGCTGGGCCATGGGGGCGCGGTCCTTCCGGAGGGGCGGGGTCCTGACGGGGCTCTGCCAGCCTAGTCGGTGCGCCGGTGCGGGCTCAGGCCGCGGGGACGACGAGCGCGGTCGCGATCCCGACCAGCCCCTCCCTGCGCCCGATGAACCCCAGCCGGTCCGTGGTGGCGGCGGAGACGGACACGGGGGCCCCGCCGAGGGCGGCGGACAGGGCGGCCTCCATCTCCGCGCGGCGCGTGCCCACCTTGGGCCGGGGGGCGACCACCTGGACCGCCACGTTCCCGACGGCGACGCCCGCCTCCGTCAGCAGGCGCAGCACCTCGCGGAGCATGTCCGCGCCGGAGGCGTCCGCCATCTCGGGCCGGTCGACGCCGAACACGGCCCCGAGGTCGCCGAGGCCGGCGGCGGAGAGCAGGGCGTTGCACGCCGCGTGGGCGGCCACGTCCCCGTCCGAGGTCGCGGCCACGCCCCGCTCGCCGGGCCAGTGGATGCCGCCGAGCCACAGGGGCCGGGGGGCATCCTCTGTCTCTTATACACATCT
>NZ_JABFBB010000017.1:11208-15513 GCF_017168555.1 Micrococcus sp. KRD012
GGGGTGCGAGGGGCGTGGGGCAGGCTCATGCGTCTCCCGTCGACGGTGTGTGCCCACCAGGGAACCGTCCTCGTCTGGCCGCGGCATGGCCTGGGGGTGAACACCCGCGGAAGGGGCGGGCCACACCCGGTGGCCCGCGCACCCGGCCGCGCGGTGGAATCGGGGCCGCGAAACCGGTATGCTCGTCAGCCGTGGCCGTTCACGGTCACGTGCCTCCTTAGCTCAGCTGGCCAGAGCAGCTCCCTCGTAAAGAGCAGGTCGCCGGTTCGAATCCGGCAGGGGGCTCCCCCGGGCCCCGCCGCGTGATCACGCGGCGGGGTCCTCTCGTCTCCGGGCCGGCCCTCCGGGGCGCGCCGCCGTCAGAGCCCGGCTCCCAGCTCCTCCGCCCGGTCCAGGTGGCCGAGGGTGCGTTCGGCGTGCCGGCCGACCGACTCCGCCGAACCCTGACCGAGCCGGTACAGGGCGAGGGCCTGGGCGGTGGCGGCCAGCTCGTGCGCGGCGCGGGAGAGCTCACGGTGGACGTCGGCGGCCTCGGCCGGGATGTGCTCGCCGTCGCCCTCGTGGTCCCGGTGCAGGCGGACGCACAGGGCGCGGACCGCGGGGAGCCGTTCCGTGAGGACGTTACCGGCGTGGACCACGCCGTTGCGCTCCTCGGGGCTCAGCACGTCCGTGCCCCGCTGGCCCTCCAGCACCTGCCAGTAGCGGTCCAGGGCCCGGCCGAGTCGGTCGTGGGCACGGCGCCACAGCCCCGTGCCGAGCTCGCGGTCGTCGGCACGCTCCTGACGGAAGCGTGCGAAGGGCCCCCTCATGCGCGGTCGCCGGACGGCCGGCGCGCGTCGGCGGGGTCGGTGACGAGCACGACCTTGCCCGTGCGGGTGGCGGAGTCGAACCAGTCGAACGCCTCGGCGGCCTCGGCGAGCGGGAAGCACGCCCCGACGCTCGCGTCGATGCGGCCCGCCGCCACCAGGGGCCACACGGCACGTTCGGCCGCGGCCACGATCCCGGCCTTGTCCACGACCGAGCGGGAGCGGAGCGTCGCCCCCGTGAGCCAGCCGCGCTTGACCACCAGCTTCATGATGTTGAAGTCCTCCGGGACGGCGCCGCCCTGGACCGCGAGCGTCACGATGCGTCCCTCGGGGGCGAGCGCGGACACGTTGGGCGCCAGGTACGGGGCGCCGACGACGTCGAGGATGACGTCCGCGCCGTGGCCGTCCGTGACCTCCTTGACCCACGGGGCGAAGGCACCGGACTCGGCGGCGCGGTGGTCGAACATGTGCTCGGCGCCCAGCCGCCGACCGAGCGCCACCTTCTCCGGGCCGCCGGCGGTGCCCAGCACCCGTGCACCGAGCGCGGCGAGGAACTGGACGGCGAAGGAGCCGATGCCGCCGGTGGCGCCGTGCACGAGCACCCGGTCCCCGGCCTGCACGCCCGCACGGCCCACGAGCGCCGAGTGCACCGTGCAGGCGACCTCCGGCAGGGCCGCCGCCTCGACGAGGCCGACGCCGTCGGGGACGGCCATGAGCTGGCCCGCCGGCACGGCGACGTACTCGGCGAAGCCCCCGCCGGCCAGGAGCGCGCACACCCGGTCACCGACGGCGAAGCGCCCCTCACCCGGCATCCCGGCCTCGGGTCCCAGCGCCGCCACGGTGCCGGAGACCTCGAGCCCGGGGATCTCGGAGGCGCCGCGCGGCGGCGGATAGCGGCCCTCGCGCTGCGCGATGTCCGCGCGGTTGAGACCCGCGGCGGCCACGTGCACCAGCACCTCGCCCGGGCCGGGGTCCGGCACGGGCTCGTGGCCCACGCGGACGACGCCGTTGTCGCCGGCGCCGGTGAATCGCACGGCGCGCATCTGTGCGGGGACGTCCATGGGGGTCTCCTCCTCTGGTCGGGGGTCGAGGGTCCATCCTCGCGCGCGGGGGGCCGGACTCGCCACCGGCCGCCCGCCGGGCCACGGGCTAGAGTGGGTCCTCGACGCGGCGGCCCACGCCGTCGCGGTCAGGCCCGGGATGGTTGTCCGAGCGGCCGAAGGAGCCGGTCTTGAAAACCGGTGTGCGGTGACCCCGTGCCGAGGGTTCGAATCCCTCACCATCCGCGTGCACACGACGAGAGGCGGCGGGCCGGACGGCCCGCCGCCTCTCGTTCACCTGGGGGCCACCTGGATGTGATGGACTCCGCGCGTCACCCCGCCGTCCACCGGCGGCGCACCTCTGTCATCACGCATCCCGGGGAGAGCCATGCCCAGCCTGTTCCGCCGCCGTGCCGTCACCACGGCCGCCTGCACCGTCCTCGTCCTCGCGCCCGCGAGCGCGGCGCCCGCCCTGGCCGTGGAGACGGCCGCCGCGGACGAGACCACCATCTCGATCCTGTCCTTCAACGACTTCCACGGCGCGCTGTCCGCGGACTACATCGGCACGCAGTTCGCGGACACCGTGGAGGACTACCGCACCGCGTTCGAGGCCGAGCACGGCGCCGGCTCCACGCTGCTGACCAGCGCCGGCGACCTGATCGGTGGCTCGAAGTCCGTGTCCAACGTGCAGCAGGACAACCCGACGATCGACGTGATGAACGCGCTCGGCCTGGACGCGCTCACCGCCGGCAACCACGAGTTCGACAAGGGCCTGGACGACCTGCAGGGCCGTGTGGAGTCCCGGGCCCAGTTCCCGGTGCTCTCCGCCAACCTGGTGGACCCGACGAGCAAGGAGCCCGTCCTCACCTCGCACGCCGTCTTCGACGTCGACGGCGTGCGCGTCGCGGTCATCGGCGCCTCCCCCAACGAGCTGTACGCGACCACCACCGGCGCGGGCCTGAAGGGCAACGAGGTCCTCGACGAGGTCGCCGCCGTGAACGCGGTCGCGGACGAGCTGGAGGCCCAGGACGCCGCCGACGTGATCGTGGCCTCGTACCACGACGGCGCCGCCGGGGCGGGCGAGCTGGCCGCCGAGCGGGCGGCCCGGGCCGAGTTCGACCGCATCGTCGGCGAGACCTCCTCCGCCGTGGACGTCATCTTCAACGCCCACACCCACCAGCTCTACCAGTACGACACCACGGCCGGCGGCGCCCACCGCCCCGTGATCCAGGCGGGCGCCTCCGGCAGCCACCTGGCCGCCGTCGAGCTGACCGTGGGCGCCGACGGCGAGGTCACCGGGCTCACCCCGCGCCTGCTGGCCCGGTCCACGCAGGCCCCCGCCGAGGCCGCCGCGGAATCCCCCGTCACCGCCCAGGTGTACGCGATCGAGCAGGAGGCCGTCGCGGTCTTCGAGGACCTGCAGGGCGAGGTCGTGGCCGACCTGTCCGCCTCCATCACCACCGACTACCAGAAGCTCATCGACGCCGGCGGCTCCTGGAAGGCCGGCGGCACGCGCGCCGCCGAGACCACCCTGGGCACCTGGGTGGGCGACGCCGTCAAGCACGCCGCCGAGCAGGCGAACCCCGAGGTGGACCTCGGCGTGACCAACCCCGGCGGCCTGCGCTCCGAGCTGCTGACGGACCGCTTCACCGACGGCGGCGCGTTCCCGGCCAAGCCGGCCGACCTCGTCGGTCGCCTCACCCTGGGCGAGCTGCTCGACATGGCGCCGTTCGGCAACACCATCACCTACTTCGACATCCCGGGCTCCTCCATCAAGCTGGCCCTCGAGGAGAACTGGCGGAACGACGTGCGCAAGTTCACCCTCGGCTGGTCCGAGGAGCTGACCTGGACCTACGACGAGTCCCGCCCGCAGGGGGACAAGGTGACCGGCGTGTGGATCGACGGCGAGCCGCTCCAGGCGGACCGCATGTACACGGTGGCCAGCCAGTCGTTCCTGGCCGACGACACCTGGACGACGCTCGGGGACCCGACCAAGGCCCCCGACGGCTACACCGCCTTCGCGACCGGCCGCCAGAACTTCGTGAACATGGGCCTGTTGGACTCCCAGGCGATCACGGACTACGCCCGCGCCCAGGACGCGGCCCACGGCGCCGTCGCCCCGGACTTCGGCAAGAACGGCGTGCCGGTCACCGACGCCCCCGCCTCGGTCGAGGCCGGGCAGGCCGTCGGCCTGACCCTCGGGGACCTCGTGGTGGACTCCGACGGCGCCCCCGCGGCGACCGCGGTCGACGTCGCCTTCCGCACGGCCGACGGCACCGAGACCGCCCTGGGCACCGTGGCCGTCCCCGCGGGCTCCGAGACCGTCACGCTCTCCGGGATCACCGCCCCCGCCGCGGCGGGCACGGGCGAGCTCGTGATGACCGTGCGCTACGCCGACGGCAGCACGACCGTGGTGCGCCATGCCCTCGAGGTCACCGCGGCCCCGTCCCCCACCGAGC
>NZ_JABFBB010000017.1:15613-38501 GCF_017168555.1 Micrococcus sp. KRD012
GGGGAGGGCATGGCGGTCATTCTGACACCTCGTTCGGGGTCGACGGGGCGCTCGAGCGGCCGCGCACGGCCGCGACGATCCCCGTGCGGTGGACCACCACCCACGTGGGCACCGCGGCGAGCAGCACGAGGGTGAGCGCGTAGGGGGCGGCCTCGGCGTACCGGCCCACGCTGGTGGCGTTCCACAGGCGGGTGGCGAGCGTGTCCATGCCGGTGGGCCGCAGCAGCAGCGTGGCGGGCAGCTCCTTCATGGCGGTGAGGGCCACCAGCGCGACGCCGGCGCCCACCCCCGGCAGCGCCAGCGGCAGGGTCACGCGGCGCAGCACCTCGGCGCCCGAGGAGCCCAGGGACCGGGCCGCCTCCTCGAGGGCAGGGGAGGACTGGGCGACGGCCCCGGCCACCGACGTGACCGCCAGCGGCAGGAACAGGGTGGCGTAGGCGAAGGCCACCATCCACGTGGTCTGGTAGAGCGCCGGGACCAGGGAGACCCCGAGGAACACGAGGGAGAGCCCCACGACGACGCCGGGCAGCCCGTGCGCGAGGAACGCGGCGCGCTCGGCGATCCGGGAGACGCGCCCCGGGTGGCGGGCGGCGAGGATGCCGATCGGCAGGGCGAGGGCGAGGGTGAGCGCCGCGCCCGCGCCCGCCAGGACCACGGAGCCGGAGACGGCGTCGAGCCAGCGGTCCCGGACGGCGGACAGGGACGTGCCCTCGCCCATCCAGCGGACCAGGCTCACCGCGGGCACGCCCAGCGCGGCGCCCGTGACCACGGCGAGGAGCCCGGTGCCGACCCAGCGGGACCGGCCCAGCCGGTGCACGCTGACCCGGCGGACCGTGCGACCGGAGCGGACGCCGTCGTCGGCCCGGCGGGTGCGGGACTCGCCCCAGAGCACCAGCACCGTCAGCAGCACGAGCACGGTGGCCAGGGTGAGGGCGAGCTGCCGGTTGAAGCCCACCTCGAGCGCCGTGAAGATCGCCCGGGTGAAGGTGTCCAGGCGCAGGATGGCCACGGCGCCGAAGTCGGAGAGCACGTAGAGGGCCACCAGCAGGGCGCCGCCGGCGATCGCCGGGCGCACTTGGGCGAGCGTGACGGTGAACAGCGTGGCGGCGGGGCCGCGGCCGAGCGAGCGGGCCACGTCCTCCTGGCCGGGGTCGATGCGGGAGAGCGCGGCCGCCACCGGCAGGTATACGTACGGGTACGTGTAGAGGGTCATCACCGTCACCGCGGCCCAGAACCCCTCGAAGCGCCCCGCCTCCACGCCGGGCAGCAGGTCCGAGACGGACACCCACGTGAACGCCGCCACGTAGGAGGGCACGGCCAGCGGCAGCGCCAGCAGGACGGCCAGCAGGCCGCGGCCGGGCGTGTCGGTGCGGGTGACGAGCCAGGCGGCGCCCACGCCGATCACCAGGCACAGCGCGGTCACCACGGCGGTGAGCGCGAGCGAGGTGGCGGCCAGGGCGCCCACGCGCGGGCTCACGACGGCGTCCAGCCAGGGGCCGAACCCGCCCTGGGCGGTGCGCAGGAACAGGTAGCCGATGGGGACGAGCGCGACCGCCGCGGCCACGAGGGCCGCGGCGGTCAGCGCCGCGGGAGCGCGCCGTCCGCGCGTGCGGCGGACGGCCGGCTCCGGTGCTCGGGGGGTCAGAGCAGGCCCGCCTCCTGGATCATCTGGATGGTGGTCTGGAGGTCGTCCAGGTCGTTGAGGTCCACGTCGGGGGCCTTGACCTCGGAGAGCTCCGGGAAGCCGGCCGGCTGCTCCACGCCCTCCACGAGCGGGTACTCGCCGGTCTCCTCGGCGAAGTACGACTGACCGTCCTCGGAGAGAAGGTACTCCACGAGGGCGGCGGCGTCGCCGTCCTCCTGCTCGCCCACCAGGCCCATGCCGGACACGTTCACCAGCGAGCCGAGGTCGCCGTCGGGGAAGAAGTGCAGGGACGCGCCCAGCTCCTCCGGGGCGACGCCCTTCTCCCGGGCCAGCTCGAACAGGTAGTAGTGGTTGACTAGGCCGGTGTCCAGGGTGCCGGCGTCCACGTCGGCGAGGATCTCGCCGTTCTTCTCGCGGCGCTGCGGGTCGTTGGCGGCGAAGTCCTCGAGCCAGGTCCGGGCCTCGTCCTCGCCCTTCTGCAGGCGAAGGGCGGTGACGAACGTCTGGAAGGACGCGTTGGTGGGGGCGACGCCGACGCGGCCCTTCCACTTCGGATCGGTCAGCTCGTCGACCGACGTCGGGAGGTCGGCCTCGGGGACCTTCTCCTCGTTGTAGGCCAGCACGCGGACGCGGCCGGTCAGGCCGACCCAGTCGCCCTCGTCGTCCCGGTAGGTCTCGGGCACGCGGTCCAGGGTCTCCTGGGCGAGGGGCGTGAACAGGCCCTCCTTGGCGACGGCGCCGAGCGCGCCCGCATCCTGGGAGAGGAACACGTCGGCGGGGGAGCCCTCGCCCTCCTCGATCAGCTGCGCGGCCATGGCGGGGGTCTTGTCGTAGCGGACCTCCACCTCGATGCCGGTCTCGTCGGTGAACTCGTCCAGGATCGGCTGGACGAGGTCCTCGCTGCGGCCCGAGTACAGGGTGACCTTCTTGTCCGACTCGGCGGCGGAGGCGGAGCCGGACGCCGCGCCGGACGCGGAGTCCGAGCCGGAGCCGCCGGTGCCGCCGGCGCAGGCGGTCAGGGCGAGCAGCAGCGTGGCGGACACGGCCGAGAGGCGGACACCACGCGAGAGGGCGCGGGACTGGGGCATGGCAATCTCGATTCGGGAGGAGTGGCGGGGGCGGCGCCGCGGGCCAGGGGTTCCTGGCGGGCCGGCAAGGGGAGCCTATTAAGTCATGCGTGTGTTGTCTATTGCGTCACCATGTGACGTGCCTCGCAGTCGACAAGGCCCCCGACGGCCCGGGCCAGACGCCGGCGACGAGCGCGGGCAGCACCGCCCCGGCCGAGCCGCGCAGCGCGTGCGTCACCGCGCCGCTCAGCTCGGTCTCCACGGGGTTCACCTCGACGACGGCGACCCCGGCTCCCAGCGCCACGAACGGCAGGGACGCGGCCGGCTGGATCAGGCCCGAGGTGCCGACGACGAGGGCCAGGTCGCAGCGCTCCAGCGCCTCGTAGGCGCGCTCCCACGGCTCCTGCGGCAGCATCTCGCCGAACCACACCACGCCCGGCCGGATCCGTCCCGTCCCGCACGCCGGGCACGCCGGCGGCGCCTCACGCAGCATCGCCTCCAGGTCCGCCTCCGAGCCGGCCGCGTCCACGTCCGAGGGCGCGCCCGGGTCCACGTCCGCCGGGGCCCCGCACTCGGCGCAGCGGTGTTCGAACAGCGAGCCGTGCAGGTGCGCGAGCACGCGGGCGCCGGCCCGCTCGTGCAGGTCGTCCACGTTCTGGGTGACCACCTCCAGGTCGGGTGTGCGGCGCTGCCAGGCGGCGACGGCGTCGTGCCCCGGATTCGGTCGGCGGGCCCGCACCATCCGGGCACGCCACCGGTACCAGGACCACACGAGCGCGGGATCGGCGAGGAACGCCTCCTCCGTGGCGAGCTGTTCCGCGGAGAAGCGCTCCCACAGGCCGGTCTGGGCGTCACGGAACGTGGGGATGCCGGACTCGGCGCTCATCCCCGCCCCGGAGAGCACCACGGGACGCTCGGCGGCGGCCACGAGCGCGCGGACGGCGTCCAGCGCGCCAGGGTCGAGGTCGGGAGCGGAGGCGGCGAGGACGGGGTGCGGATCGGCGAGGACGGGGGCGGAGGCGGCGAGGACGGGGTGCGGATCGGCCATGTCCCCAGCCTAGGCAGGCGGCACGGGTGGGCGCCCCCCTCGTCCGGGGGCGGTTTGCGGCGTTATTCCGTCGGAATACCGCCGAATATCGCCCCCGGACCACGGTGTGGGGTCAGGCGACGTCGGGCGCCGTCGTCGGCACGCCCGTTCCGGCGGCGCGGGCGAGGGCCCGGCGCAGGCCGCGGGCCTTGAGGAGGACCTCGTCGTGCTCGGCGGCCGGGTCCGAGTCCGCGACGATCGCCCCGCCGGCCCCCACCGACCACCGGCCCCCGGCGAGCACCGCCGTGCGGATCACGACGGACAACGACGTCGTCCCGTCCGCGCCCAGCATCCCCAGCGCTCCGGAGTAGACCCCCCGTGGGGAGGCCTCCCACGCGGCCAGCAGCTCGACGCTGCGGCGCTTCGGCGCGCCGGTCATCGAGCCGCCGGGGAAGAGGGAGCGGACCACGTCCACGGGTGCGACGCCGGCCCGTGCCGTGCCCGTGACCGTGGAGACGAGCTGGTGGACGGTCGCGTAGCTCTCGACCGCCATGAGGGAGGGGACTTCGACAGAGCCGGGCTCGCACACCCGCGAGAGGTCGTTGCGCAGCAGGTCCACGATCATGAGGTTCTCGGCGCGCGTCTTGGGGTCGTCGGCGAGCGCGCGGGCGGCCGCGGCGTCCGCGACCGGGTCCGGCAGGCGGGCGGCCGTGCCCTTGATCGGCTTGGTGCTGTACCGGCCCTCGCGCCCGGCGAGGAACCGCTCCGGTGAGGCAGAGACCACGGCCCACCGGCGGGCGCCCGTGCCGTGCTCCAGCAGCGCCGCATACGGGGCCGGCTGGTGCGCGGCGAGCTCGTGGAAGAGGACCAGCGGGTCCACGCGCAGCCCGGGATCGGCGTCGAAGCGGGTGGTCAGGCACAGCTCGTAGGAGTCGCCGGCATGCAGCGCGGCGCGGCAACGGGCGATCTGCTCGGCGTACGCCGCCCGGTCCTCGCGCCACGTGCCCGGCGCCTCCTCGTCGGCCCGCGGCCCCGGGCCGGCGTCCTCCGGGGGCGGCACGACGGCGTCGCCCGCCGCCGTCTCGAGATCGCGGCGGGCCGCGGCGAGGGCGCGGCGCACGTCCGCCGCCCAGCGGTCGGCCCCGGCCTCGGCGGCGGTCGGATCGAGGGAGACGACGCAGCAGTGCAGCACCCCGGCCGCGTGGTCGGCCACGGCGTAGCGGGAGGGGCGCACCCAGAACTGCGCGGGCAGGGCTGCGGGGTCCTCGGGTCGGCGTGAGGGCGGTGTCACCCCCAGATCCGCCAGGCCGAGCTCGTAGCCGAGCCAGCCGACCAGGCCGCCGCGCAGGGGCAGGCCCTCGCCGCCGACCACCGACCGGGGCGCGGCCGCGGCCCCGAGGTCCGCCCACGCGCGGTCCGGATCGGCGGGGTCGTCGTGCCGGACCAGGCGCGGGCCAGGGGAGGGCACGCGACCCTGCTCCTCGCCGAGCACGTCCAGCCCGTCGCCCGCCACGGACCAGCGCGCCTCGGCCGGGTCCGGCAGAGCGGAGTCCAGCCAGAACGACGCGGCCCCGCGCACGACGGCGTGCGCATAGACCGCGGCCACGGCGGTCGCCGCCGTGTGCCCGGCCGCCGCGAGCGCCGCGGCGTCGAGCGTGGGGTCCGTGCGCACGGCCTCGTGGGCCGCCAGCAGGGTGTCCAGGTCGAAGCCCTGCGGCGTCTGGATCGCGCGCAGTCCGGCGCGGGCCGGCGTGGCCGCGACGACGTCGACGCCGCCCCGTCCGGAGGTGACCTGCTTGACGGTGTCCGTCAGCGGCAGGCCCGGGACCGCGGCGACCGCGCCGGTCTCGAGCGCCGCCGTGACGGCCCCGAACACGCTCGGCGGGGTCAGTGCGCGGGCCGCGTCGTGGACGAGGACGCGGCGGGGCGCCCCCGCCGGGGCGAGGTCGGCCAGAGCGCGGGAGGCCGCGGCGAGTCCGGCGCGGACCGAGTCCGCGCGCTCGGCGCCGCCGGGCACGCAGTGCACGGGCACGTCCAGGCGCGGGCCGGCGTCGCCCTCGGCGGCCACGCGGCCGGCGTCGGCCTCCGCCGGCGGGGTGAGCACCACGACGGCGTCGAGGGCGAGCCCGGCGGCGCGTGCGGCGGCGACGGACGCCAGGCAGTGGTGCAGGAGGGTGCGGCCGTCCGCGAGGGGGGCGAGGGCCTTGGGCAGCCCGGCGCCGAGGCGGGTGCCGGCGCCGGCGGCGGCGATCACGAGGGCGGTGGGCATGGCCTCATCCTAGGGAGCGCGCCGGTGTCCGTGGCCCGGGACCCCCGACGGCGGCGACGGCCGTGGCCGGGGGCGAGGCAGGGAGGGGCCCGCGTCGTGGACGCGGGCCCCTCCCCTGCCGTGTGCTGCCCGTCAGCCCTCGAGCACCTTGTCCAGGCGGCCTTCGGCCTCCTCCTCGGTGACCTTCTTGGCCAGCGCCAGCTCGGACACGAGCACCTGGCGGGCCTTCGAGAGCATGCGCTTCTCGCCGGCGGACAGGCCGCGGTCCTGGTCGCGGCGCCACAGGTCACGGACGACTTCGGCCACCTTGTTGACGTCGCCGCTGGCGAGCTTCTCCAGGTTGGCCTTGTAGCGGCGGGACCAGTTGGTCGGCTCCTCCACGTGCTCGGCCCGCAGGACCTCCATGACGTGCTCGAGCCCCTCCGCATCCACGACGTCACGCACGCCGACGAGGTCGACGTTCTCCGCAGGGACCTCGATGGTCAGGTCTCCCTGTGCCACCTTGAGCTTGAGGTACATCTTCTCCTCCCCCTTGATGGTGCGCATCTTGATCTCCTCGATCCGCGCAGCACCGTGGTGGGGGTAGACGACGGTCTCTCCGACCTCAAAAACCATGTTGTTGTGCCCCTTTCAGTCGTCTCATTCTATCATGCGGCCTCGTCATGCCGCGCGTGCCGTCACATCTTCGGCCTCCGGATGTGATAGTGGAGGACCCCGCGCCACACGCCTGTCGGCGTCCCGGGATGCGGTAGCCTGACCTGGCAGGACCCCTGCCTCGGGGCTCCTGAGCACGTCATCGCACCTGAGGAGACCTCTGTGAAGAACGCATCCCGGCCCGCCCGGCGCCACCTCGCCGCAGGTGCGCTGGCCGCGGTCGCCCTGCTGGGCGCCACCGGCTGCTCCGCCGTGAGCCCGATCGCCACCGCCATCCAGTACTCCGCCTCGGACGGCATCAACGGCCAGGAGCAGGACTTCCTGAGCTACCGCAACCTCGCCCTCGTCGGCGACGGCGAGTCGGGTCCCGCCCGCCTGATCGGCACCGTGGAGAACACCTCCGGCCAGGACCAGACCTACACCTTCCAGGCCGAGGGCGGCAGCTCCGCGACCCTGAGGGTCCCCGCCGGCGAGAGCCGCAAGCTCGAGGACGACGCGAACACGACCGTCCTGGAGCGCGAGGGCGTGTGGGTCGGCGAGAACCTGCCCGTGACCGTCTCCGGCACCGGCGGCACCGCCGACCTGGCCGTCCCGCTGCTGAGCGCCACCCAGGAGCAGTACCGTGACCTGCTCCCCGAGGGCGTCGAGCCCGCAGACGAGGATCTCGTCGGGCACCTCCACGAGGAGACCCACCACTACGGCGAGGAGCACTGACCTCTGCCGGGCCCGCGCCCGGCACGCCACGGCCCCGGCCCCACCGCGAGGTGGAGCCGGGGCCGTCGTCGTCCCGGGCGGAGCGCGTCGGTCAGGCCTCGAACTTGTAGCCCAGACCGCGCACCGTGACGAGGTAGCGGGGGCTCGAGGGGTCGGGCTCGATCTTGGAGCGCAGGCGCTTCACGTGCACGTCGAGGGTCTTGGTGTCCCCCACGTAGTCGGAGCCCCACACGCGGTCGATCAGCTGGCCGCGGGTGAGCACGCGCCCGGCGTTGCGCAGCAGCATCTCCAGCAGCTCGAACTCCTTGAGCGGCAGGGACACCTGCTCGCCGTCCACGGAGACGACGTGCCGCTCGACGTCCATGCGCACGGGGCCGGCGCTGATGGTCGCCGACATCGGCTCCTCCTGCTCCCCCTGACGGCGCAGCACGGCGCGGACGCGGGCCACCAGCTCACGCGAGGAGTACGGCTTGGTCACGTAGTCGTCCGCCCCGAGCTCGAGGCCGACGACCTTGTCGATCTCCGAGTCCTTCGCGGTCAGCATGATCACGGGGACGTTGGAGCGCTGGCGCACCTGACGACACACCTCGGTGCCGGACATCCCCGGGAGCATCAGGTCCAGGAGGATCAGGTCCGCGCTGTCGCGCTCGAAGACGCTCAGCGCCTCGTTGCCGTCGGCGGCGACGGTGACCTCGAACCCCTCCTTCTCCAGGAGGTAGGACAGGGGGTCGCTGAACGACTCCTCGTCCTCCACGATCAGAATGCGGCTCATGCGCTCGTCTCCTTCCGGGTCGGGGGTGCGGCCGAGGCGGTCACCCGGTGACCGCGCCGCTCGGTGACGTGGGCGGCACCCGGCGCGCCGTCGACGGCGACACCGTCCCCCCACTCGGGCAGGCGGATGGTGAAGGTCGACCCGCGGCCCGGCTGGGACCAGAGGGTGACCTCCCCTCCGTGGTTGATGACGACGTGCTTGACGATGCTCAGCCCCAGGCCCGTGCCGCCCGTCTGACGCGACCGCGCCGCGTCCACGCGGTAGAAGCGTTCGAAGACCCGCTCCTGCTCCTCCGGGCTGATGCCGATGCCCTGGTCCGTGACGGTGACCTGCGCGAGCCCGTCCACGGAGCTCAGGCCGATGCCCACCGTGGTGCCCTCCGGGGAGTAGCGCACCGCGTTGTCCACCAGGTTGCGCACCGCGGTCATCAGCTGGTCCTGGTCCCCGTGCACCACCGCGTCCACGCGGCCGCCCACGCGCAGCGCGATGCCGCGGTCCTCGGCGGTCAGGCGCAGGCGGTCCACGGCGTCCGCGACGACGGCGTTGAGGTCCACAGGCCCTCCGTCCTGGACCACGTCCTTGGCCTGCAGCCGGGAGAACTCGATGATGTCCTGCACGAGGGCCGTGAGCCGGCGGGACTCGACGCCCAGCCGTGCGGCGAAGCGACGCACCGCCTCTTCGTCCTCCGCGGCGTCGCCGATGGCCTCGGAGAGCAGGGAGATGGCGCCCACCGGCGTCTTGAGCTCGTGCGAGACGTTGACGACGAAGTCGTGGCGCATGGCCTCGGTGCGGGTCACGTCCGTGCGGTCGTCGGCGAGGATCAGGATGTACTCCTCGTCCAGTGGGGCCACGCGCAGCTCGACGACGAGGCTCGACTGCCCGAGGGGTCCTCGGGGCAGCTCCATGCGGCGCTCGACGATGACGCCGTCGGCCCGCACGGTCCGCGTGAGCTCCCGCAGCTGGTCCTGGACGAGCGAGTGCCCCCGCACCAGGCCCAGGGCGTAGGCCGCGGGGTTCGCGCGCACCACGCCGTCGACGTCGTCCACCACCGCGTACGCGCGGCCGACCACGGAGAGGACCTCGGCGGCGCCCGGCGCCAGGGTGGGTTCGCCAACCGTCAGGTCCACCGTCCGCGAGCGCTCGGACGCCCGGAAGGCCAGCATGGAGGCCACTCCGGTGAACAGTCCGACCGCTCCGCACAGCAGGCCGATGATGACGGGATCCACGGCACCAGACTAGCCTCTGGCGGCCCGGAGACGGGCTGCCCCGGCCCCGCCAGACGCCGGACGATCGGCGTTCATGGGCCGTTCATCTTGCCCTGCCAGGGTGGACCGTTGCCCCGGGGAGTCGGGGTCGGCGGCGCACGGGCGTCGCCGGGGAGAGGAGACCATGCGCGAGCTCTACCGAGCCGACCTCGAACGGCTGGGCCGCGACCTGACCGAGATCGCCCGCCTCGTGCACCGCGCCATGATGGACGCGCAGGCCGCCCTCGAGGCGGCCGACGTGCACGGCGCCGAACGGGTCATCTCGGAGGACGCGCGGATCGACCAGCTGCAGGAGTCCCTCGACGAGCAGGCCGTGCGCATCCTGGCGCTGCAGGCGCCCGTGGCCACGGACCTGCGCACCGTCGTCGCCACGCTGCGGATGAGCTCCTCGCTCGAGCGCATGGGCGACCTCGCCCGCCACGTGGCCCAGCTGACCCGGCTGCGCTACCCCGAGCACGTCATCCCGGAACAGGTCCGGACCGTGATCACCGCGATGTGCGACGCCGCCGTGGAGGTGGCCGAGGAGGTCGTCCTCCTGCTCGAGACCCAGGACCGGGCGCACGGGGACCGGATCGACGCCCTCAACGAGGACGTCAACGCGCTGCACCTGTCCGTCTTCCGCGCGATCGCCGCCCCGGACTGGAGCGCGACGCCGGCCACCACCACGGACGTCACGCTGGCCTCGCGCTACCTCGAGCGGTTCACGGACCACGGCCTGTCCGTGGCCGCCAAGGTGCGCTACCTCGTCACGGGCGAGTGGGCGACCCACCGCCCGGACGCCACCGGCTCCTGACCGTCCCCGACGCCACGGGCCGGGCCCCCGGCGGGGTCCCGGCCCGTCGTCGTCGGACGCGTCAGTGCGCGGAGCCCTGGGCGGCCACGGCGGCGGCGCCGGCGGCGGCGGCCTCCGGGTCGAGGTAGCGGCCGTTCGCGGTGATCGGCTTGAAGTTCTGGTCCAGCTCGTAGACCAGCGGGATGCCCGTCGGGATGTTCAGGCCCGCGATGTCCTCGTCCGAGATGCCGTCCAGGTGCTTGACCAGGGCGCGCAGCGAGTTGCCGTGCGCGGCGATCAGCACGGTCTTGCCGGCCTTGAGGTCGGGCAGGATCTGCTCCTCCCAGTAGGGCAGCAGGCGGTCGATGACCTGCTTGAGGGCCTCGGTGCGGGGGGCGTCCTTGCCCAGGTCCGCGTAGCGCTCGTCGCCGATCTGGGAGAACTCGGAGTCGTCGTCCAGGGCGGGCGGCGGGGTGTCGAAGGACCGGCGCCAGACCATGAACTGCTCCTCGCCGAACTCCTCCTTCACCTGGGCCTTGTCCTTGCCCTGCAGGGCGCCGTAGTGGCGCTCGTTCAGGCGCCAGCTGCGCTTGACCGGGATCCACTGGCGGTCCGCGGCCTCGAGGGCCAGGTTGGCCGTGGTGATGGCGCGCTTGAGCAGGGACGTGTGGACCACGTCCGGGCGGATGCCCTCCGCCTCCAGCAGCTCACCGCCGCGGGCGGCCTCGGCGCGCCCCTTCTCGGTCAGCGGGACGTCCACCCAGCCGGTGAACAGGTTCTTCTCGTTCCATTCGCTCTGACCGTGCCGCAGCAGGACCAGCGTGTACGTGGTGTTCGCCATGTCACCATCCTAGGCGGACCCGTCCCGCCGCTCCCCTACGCTGGAGCCCATGGTGGAGAAGGCCCGGCGGCTGCGCGCGCGCACGACGCCCGGCCCAGTCCCGGCACGGGGCCCGCAGGGCCACATCACCCGCGGCACGACGGCGGCGCAGCGGATGCGCCGGGTGGACCGCTGGCTCACGGACGTGCACGGCCCCCTGCTGCGGCGCACTCCCCGCCCGCTGGCCGTGGACCTGGGCTTCGGCGCGGAGCCGGTGACCGCCGTCGAGATGGCCCAGCGGCTGCGCGTGCAGAACCCGGCCCTCGAGCTGGTGGGCCTCGAGATCGACCCCGCTCGGGTGGCCCGGGCGCGGGAGCGGGCCGGCGGCCTGCCGGGGGTCACCTGGGCGGTCGGCGGCTTCGAGCTGCCCGTGCCGCGGCCGCCCACCGTGGTGCGCGCGTTCAACGTGCTGCGCCAGTACCGGGAGGAGGACGTGCCCGCGATCTGGTCCCTGCTGTGCGCGGGGCTCGCCGACGACGGCGTCCTCGTGGAGGGCACCTGCTCCGAGGACGGCCGGCGGGCGGCCTGGGTGGACCTGCGTCGGGACGGGCCCGCGAGCCTGACCGTGGCCCTCCGGCTGGGGTCCTTCGCCCGCCCCTCGGACGTGGCGGCGCGCCTGCCGAAGGTCCTCATCCACCGGCACGTGCCCGGGGAGCCCGTCCATCGACTCCTGGCGGAGGCCGACGCCGCGTGGGCCGCGCACGCCCCGCTCGCGGCCTACGGGACGCGGCAGCGGTGGCTGGCGACGGTCGGCACGCTCCGCGCGGCGGGCTGGCCCGTGCTGGGCGGCCCGCACCAGTGGCGGCGCGGGGAGCTGAGCGTGCGCTGGGCGGCGGTGGCGCCGTCGTCATGAGGGCGGCGCCGACGGCGCGGGACCCTCAGCGGCGCAGGGCCGGGCCCATGTCCTGGCGGGGGCCGGCGAGGTAGACGCACGCCACGCACGCGGCCACGAGGCCGAACATGCCCATCCCGCCGCCGGCGAGCACGCCGAGGAGCCCGACGACGGCGGCGACGCCGGTGAGGATCAGCCAGAAGCTCCTGTCCCGGCCCCCGATGCGGGCGAAGTCGTCGGGGCGGCGCCGGACGACGTCCACCAGCGCCCAGACCTCGAGCCCGAGCGCGGCGATCGCCAGGACGCGGAACAGCCAGTGGTCGACGAGCAGGGCGAAGTGCATGGGGGCGCTCATGCCGGTCAGTCTAGGCGGTCGGCCCGGCCGGGTTCCCTCCCCGTCCGGGGCGGCGTCTAGGCTCGAGGCGTGAGCACCCAGACCGAGCATCGCGGCCTGTTCGTCGCCGTCGAGGGACCGGACGGATCCGGCAAGTCCACCCAGGCCCGCGCCCTGACGGAGGCCCTGCGCGCCGCGGGCCACGAGGTGGTGCTCACGCGCGAGCCCGGCGGCTCGGACCTGGGCGAGACGCTGCGAGAGCTGCTGCTGGACCCCGGGCACGCCCCCGTGGACCCCCGCACCGAGGCGCTGCTGTTCGCCGCGGCCCGGTCCGCCCACGCCGTCCGCACGCTGCGCCCCGCGCTGGCCCGGGGCGCCGTCGTCGTCACGGACCGGTATGTGGACTCGTCCGTGGCCTACCAGGGCGCGGCGCGCGGGCTGGGCGAGGCGCGGATCGCCGCCCTGAACGAGTGGGCCACGGACGGCCTCGTCCCCGATCTGACGGTGCTGATCGACGTGGACGCGGCCACCGCCGCGGACCGGCGTGACCGGCGCGCGGCGGAGGGCGAGGGCACCCCCGACCGCATGGAGCGGGAGACGGCGGACCGGCACGAGGCCCTGCGCGCCGCCTTCCTCGCGCGCGCGGCGGCCGCGCCCGAGCGGTACCTCGTGCTCGACGGCGCGCTGCCGCCGCAGGAGCTCACCGCCCGCGCGCTGGCCCGCGTCACCGCCCAGGCGGCCGACCGATGACGGCCCCCGCCCCCGCCGTGTTCGCGGACCTCGCGGGCCAGGAGGCCGCGGTGGCCCAGCTGCGCCGCGCCGCGGCCGAGGACCGTCCCACCCACGCCTGGATGTTCACGGGCCCGCCCGGCTCCGGCCGGTCGACGGCGGCGCGTGCGTTCGCCGCGGCCCTGCAGTGCGAGGTCGCGGACCCGGCGGCGCGCGGCTGCGGCGAGTGCCACGCGTGCCGCACCGTCCTCGGCGGCACCCACCCGGACGTGACCGTGCTGGCCACCGAGGCGGTGAGCTATCGGATCGAGGACGTCCGCGCCCTCGTGGAGGCCGGCCAGTCCACCCCCGCCACCGGGCGCTGGCGGATCTTCCTCATGGAGGACGCGGACCGCATGACGGAGCGCGCCACGAACGTGCTCCTCAAGGCCATCGAGGAGCCGCCGGCCCGCACGATCTGGATGCTGTGCACCCCGTCCCCCGCGGACGTGCTCCCCACCGTCCGCTCCCGCTGCCGGCTGATCACGCTGAGCATCCCCGCCGTGGAGCAGGTGGCGGAGCTGCTGCACCGCCGCGACGGGCTGGACCGCGAGACGGCGCTCACCACCGCCCGGATCTCCCAGTCGCACGTGGGCATGGCCCGCCGCCTCGCGCGGGACCCGGAGGCCCTCGAACGCCGCGAGCGCATCCTCTCCCTGCCGCTCCAGGCCACCGCCGTCTCCGACGCGATGGCCCTGGCCGCCACGTTGGCCGAGGTGTCCAAGGCCGAGGCCGAGTCCGCCGCCGAAGCCCGGGACGCCGAGGAGCTCGAGGCACTGCGCCGCTCCCTGGGCCTCGAGCCCGGCGAGCCCGTCCCGCCCAAGCTCCGCCACCACGTCAAACGGCTCGAGGAGGACCAGACCCGCCGGCGGCGCCGCGCCGTCCGAGACTCGCTGGACCGGGCCATGATCGACGTCATGGGCCTGTTCCGGGACGTGCTGCGCGTGCAGCTGGGGGCCGACGGCGAGCTCATCAACGAGCACCGTCGGGACGAGATCGAGGCGTACGCCCGCGGCACCGCCGGCGACTCGGCCGAGGTGCTCGCCCGGATCGACGCCGTCACCACGGCCCGGGAGCGCATCGCCGCCAACGTGCCGGAGCAGCTGGCCCTCGAAGCCATGATGCTGGCGCTGCTGCCCCGCCGGGTGCGCACCCCGCGACGTCGCTGAGCGGCCGCGCGGGGCGGGCCGGCGCCGGCTCAGCGGGTGCGGACCACCAGGTCCGGCACGTCGGCCAGGCCCGGCACCACCCGGTCCGCGCCCGCCGCCAGCAGGACGTCGTCCGCGTCGCGACCCGTGCGCACGCCGACCACGAGTCCGGCCCCCGCGCGGCGCCCGGCCGTCATGTCCTCCGCGGTGTCCCCGACCACCAGGACGCTGCGGACGTCGTCGAGGTCGAGACCGAGCAGGGCGGTGAGGATCATGTCCGGGTAGGGGACGCCGCGGCCGGCGTCGTCCGGGGAGAGGCTCAGATCCGCCAGGCCCATCCACCCCAGCGACTCGAGGATCATGTTCTGGGTGTGGCGGGCGTAGCCGGTGCAGAGGCACACGTGGAGGCCGAGGGCGCGCAGGCGGATGAGCGCCTCCTCCGCGCCCGGGACGGCCTGGACGCCGTGCTCGGCCAGCAGCGCGTCGAAGGCCGCCTCGAACGTGCGGGTCGCCGCCGCGGCCACCGCCCGGTCGGCGAACACGCGGGGGAACACGGCCGTGCGCGAGGTGGGCCGGAGCGCGCGGAACCGCCGAGCGGCGTCGTCGTGCTCCGGCGTGCCCGCCGGGACGCCGTGCTGGTCCAACGTGCGGGCGAACGCCGTGTCCTGGAGCCCGTGCTCCACGATGGACGTGCCGGACATGTCCACCACGGCCAGGCGGAGGGGCGCGGCTGACGAGGCCGCGGCGGGGGGTGCCGGGGTGCGAGGGACAGGGTCATGGCAAGGGCCATGACAAGGGCGCCGACCACCCGGGCAAGGGCCGCGTGAAGGGCGAGGACCACCCGGGCAAGGGCCGCGGCGTGCAGCGCGGCGCCGCCACGCACCCCGTCTTCTCCGCCCATGCCTGGCTGACCGCCGCGGGCCTGCCGCGCTGACCCATCGAGAACGAGACCGAGGACGACATGACCCCCCTGCCCCGCTTCGCCGCGCGCACCGCGGTGACCACCGCCGCCCTGGCCCTGCTCGCCCCCGCCGTGGCCCTGCCCTCCCAGGCCAGCCCGGCCGGCGACTCCCTCGTCATCAACGAGGCATACACCAACGGCGGCTCCGCGAACGCCGTGTACACCCACAAGTTCGTGGAGCTCTACAACCCCACCGACCAGCCGATCAACCTCGACGGCTGGTCCCTGCAGTACCGCTCCGCCGCCGGCACGGCCGCGACCCAGGGCACGGTCGCGCTGTCCGGCACGGTGCCCGCGAAGGGCCACTTCCTGGTCTCCGGCGGCTCCAACGGCACCGCGGGCGCGGCCCTGCCGCAGGCAGACCTCGTGGCCGGCGGGGCGTTCAACCCCGCGGGCACCAAGGGCACGATCGTGCTCGCGCGCCAGGCGGGCACCGTGACGGACCTGCCGGTCGGCTCCGTGGTGACCGGCCAGGTGCCGGGCGTCGCGGACGTGCTCGGCTACGGAGCCACGAACACCTTCGAAACAGCGGCTGCCGGCGCCCCCTCGGCCAACTCGGACCCGAAGTCCCTCACCCGCACGAACGGCGTGGACACGGACGACAACAGCGCCGACTTCACCGTCACCGACCAGGTCACCCCGACCAACGCCGCCGCCACCGGCGGCGAGCCGACCCCGGAGCCCGAGCCGCAGCCGACCCCGGCCGAGCGGATCACCATCGCCCAGCTCCAGGGCACCGGCACGGCCACCCCGTACGCCGGGCGCCAGGTGACCACCACCGGCGTCGTCACCGCCGTGTACTCCACGGGCGGCTACGACGGCTACTACATCCAGACCGCCGGCACCGGCGGCGACACCCCCGACGCCACCCCGGGCGCCTCCGACGGCGTGTTCGTGTACTCGCCGGACACGGTCGGCTCCGTGACGCTCGGCGACCACGTCCAGGTCACGGGCGAAGCGGCCGAGCACTACGGCCTCACGCAGATCAAGGTCGCCGCCGGCGGCGTGCTGCCGGTCGCCGAGCCCGGCGCCGTGGCCCCCACGCCGGTGGAGTTCCCGCTGGAGGAGGCCGACCGTGAGGCGCTCGAGGGCATGGTCCTCGCCCCGCAGGGCGACTGGACGGTCACGGACAACTACTCCCTCAACCAGTACGGCTCCCTCGGCATCGTCCCCGGCACCACGCCGCTGGACAACCCGACGTCGGTGGCTCGGCCCGGCGCCGAGGCCCAGGCCGTCGCGGCCGCCAACGCGCAGCAGCTGATCGTGCTCGACGACGGGGCCACCACGAACTTCATGCGCTCGCCGGGCAACCAGAATCCGCTGCCGTACCTGGACGCGGACCAGCCGGTGCGCGTGGGCGCGGGCCTGGAGTTCACCACCGGAGTCATCCTCGACTGGCGCTTCGACGCGTGGTCCTTCCAGCCGCTGGGCCACCTCACCGATGCCACGGCGGCCGCCGTCCAGCCCGTGACGATCGAGGACACCCGCCCGGCCGAGGCCGCCCCCGAGGCGGTCGGCGGCAACGTCACCGTCGGCAGCTTCAACGTGCTCAACTACTTCACGACCCTGGGTCAGGACGTGGCCGGCTGCAGCGCCTACCGCGACCGCGCCGGCAACCCCGTCACCACGAACGGCTGCCTGCCGCGCGGCGCCTACACCTCCGAGGCGTTCGCCCGCCAGCAGGAGAAGATCGCGGCCGCGATCAACGGCCTCGGCACCTCGGTGGTCGCGCTCGAGGAGATCGAGAACTCCGAGAAGTTCGGCCTCGACCGGGACCACGCGCTGGCCCACCTCGTGGAGGCCCTCAACGCGCAGGCCGGCGAGCAGCGCTGGGCCTACGTGGCCTCCCCGGCCACCCGTCCCGCGCTCGCGGACGAGGACGTCATCCGCTCCGCGTTCATCTACCAGCCGGCCGAGGTCACCCCGGTGGGCGAGTCGGTGATCCTGGACGACCAGACGAACTTCGACAACGCCCGCGAGCCGATGGCCCAGCTGTTCCGCGCCGCCGACGGCACGTCCGAGGGGGCGGCCGGCACCGACTTCGTGGCGATCACCAACCACTTCAAGTCCAAGGGCGGCTCGGGTGCGACCGGGGACAACGTGGACGCGGGCGACGGCCAGGGCGCGTACAACGCGGACCGCGTGGGCCAGGCCGAGGCCCTCGTGGCCTTCGCCGAGCGCATGAAGGCCGAGACCGGCACCGACCGCGTCCTGCTGATGGGCGACTTCAACGCCTACGAGAAGGAGGACCCGATCCGCGTGCTCGAGGCGGCCGGGTACCTCTCGCAGGGCGCGCTCACGGGCGAGTACTCGTACGCGTTCGGCGGCGCCGTCGGCAGCCTGGACGGGATCTACGCCTCGCCGTCGGCGGCGACGGCGATCACCGGCCAGGACATCTGGATGATCAACGCGAACGAATCCGTGGCACTGGAGTACTCGCGCCACAACTACGTGGCCGAGGACCTGTACTCCGCGGACCAGTGGCGGTCCTCGGACCACAACCCGATCCTGGTGGGCCTCCAGCTCGACGCGCCCGTGACCGAGCCGACCCCGGAGCCGGAGCCCTCCCCGCGCGAGACCTGCGACGGCGTGACCGATCCGCGCGGCGTGCCGGGCAAGCCCGCGAACTCCGTGCGCGAGTGGCTGCGCTGCGTCGGCGCGACCCCGGGTCACGGCGGCGACCACCCGGGCAAGGGCCACGGCCCGGAGCACCCCGGCAAGGGCCGCGGGCCGGTCCGTCCCTGACGGGACGCGGGGCGCCGCACCCGGCATGACGACGGCGGGGCCGTCCGGGAGCCACCCGGACGGCCCCGCCGTCGTCGTGGGGGCTCAGCCGGCGAGCACGGCCGTCGCGGCGGCGTCGGCGTCGGCGAGGAAGAGGGCACGTCCGGCCGGATCGGCCCCGGCCTCGGCCGCGATCGCGGTGCCCCACTGCACGCCCGAGAGCTGCAGGCCCAGCACGAACACGTCCGCGTGGACCGTGCCGTCCGCGGCCCGCAGCCGGTACGGGCGGGCCGTGACGTCGAAGCCGGTGGCGGGCACGCGCACACCCTCCTCGTCCTCCCACGTCCCGGCCGCGGCGACGCCGTCCGCCAGCATCTGACGGACCAGCGGGGAGGCGGCGGCCTGCACGCGGTTGGGCGGCATCATCGCCTCCACCAGCCAGGCCCCCTCGACGACGGCGGGCCCCAGCGAGTCCTGCGCTCCCACCTGGGGGCTGTGGGCGGTGAATGCGTGTTCCTCGGCCTCGACCACGGGCGCGGGGCCGGCCCAGGTGAGCAGGCCGGCCCGGTGCACCGCGAGCATCTGCTCCACGCGCCACAGGGGCGGGCCGGAGGCGAGGCCCTCGACCAGCGGCTCGAACCAGCCCTGGACGTCCCGGATGCGGGAGGCCTCGGTGATCCGGCCCTCGGCGACCCACGCCTTGATCCGCAGTCGGCCGGCATGAAGCGCGCCGACGGCCATCATGAACGGGGACTCCTCCCCGAGGGCGGCCTCGACGCAGGTCTGCTCCATGAGCTCCGCGACGGCCCGCTGATAGTCCTCATGGGAGGCGAACACGGCGCCCTCGAACGGGGACCCATAGGCCAGGATGTCGAGGAAGCGCCGGCCGGGGGCGTACCGCTGGAGGAGCTCCTCGGCGTGCGCGGAGGTCACGGGGGCGCCGCGGCCGGCCTCCTCGAGCTGGCCGACGAGCTCCCCGAGGAATCGGCGCGCCTCGACGGGGCCGCCGAGGATCTCGGGCTGGGCCCGGACGAGCGTGGCGTAGTAGTGCCGGACCACGTCGCGGTGCAGCAGCGGCCAGAGGTGCTCGGCGAGGTCCAGGGCCCCGTGCCGGGCGGCGAGGGCGTCCACGGCGGCGTCGGAGAGGTAGCTGAGGGTGACGCCGCGGGGCACGAAGGCGTCCACCTCGGCCTTGGGCAGGTACGGGATGCCGCGGCGGGACATCAGGTGCAGGCGCGGCTCGTCCCCCGACGGCTCGTACCGCAGGGCCCGGCCGGGTCCGTCGCCGGTGCGGCGGTACACCCCGCCCCGGCCCTGGGTGAGCTGGGCCAGCAGGTCGAACGCGTTCAGGCCCATGCCCCGCACGAGGACGTCCGCCCCGGCCTCCACGGTCTCCCAGTCCACGTCCGAGGGGATCTGCGGGCCCTGGTAGTGCAGCTCGTCCCTGCCCCGCGCGGCGGCGGCCATCCGGTTCTGGCCGGGGCTGAGCTCCGCCGGCTGATGGCCCAGGCAGAGCACGACGGCGTCCGCGTCGAGCGCGGAGACCGCACCGTCGGCGTCCCGCAGCTCCAGGCGGGCGCCGCCGTCAGGCCGGGGGTGCAGGGCGGTGGCCTCCGCGCGGTGCTCGACGACCTCGACGACCTCGGGGCGGGCGCGCAGCCCCGCGACGACGTCCTTGTACAGGTGCCGGAGGTAGCGCCCGTAGACCGCTCGGGCCGGGTACTGGTGGCGGCGCACGCCGAGGCTGGCCTCCGGGTGCACGCGACGCCACTGGTCGAAGGTCTGCGCGGCGGTGGAGGGGCGCAGACCGGGGTTGTCGGCGGCGCACGCGGTCGGGAAGAACGCGGGGGTGTTCATGAGGTACAGCTCGGACTGGTCCGTGCGCCACACCCGCCCTGGCCCGGGCGGATAGGGGTCCACGACGTCGATGCGCAGCCGCCGGGGGTGTGCGTCCGGGGCCGCGCCCTCGAGTCGGGCGAGGATCCGCTCCAGCAGCATGACGCCGCGGGGGCCGGCTCCCACCACTGCGAGGCGGCGCTCGGCCACCAGGGGCTCGGACATGGGGCCTCCACTCTCCTCGGGATCGTTTTCACGCCTGCGGCGCGCGTATTCCACACAATATCGGTGGCCGTCAAGGGTCGCGGACCGCATGCGCCACACTCCCACCGATCCCCCAGGATCCACAGCAGGCCCGGACGAAGAATCCGCGGAATCATGCGGATCACACCGAGATTCTGGGAGAAGTCTGGGAATTGGGAATCTGGGGGGCCGATGGTTGACGCCACTCGGGCCCATGGGGAATTGTGAATGAGCGTAAGGCAACAAAACACCAATTCAGAAGGAGAATTCCTCATGGACCGCAACGCTCTCGACCAGCTGCAGAACTCCACCGTCTTCGCCACCGACGGCGACAAGATCGGCTCCGTCGGTCAGGTCTACCTCGACGACGTCACCAACGAGCCCACCTTCGTCACGGTGAAGACCGGCCTGTTCGGCGCCCGCGAGACCTTCGTGCCGCTGCAGCAGGCCCAGACCACCGCCGACGGCATCACGGTGCCCTTCGAGAAGTCCTTCGTGAAGGACGCCCCGAACGTGGACGCGGACGGCTCGCTGACCCCCGAGGAGGAGCAGCGCATCTACGAGTACTACTCCATGGAGTACTCCGCCGCGGATCACGACGGCGACGTGCGTCGTGACGACGTGCGCACCGACGCCGGCGCCGCCGGCGTGGCCGGCACCGCGGGTGTGGCCGGCGTGGCCGACCGCCGCGACGAGGCCGTCGTGGACGGCGACCGCCGCGACGTGACCGACCGTGACCGCCGCGACGTGACCGACGCCGACTCCGTCGTCGTCAAGGACGAGCACCTGAACGTCGGCACCGAGCGCCGCGCCTCCGGCCGCGTCCGTCTGCGCAAGCAGGCCTACACCACCACCGAGACCGTCGAGGTGCCCGTCACCCGCGAGGAGGTCGTGGTGGAGCGCGAGTCCGTCGACCCGAACTCCGCCGAGGCCCGCACCGCCGGCCGCGACGGCGACGTCGAGGTCACCACCTACGAGGAGACCCCGGTCGTCAACAAGACCGTGGACGCCGAGAAGGTCTCCCTGGGCAAGCGCCAGGTGCAGGACACCGAGACGGTGACCGAGGAGGTCCGCCACGAGGACGTCAAGGTCGACGGCGACGCCACCGATCGCGACCTCGACGGCCGCAACGACCGCAAGGATCGCATCTGATCTGAACGGACGCGTCGGCCTCAGGCCGGACGGCTGACAGATCACGCGGGGCCCCGGATCCATGGATCCGGGGCCCCGCTCGTGCGCGATGGTGATCCGTCCGTGAGCACGCCGCTCCTTTGCCCTGCCCTGGCCTGGCGCGCTAAACTGAACCGGTCTGACCGCGCGTCGCCCCGTGCGAGGCGCGCCGGATGGAGGAGACGTGCCAGAGCGGCCGAATGGACTTCACTGCTAATGAAGGGCTCGACGAAAGTTGGGCCGGGGGTTCAAATCCCCCCGTCTCCGCCAGAGAGGGCCGGAATCCACGCGATTCCGGCCCTCTTCGCGTCTGTACGCGGGGACCTGACATACCGACCGGCTGGTGACTAGTTGTAAGAGGGCATGACGTTGTTGACTCGGGCCGGGGCCAACGAGGCCGGAGGGGCGTCCCCGCAGGAGGTATGAGGCCGATGGTAGTTGTAGTGGTTCACCCACACGGCCAGCGCCTCACGCCGAGCTGTCTCTGAGGTATACGGGCGGGCGTAGAGGACCTCATCGACCATCAGCCGGTTGTACCGTTCGACCTTCCCGTTATGGCGCGGGGTGTAGGGGCGGATCCGGTGGTGCCGGCCCCCGAGCGAGACCACCTTGGCGGTGAAGTCCACGGCCCGGTAGTTGTTCCCGTTGTCCGTGATCACCCGGTCCACGGTGATGCCGTGGGCGGCGAAGAACGCCCTCGCCCGGCAGAAGAACCCGATCGTGGTCACCGCCTTCTCATCCTCCAACGCCTCGGTGTACGCCAGGCGGGTGTGAGCCGCCCCCTTCATTCGGTCCGGACGTTCTGTGAGTCGCCGGTTTCCATTTGATGGGTGCACTGCCGAGCGTACTCGGCTGGGGTTAGGTAGCCGAGCGAGGAGTGCCGGCGGTGGTGGTTGTACTCGTCCTTCCAGTCGCCGATGATGACCTGTGCGTGCAGCAGCGAGTAGAAGCTGTTGATGTTGAGGCACTCGTCGCGGATCCGGCTGTTGAACGACTCGACGTACCCGTTGCGCCACGGCGAGCCCGGAGGGATGTAGGACAGGCCGGTGCGGGTGCCGGCCCAGTCGGCCATCGCCTCGCTGATGAACTCCGGCCCGTTGTCCGACCTGAGCACCGCCGGGGCGCCCCGGGAGGCGACGAGGTCCTCGAGGTGGGCGGTGAGTCGGTCGGCGGTAATCGAGCGCTCCACGAGCCCGCCGATGCACTCCCGGGTGTGTTCGTCGACGATCGAGCAGATCTTGATCGGTCGTCCGTGCTCGTCGGCGTCGAACTGGAAGTCCACCGCCCACACCACGTTCGGCGCGTCCGCCGTCGGCGCGTCGACGGTCGAGGACCCGACGCGCTTGCGTCGACGCCGCTGCGGGACCCGGAGCCCTTCGTCACGCCACAGGCGTTGGATCTTCTTGTGGTTCACCACCCACCCCTCGGCGCGGGCGTCGTGATACGCCCGCCGATACCCGTAGCGGGGATGGTCCTTCGCCCAGGCGCGCAGCCACTCCCTGAGCGCCCGATCCGGGTCCGCGACCGTGTCGCCCTTGAGCGGTCGCCGGTACGCGGAGCGGCTCAGCCCGACCAGACGGCACGCCATCCGTTCGCTCAC
Organism: Micrococcus sp. KRD012; assembly: GCF_017168555.1. NCBI lineage: Bacteria > Bacillati > Actinomycetota > Actinomycetes > Micrococcales > Micrococcaceae > Micrococcus > Micrococcus sp. KRD012. Next base: position 38,295 of record NZ_JABFBB010000017.1, read on the forward strand.
CCGCAACTTGCCCTTGAGGTGATCGACGGCGGCGCGGCGCCTGTCCGGGCTTAGAAGTTTCCCTCAGCCAGCTCCTTGAGTGTAAGCGGCCATGAAAAGCTGCCCATAGGTGGCCAGGGAATGACCCGCTGACGGCCATGAGGACTGCCCAGTGATGGCCACGGGAACTGCCCGGTGCTGGCCATCTGGTTTGCCCGCGTTGCTCGT
>NZ_JABFBB010000017.1:38601-60892 GCF_017168555.1 Micrococcus sp. KRD012
TCCCATCACGGTGGCCAGCACCACCACCCAAACGGGCAAACCAGCTGGCCACCAGTGGGCAGTTCTGATGGCCACCAGCGGGAAGAAACACTGGCCGCCTATGGGCAGAACTCAATGGCCCTTGACATTGAGCGCGGCCTTCTCCAGCTCCGCTTCCGCGAGCAGACGCTTCAGGGTCGCGTTCTGCTTCTCCAGCTCCTTCAGGCGCTTTGCGTCGTCGGCCTTGAGGCCTCCGTACTGGTTCCGCCACCGGTAGTACGTCTGCTCGGACACCCCGAGCTCCCGGCACACCGCCGCGACGTCCTGACCATCGGCGAGCATCCTGTCGGCCTGCCCGAGCTTACGGACGACCTGCTCGGGGGTGTGACGCTTCCTGCTGTTCGTCATGATCTGACCAGTCTCCCTGCCCGCGACCGCGGGCAACAGGACGACTCTCATAACGACTGGACCTACGAAACGGGGTCAGCCCGGGTGTACCCGTCGATCGCCGAGTGCAGGTAGGTGTACCCGACCCGCCGGCCAGGCCCGCGCTTGGAAGCACGGCCTGCTTCACTTTCACGTCCGTGGGTGCGCCAGCCGCCCCCGTCTGGGATCTTCCCGATCTTCTTCACATCCAGGTGCACCATGTGCCCCGGCCCTCTCGCGGTGATCTTCTGGGGTCGTTGGCGCAGGTCTTCCCCGGCCGGGGTCAGGTCCCGTAACCGGGAGAGCCCGGCCCGGTGCAGCCACCGTCCCACGGTACGAAGACACACCCGGTGGCCCTCGGAGACGAGGTGGTGATGGATCCGGCGGGCCGACCACTTCTCCCTGCGACGCAGGGTCTGGATCTGAGCCACCACCTCGGGATCGAGCTGGGCAGGTGAACGGTGCGGCCGGCTGGGCAGGTCCTGAAGGCCGGCTTCTCCCTGGGCGCGGTAGCGGGCCACCCAGGTGGCCACCGTGGGCCGGCTCACCCGGAACTCGGCGGCCACGTGTGCCTGCGGGATCCCGTCGTGCAGGTGGCGGTGGACCATCCTGAGACGGCCGGTCGGGGTCAGGGGTGCATTAGCGTGAGTCATGAGTGGGTCTCTTCTGGCAGGTCGGTGGTGTAGGAACTTCCATCCTGCGGGAGAGGCCCACTCGTCTCATCTCAGCCCGGCCCTCGTGCCAAGAACCTCATGACCCGCAACAACTAGCCCTCCCCGCGACGCTCGCGCATGCGGCGCAGCAGCTCGTACGCCTCCGGCACGGAGAGCTCCGAGTGGCTGGACAGCTGGACGGCGGCGGACTCGAGGTTGCCGTCCCGCACCATGGCGGCGAGCTGGTCGCGCAGCCACGGCGGCAGGTCCCGCGAGGAGAGCCGGACGGACTCCGTCCCCCGCATCACCTCGACCTCGAAGGGGAGCTCCTCCTCAGCGGGGGCGGCGGTCCACTCGGCGGGGACGGTCAGGGTCGTCAACTCGTCTGCGGGCGGCGCTGCTGAGTCGTGGTCGGCGTCCTGCCGGGCGTCGTCCTCGGCCACGGCGTCAGAGGTCTCGCGATCGGGCGTCTGGGCGTCCGGCTCCCCCCGCCCGCTCGAATCCTGTCCGGGCCGCTTCGGCCCGGGGGTCTCGGCCGGGGCCGCATCGTCCCGGTGGGGCTCCCCATGGTCGTCGGGAACGGGCCCCGCGACTCCGGCGGACGTGGCGTCCGGTTCCTGCACCGGCTCGGAGTAGACCTGCGGATGCACGGCGAGGGACTGCACGTCCATGACGGCGTCCTTCAGGCCGCGTCCCGTGTGGGCGCGGTAGTCGCGCACGGCCTCCATCACACGGCTCTGGGCGATGTGCCCGTACACGCGCCGATGGGCGTCCTCGTCCAGCAGCCCCGCCGCCAGACGCGCCCGCTCCGGTCCGATGTCCAGCCCGCGACCGGACGGCGTGCGCTGATCCGCCGCCTGACGCGCTCGACCAGCCGACATCCACCGGGCGGCGGCGAACGCGAGGGCGCCGATGACGACCACCGCGAGGACAGGGACGAGATATTCCATGCCTCCAGTCTAGGTGTGGCCCGCGAGGGCCATGCCGGCAGCCGCGGCGCCACATCACAACCTGGTCACAGTTCTGCCAGGGCTCCAGAGCCACCGGGGGGCCTCCCCTACGGTGGAACGTGGAGTCTTCCGTGTCTGGTCACGGCGGCCATGGAGGAGACACTCCGCCCGCCACTCGACCGAGCCAGGAGACCGCATGTCCTTCCCCCGCCCGTCCGCCCGCACCGTCGACACCCCCTCGCCCCGGCGACGCCGCTGGTGGGGGACGTCGGTGGCGCTCGCCCTCGTGCTGGCCGGCTGTGCCGCCCCGCAGGGGGACGAGGGGACGGCGGCCGGGTCCTCCGGCGCCACGGACGCGGCCGTCTCGTCGCCCGCATCTGCGGACGGATCGGAGGCCTCGTCGTCGCAGGGACGGTCCTCGGATGCGGCGTCGTCCGGTGAGGGCTCGCCGTCGGCCGCCGCGGACCCCGCCCTCCCCCTGGCCGCCCGCTCCCATGAGGACGTGCCGATGCGGGCCTTCACGGCGGAGGAACGCCCGCCGCAGTTCGTCCTCTTCTCCTTCGACGGTGGCCGTCAGGACGCGCGCTGGAAGACCTTCCTGGACGCGGCGGCGGACTCCGACGCGAAGTTCACGGTGTTCCAGTCCGCGATCAACCTCATCGAGACCGCCAACCGGGAGAACTACACGTCGCCCGGCAACGAGCCCGGCTACGTGGGCACGGAGTTCGGCGGCGACGAGGCCGAGGTGGCGCAGCGCATCGAGAACATCAACACGGCACACGCCGCCGGCCACGAGATCGGCACCCACTACGCGGGTCACCTGTGCGCGCCCACGAGGTACGGCGCAGACCAGTGGTCCACGGCCGAATGGAAGCAGGAGTACGGCTCGTTCACGGACATCCTCTCCGACCCCGGCGCCTACAACCCGGGCAGCTCCCTGCCGGCGCTGGAGGTCACCCCCGACGACGTCAAGGGCGGACGCCTGCCCTGCCTCGACGGGGAGTGGGACCAGCTCGTCCCGATGTGGAAGGACAACGGACTCGAGTACGACACGTCGCGTGCCGCGGCCGCCTCCGGCGTCGCCTGGCCCTACCAGGAGGACGGGATCTGGGAGTTCGAGATGCCGATGACCTGGTCCCCCGTGCTCGCCGAGAAGGACGCGGCCAGCCCGTTCGTGATGGCGATGGACTACAACTTCTGGATCTCCGGCAACGGCGGCAAGGACATCCCGGAGGACGTCGCCCGACTCACCGACTTCCAGTACCGCACCTACCGCTACATGTACGACTCGGCGTTCGCGGGCAACCGCGCCCCGCTGGTCTTCGGCAACCACTTCAACGACTGGGGTCTCAACGCGTTCAACCCGGCTGTGGAGAAGGTCATGCGCGAGGTCTGCGTCGAGGAGGACACCTACTGCGTGACCTACCAGCAGATGATCGCGTGGCTCGAGCTGCAGGACCCGGAGGTCCTCGCCGCCTGGCGCGACCAGGCCCGGTCCGCCACCGGCACGGATGCCGAGAACCTCGGCTGGTGACCCGCCGGGCGGCCCGCTCACACCCGCCCCCATGACGGCCCCGGCTCAGCGCGCCGGGGCCGTCTCGCGTCCGCGCAGCACGACGACGGCGCTCGCCAGGGCGGTCAGCACCAGGGCCAGGACCATCAGCACCGTCCCCGGCCACCCGTGGGACTCGTGGAACACGCCGCCCAGCCAGCCGAAGAGACTCGAGCCGGCGTAGTACGCGAAGTTGTACAGGGAGGTCGACTGGGCGCGGCCCGTGGGGGCGGCCGTCCCGGACCACGCGGAGGCGACGGCGTGGGCGGCGAAGAACGCGCCCGTCACGAGCACGAGGGCGGGCACCAGCACCGCCGGATGCGGCACCGACGTGAGGGCGACGCCCGCCGCCATGGCCGCCGTCGCGCCGGCCAGGACGGGCAGCCGTCCCACCCGCGCGGCCAGCCGACCCGCGCGCGGCGACGACCACGTGCCCGCGAGATAGGCGAGGAAGACGAGGCCGGCCGCCGTCGGCGTCCAGGAGAACGGCGGGTCGAGCAGGCGGTACCCCACGAAGTTGTACAGCGCCACGAACCCGCCCATCAGCAGCGCCCCCTGCAGGTAGACGGCGACGAGCTCCGGCGAGCGCAGGTGACCGCGCACGATGCGCACGAGCGTCGCCGGGGAGGTGGGCGACGGCGTGAAACGCCGGGCGCGCGGCGTGATCGCCAGGAAGCCGACCGTGCACAGCACCCCGACCACGGTGACGGTCAGCATCCCGCCGCGCCACGAGGACGCCTCCGCGACGGGCAGGGCGAGGAGCCGGCCGGAGAGCCCGCCGAGGGTGGTGCCGGCGATGTAGGTGCCGGCGGCAGCCGCGACCGCGTGCGGGACCACCTCCTCCGCCAGCAGCGCCACGGCGAGTCCCGCGACGCCCCCATGCGCCATGCCCTCGAGCAGGCGCAGGCCCAGCATGGCCTCGAACGTGGGTGCGAGGACGCCCGTGAGCGCGCACGCACTGGCGGAGACCATCGAGACCACCATGGCGCGTCGGCGGCCCCACCGGTCCCCGGCCACGGACCACGGCACCACCGACACGGCGAGGCCGAGTGTGCTGGCGGAGACGAGCAGGGCGGCACGGTCCGCGGGGACGCCCAGGTCGTCGCTGACGAGCGGCAGCAGGCCCTGCGGGGAGTAGAGCTGGGCGAACGTGGCCACCCCCGCCAGGAACAGCCCGATCAGCAGCCTGCGGTACGCGGGCTCCCCGGGAGCGGCCGGCGCGGGTCCCGACGGCGGGACGGCCGGGGGCCCCGCGCTCGGGGGCGGAGTGGTCGGGGGCACGCCCTCACTGTATCCAGGCTGTCCACTACGATCGGTCGGGTGACTACCTCGACCCCCTCCCTCGACCTGCACGACTCCTTCAAGGCGTACGACGTCCGCGGCATCGTGGGCGAATCCATCACGGCGGAGAGCGTCCGCGCGGTGGGCGCGGCCTTCGTGGACGTGCTGGGCCTGGCCGGTCAGACCGTGCTGGTCGGCGGGGACATGCGCCCCTCCTCGCCCGCGTTCATGACGGCCTTCGCCGAGGGTGCCACGCGCCGCGGCGCCGACGTCGTCACCCTGGGGCTGATCTCCACGGACATGCTCTACTACGCGGCGGGCGTGAAGCAGGCCGCGGGCGTGGTGTTCACCGCCTCGCACAACCCGGCCGAGTACAACGGCATGAAGATGGCCCAGGCCGGCGCCGTGCCGGTCTCCTCGGACACCGGGCTGTTCGAGATCCGCGACGCGGCCCAGGCCTACCTCGACGCCGGTGAGATCCCCGCCGCCGAGACCGCCGGCACCGTGACGGAGGAGGACATCCTCCCCGGCTACGCCGCATACCTGCGCTCGCTCGTGGACCTGACGGGGGTGCGCCGCCTGAAGGTCGTGGTGGACGCGGGCAACGGCATGGCGGGCAAGACCACCCCGGCCGTCCTCGGCGACGCCGAGCTGGCCGCCCTGCCGCTGGAGATCGAGCCGCTCTACTTCGAGCTGGACGGCACCTTCCCGAACCACCCGGCCAACCCGCTGGAGCCGGAGAACCTGCGGGACCTGCAGGCCGCCGTCGTGGAGCACGGCGCGGACATCGGCCTGGCCTTCGACGGCGACGCCGACCGCTGCTTCGTGATCGACGAGCAGGGCGCCCCGGTCTCCCCCTCCGCGGTCACCGCCCTGGTGGCCCGCCGCGAGATCGCCCGCGCGAAGGCCGACGGCGAGCAGACCCCCGTGGTCATCCACAACCTGATCACCTCCCGCGCCGTCCCCGAGCTCGTGGCGGCCGACGGGGGCCGGGCCGTGGAGACCCGCGTGGGCCACTCCTTCATCAAGGCGGTCATGGCCGCCGAGTCCGCCGTGTTCGGGGGCGAGCACTCCGCGCACTACTACTTCCGCGACTTCTTCAACGCGGACACCGGCATGCTCGCGGCCATGCACGTGCTGGCGGCCCTGGGCGGCCAGGAGCAGCCGCTGTCCGAGCTGGCCGAGGAGTACGAGCCGTACGTGGCCTCCGGCGAGATCAACTCGCAGGTCGAGGACAAGGACGCCGCCGTGGCCGCGGTGGTGGCGCAGTTCGCCCCCGCCGTGGGCGAGGGCGTCGGCGAGGGCCAGGCCGTGCACGAGGACTTCGCCGGGGTGGCCACCACGGTGACCCGCATGGACGGCACCACGGTCGCCGCCCAGGACGGCACGTGGTGGTTCAACCTCCGCCCGTCCAACACGGAGCCGTTCCTGCGCTACAACGGCGAGGCCCGCACGGCCGCCACCATGGAGGCACTCCGCGACGCCGTGCTGGCGATCGTCCGCGCGGAGCGCTGACCGCGGCGGCTCATCCGGCCTGGGCGAGGACGAGCGGCAGCACCCCCTGCGCGCCGGCCTCGCGCAGCACCCGCGCAGCCTCGGCGAGCGACCACCGCGAGTCGACGAGGTCGTCGACCAGCAGCACGGGGCCGTGGCGGCCGGCGTCCGGGGCGGTGCGCAACATCTGCGCCATCGCCTCGGGGACGGCGAACCGGCCGTACACGGACCCGAGCCGGTAGGCGCTGTTGCCGCCCGGCCCGGCCGTGGGGCCGCCGCGCGCGTGTTCGAGCGAGCCGAGGAACGGCAGCCGGCCGATCCGGGCGATCCCCTCGGCGAACGACCCCACCAGCTGCGGGCGGGTGCGCGAGGGCATCGCGACGACGGCGATCGGCCGCGTCCGCCACCCCCAGCCGGCCAGGACGTCGACGGCGCCCCGCAGGACCTCCTCCGGCACCGGGGCGTCCTCCCGGTCCAGCAGGTCCCGCAGGACGGTGCCCCACCCGAGGTCCGTCAGGCGGGCGAGCGCGCGACCCTCCTCGGCCTGTGACTCGGGCGCGATGCGCCCCTTCACGGGCACGCCCAGCCGGTCCATGCCCGAGGGCCACATGCGACGGGGCTCGATCGGCACACCGGTGCGGCGCAGGGCGGCCTCCGCGCGCTCCCGCGCCGCCCCGTCCGATCCCGTCGGGTACCAGGGGCCGGCACAGACGTCGCAGCGGCCGCACGGCGCGGCGGTGGGGTCGTCCAGGGTGCGGGCCAGGAACTCCATGCGGCACCGGTCCGTGGTCTGGTAGTCGAGCATGAGCCGCTCCTCGGCCCGGCGCGCCTCGGCCACGCGGGCGTACCGCTCGGCGTCGTACGTCCACTCCCGCCCGGTGGCGCGCCAGCCGCCGCCCACCCGCTCGACCGCCCCGTCCACGGCGAGGACCTTGAGCAGCAGCTCCAGGGTGGTGCGCTTGATCCGCACGGCCGGCTCGAGCGCCGCCACGGAGAGGGCCCCGCCGTGGTCCGCGAGCGCCCCCAGCACGGCGCGCGCCTGCTCCTCGTCCGGCATGGAGGCGGTGGCGAAGTACTCCCAGATGCGACGGTCCTCGGGCCCGGGCAGCAGGAGCACGTCCGCGTGGTCCGTCCCGCGGCCGGCACGGCCGACCTGCTGGTAGTACGCCACGGGCGAGCCCGGCGCGCCGAAGTGCACCACGAACGTCAGGTCCGGCTTGTCGAAGCCCATGCCGAGCGCCGAGGTGGCCACGACGGCCTTCACCCGGTTGGCCTTGAGGTCCTCCTCGATCTCGGCGCGACGCTCCGGGTCTGTGCGGCCCGTGTAGGCGACCACCTCGTGCCCCGCCTCGCGCAGGGCGCGCGCCGTGTCCTCGGCGGCGGAGACGGTGAGGGCGTAGACGATCCCGGAGCCCGGCAGGTCCTCGAGGTGGTCGAGGAGCCAGACCAGGCGCGCGGCCGGGCTGGGCATGCGCAGCACGCCCAGGCGCAGCGAGGCGCGGGCCAGGGGGCCGCGGAGCACGAACACGTCCTGCTCGGAGGCGACGCCGAGCTGCTCCACCACGTCCGCCACCACACGGGCGTTGGCCGTGGCGGTGGTGGCCAGCACGGGCACCGCGCGCGGCCCCTCGGCGGGAAGCAGCCCGATCAGGTCCCGGATGCGGCGGTAGTCCGGCCGGAAGTCGTGGCCCCAGTCGGAGATGCAGTGGGCCTCGTCCACCACGAGCAGGCCCATGCGCGCCACGAGGTCCGGCAGCTGCTCGTCCCGGAACCGGGGGTTCGTGAGGCGCTCGGGCGAGATCAGCAGCACGTCCACCTCGTCCGCCGCGAGCCGAGCGCGGACCTCGTCCCACTCCGTGGCGTTCGCCGAGCTCACGGACACCGCGCGCACGCCCGCCCGGGCCGCGGCCGCGACCTGGTCCCGCATGAGCGCGAGCAGCGGGGAGACGATCAGGGTGGGCCCTGCGCCGCGGGCGCGCAGCAGCAGGGAGGCCACGAAGTACACGGCGGACTTGCCCCAGCCGGTGCGCTGCACCACCAGGGCGCGGCGGCGGTGGGCCACGAGCGCCTCGATCGCCTCGAACTGCCCGTCCTTGAATCGCGCGTCCGGCCGGTCCACGAGCCGACGCAGGACGGCCAGGGCCTCCTCGTGCAGCGCGGCGTCGCCCCCCGGTGCGGAGGTCTCGGGGAGGCGGGGGCCGGCGTCGGGGTGCGAGGTGGCGTCCATGGCGTCAGTATGCCAACCGGCCCGGACACCGCAGGCGCGGCGGGGCCGTGCACCGGTGGGATGATGGGGGGATGAAGCTGAGCGCCTACACCGACGTCTGCCTGCGGGTGCTGATGACGCTCGCGGCCGCCGAGGGCGAACGGCTCACCAGCCAGCAGATCGCGGACCGGATCCAGGTGCCCTACAACCACGTGATCAAGGCGGTCGCCGAGCTGCGCCGCCGCGGGACCATCGAGGTGCTGCGCGGTCGGCACGGCGGGGCCATGATCGCCGCGGCCGGTCTGGACCAGCGTGTGGGCGAGCTCGTGCGCTCGCTGAGCAGCCGCGACGAGGTGATCGACTGCGCCGGGCGCGACTCCGGGGTGGCGTGCCCCTACGCCGGCGACTGCCGCCTGCGCGGCGCCCTGCACCGCGCACGCGAGGCCTTCCTCGCCGAGCTCGACACCGTGCGGATCCGGGATCTGGTGAGCGCTGGGCCTGTCGGCGGGCCCGTGCTGCTGGGCCTGCCGGAGATCCCCGTGGCGCGCTGACGGAACGGGCCGGGGGCGAGTTCCCGGCGGCGACGGCCGGGTGTAATCTGGCAAAATCAGCGCAAGATTCCCCACCGAGGAGACGGAGACCCCCGTGCTGTCCGAGAAGTCCCGCCCCGTCATCGAGGCCACCGCCGCCGTCGTCGCCGAGCACATGCCGGAGATCACGCCCCTGTTCTACGCCCACATGTTCGAGGCCCACCCCGAGCTCCTCGACGGCGTCTTCTCCCGCGCCAACCAGCGCAACGGCGAGCAGGCCCAGGCCCTCGCCGGATCCATCGTGAAGTTCGCGGTGCACCTGCTCGAGAACCCGGGCACCCTGCCCGAGGCCGTCCTGTCCCGCATCGCCCACAAGCACACCGCCCTCGGCATCGTCGAGGAGCAGTACCCGATCGTCTACGAGAACCTCTTCTGGGCCATCGGCGAGGTGCTCGGCGACGCCGTCACCCCCGCGGTGGCCGACGCCTGGACCGAGGTCTACTGGCTCATGGCCGACGCCCTCATCAAGATCGAGAAGGGCCTCTACGCCCAGCAGGCCAACGACAGGATGTGGACGGACTGGAGGGTCGTCGCGAAGGAGCCCACCGGCAACGCGGCCGTCACCTTCCGCTTCGAGCCGGCCGACGACACCCCGCAGACCCGCGGCAAGGCCGGCGGCTACGTGTCCGTACGACTGAAGGTCGAGGACGGCCTGCGCCAGTGCCGCCAGTACTCCCTCTCCGAGAAGGCCGGGTCCGCCACCGAGCGCGTCATCACCGTGAAGCTGGACGAGGGCGGCGAGGTCTCGCCCACGCTCATCCAGAGCGTGGAGGTCGGCGACGTCATCGAGCTGTCCAACCCCTACGGCGACATCACCCTCGAGGACGAGGACTCCACCGCTCCCCTGGTCCTGGCGACCGCCGGCATCGGCATCACCCCGGCCGCGGCGATCCTGGACACCCTCGCCCAGCAGGGCTCGGACCGCCAGGTCCTCTTCTTCCACGGCGACGCGTCCTGGGAGGCGGTGGCCCTGCGCGAACAGGTGACGGAGTCCCTGGCGGCGCTGCCGCACGGTGACGCCCGCCTCTTCCTCGGGGTGCGGCCCGAACAGGACCCCGAGGGCGTCACGACCGTCGAGGGTGTGATGCACTTCGACGACGTCGAACTGCCCCGCGACGGGCACTACATCCTGTGCGGCCCGCTCGCGTTCATGCAGTCCACCCGCTCGAAGCTGATCGACGCCGGCGTGCCCGCGACGTCCATCCGCTACGAGATCTTCGGCCCGGACCTCTGGCTCGCCGCCTGATCCGGCCCCGGAACGCGGAACGGCCCGCACCCCTCACGGGGTGCGGGCCGTTCCGCGTGCGGCGGGGCTCAGGCCTGGGCGAACCGGGCCTTCTGCGCCTCGAAGCGCTCGCGCACGACGGCGGGCAGCGACTCGCCGAACCGGCCGAGCCACTGCTCGATGAGCTCGTTCTCCTCGGCCCACTCCGCGGCGTCGACCTTGAGGGCGTCCTCGAGGTCCTCGGCCGACACCTCGATGCCGGACAGGTCGAGCGAGCCCGCGGCCGGCACGAGACCGATCGGGGTCTCCTCGGCCTCGGCCTTGCCCTCGAGGCGCTCCACGACCCACTTCAGGACGCGCGAGTTCTCGCCGAAGCCGGGCCAGGCGAAGCCGCCGTCGCGGTTGCGGCGGAACCAGTTGACCAGGTAGATGCGCGGCAGCTTCTCCGGATCGGCCTTGCCGGACTCCCTGACCCAGTGGGCCAGGTAGTCGCCGGCGTCGTAGCCGAGGAACGGCAGCATGGCCATCGGGTCGCGACGCACGACGCCCACGGCACCGGCGGCGGCCGCGGTGGTCTCCGAGGAGAGGGTGGCGCCCTTGAGGATGCCGTCCTCCCAGTCGAAGGCCTCGGTCACCAGCGGAACGGTGGTCTTGCGGCGGCCGCCGAACAGGATGGCGTCCAGCTTCACGCCCCGCGGGTCGCGGTACTCGTCGGCCAGCATGTCCGTCTGCTCGATGGGCGTGCAGAACCGGGAGTTCGGGTGGGCGGCCGGGGTGCCGGACTCGGGCGTCCAGTCGTTGCCGCGCCAGTCGGTGAGGTGCTCGGGGACCTCGTCCGTCATGCCCTCCCACCACACGCCGCCGTCGTCGGTGAGGGCGACGTTGGTGAAGATGGAGTTGCCCTTGGAGATCGCGCGCATGGCGTTCGGGTTGGTGGACCAGCCGGTGCCGGGGGCGACGCCGAAGTAGCCGGTCTCCGGGTTGATCACGCGGAACTCGCCGTCCTTGCCGGCGCGGATCCAGGTGATGTCGTCGCCCAGGGTCTCGGCCTTCCAGCCCTCGATCGTGGGGTCGATGAGGGCGAGGTTGGTCTTGCCGCAGGCCGACGGGAAGGCACCGGTGATGTGGTAGGACCGGCCCTCGGGGTTGGTCAGCTTGAGGATCAGCATGTGCTCGGCGAGCCAGGCCTCGTCCCGGGCCATCACGGAGGCGATGCGCAGCGCGTAGCACTTCTTGCCGAGCAGGGCATTGCCGCCGTAGCCGGAGCCGAAGGACCAGATGGAGCGCTCCTCGGGGAAGTGCACGATCCACTTGGTCTCGTTGCACGGCCACGGCACGTCCTGCTCGCCCGGCTCCAGCGGGGCGCCCACGGAGTGCACGGCCGGCACGTAGAAGGCCTGCTCGCGGGACATCTTGTCCAGCACGTCCTGGCCGATGCGGGCCATGATGCGCATCGACAGGACCACGTAGGCGGAGTCGGTGATCTCCACGCCGTACTTCGGGTCCTCGGCGTCGAGGTGGCCCATCACGAACGGGATCACGTACATGGTGCGGCCGCGCATGGCGCCGGTGAACGCGTCGTCGAGGATGCCGTGCATCTTCGCCGGGTCCATCCAGTTGTTGGTGAAGCCGGCGTCCTCCTCCTTCTCGGAGCAGATGAAGGTGCGGTCCTCCACGCGGGCGACGTCGGCGGGATCGGAGAACGCGGCGAAGGAGTTGGGGAACTTGTCCTCGGCCAGGCAGGTCAGGGTGCCCGCCGCCACGAGCTCGTCCGCGAGGCGGTCGCGCTCCTCCTCGGAGCCGTCGACCCACTGGACGGAGTCCGGCTGCGTCAGCTCTGCAATCTGAGCGACCCACTCGCGCAGCTGGGCGTAGTCCGTGGGCGCGTCCGCCAGGGCGCGATCCGCGAACGAGGTGGTGGCGTTGTCAGCCATGGTGGAGAGTCCTCCCATTGGGGTCCGGGGCCGTTCCGTCCCGTCCACTCCGATGCGTGCACCGCCGAAGCGCGCACCACATCGTTGTGGCCGCACGGTCCTGCCATGGTACCCGAGCCCGGCTATCATGGCCGCGCCCCCGCCACACCCCCGACACAGACCGCCGCAGACCGTCGATTTGCACTTCGCCGGAGAGGTCCTGTAGTGTTCTACGAGTTCGAGCCGCTCCAGCGGATCGGATGATGCGCCCATAGCTCAGCTGGATAGAGCGTCTGTCTACGGAACAGAAGGTCAGGGGTTCGAATCCCTTTGGGCGCACGATCGGAAGGCCCCGCTCCTGCTGGAGCGGGGCCTTCGTCATGTCGGCGCGCCTCTGCCACGCGCGCCGCCGCGGAGGTCAGCGCCCCGGAACCACGAAGTGCGTCAGGGCGGCGTCGCGGCCGTCGAGCTCGGCCCACGGCTTCTCCACCCGGAACACCTGCATCCCGAGCGTCGGGTAGTGCTCGCTCATGCGCAGCGCCGCGTCCTGGTCCGAGTCCAGGCTCATCAGCCGCATGCCCAGCTCCTGCACCCACGGCATGTGGCCCACCACCAGCAGCCGTCGCGTGGTCTCCTCCGTCTCGTTGACGACGGCCAGGGCCCGCGCCGCGTCGGCCCCATAGAGCCGCGGGTCCAGGTAGGGCGTGGGTGCCAGCTCGCCCAGGCGCTCGCACACCCACACGCACGTCTGACGGGTGCGCAGCGCATCGGAGCACACGACGGCGTCCGGGACGAGGTCGTGCTCGCGGAGCCAGTCACCGGCGGTGGGCGCCTGGGCATGGCCTCGCTCGGCGAGCGGGCGGGCGTGGTCGTCGGCCGCGTCGGGCCAGCCGGCCTTGGCGTGCCGGAGGACGATCAGGGTCTTCGCGTCGGCGGTGCTCATGCCGCCAGGCTACGGCGACGGCCCCCGCTCGGGTGAGCGGGGGCCGTCGTCGGACACGGGCGGGCGCGGGTCAGATGCTGTACTCCGGCGCCGCCCACACGACCACCTCGGGGTGGCGGTAGAAGCGGTAGCCCTGGCCGCGCACGGTGCGCACGGTGTTCGCGAGACGCCCGAGCTTGGCGCGCAGTCGGCGGATGTGCACGTCGATGGTGCGCTCGTTGGGTACCTCGTCGGCGTTGCGCCACAGGGCGTCGAGCAACTCCTCGCGGCCGACGGTGCGCTCGCCGTTCTCCACGAGGTAGTTCAGGAGCTCGAACTCCTTGAAGGTGAGGTTCAGCGACTCGCCGTCCAGCTGCACCTCGCGCCGGGACAGGTCGATCAGCACACCGGGCTGGCGCGTGGACACGGGGGCCGGCGCCTGTGCCAGGTCGGGACGGGTGCTGCCCTGCACGGTCGGATCGCCGAGCACCTGGCGCACGACCTCGAGGTCGCGGCCCTCCGCGCCGGCGGGGGCCAGGGCGACGGCGGCGTGCGACTCCGCCCCGGGGACGAGGGACTCCACGTAGTGGCGCAACTCATTGGCCAGCCGCGTGAGGGAGGTGCCGGCGGCCGAGGCGGCCAGCTCGTCCATGCCCACGTAGATGACGAACCCACGGGCCTCGTTCTCCCGGGCCACCGCCTGGGGACCCGGGATGCCGTTCGGCGCCAGGACCGGCGTCGGCGCCGTCTGGGAGTCGGGGGCGTCGGTGCCACCGGCCAGGCGCAGGCCTGCGCGGGCCTGGCCTCGGCGGGACATGCCGTCGGCCCGGCGCTGCGCGTTGCGGACGGAGATGTGCACGTATCCGGCGGACTGACCCATGGCCACCACTCCTCTTTCGGCTCATGGCCCCTCCACCGCTCGGTCGGTGCGGCGGACGAGGCGTCACATGACAAGAATGTGACTTCACCGAGGGGACTGGCAAGTAACGTTCGCACTTTTGTCTCATTATTTGAGAAGAAGAGTCCTGAATGTGCTCAACATCACTATTCGCGGATCGGAATAGCGTCGCGCCGTCGCTCGGCTCGCCCGCGTGACTCTCTCATTGTTCAACAGGTGGGAGCGCGCCGCAGGACCAATGAGTATGCGGAATATTTATGCAGGAGACTGCCAGGTTTTCCATGTGACGCCATGATGACGGGTCACAGCGGGTCGTGACGTCCACTAGATGGACGACACATTGGCGGCCCCGCTTGACGTCCCCGCCGGAGACGCTCCCGTGAGACGACCACGGCCCCCGCCGGGTGGGGGCGGGGGCCGTGGTCGTCTCGTGGCGGACGCGGAGGTCCGATCAGGTCATTCCGCCAGACCGTAGAGCCGGTCGCCGGCGTCGCCGAGGCCGGGGACGATGTAGGACCGCTCGTCCAGGCGCTCGTCGACGGCGGCCAGGTACAGGTCCACCTCGACGTCGCCCAGCGAGGCCTCCAGCCGCTCGATGCCCTCGGGCGCTCCGAGCAGGCAGAGGCACGTGACCCGCGCCGCGCCGCGCTGGTAGAGGAAGCGGATGGCCTCGATCAGCGTGCCTCCCGTGGCCAGCATGGGGTCCAGGACGAACACGTGACGCCCGGACAGGTCGGCCGGCAGCCGCTCCGCGTAGGTGACGATGTCCAGCGTCTCCTCATTGCGGGCCATGCCGAGGAACCCGACCTCGGCGGACGGCGCCATCTTGGTCATCCCCTCCAGCATCCCGAGCCCCGCGCGCAGGATCGGCACGACCAGCGGACGCGGCCGGGCCAGCCGGAAGCCGGTGGTCTCGGTCACCGGGGTCTCGATCCGCACCTCCTCCATGGCCACGTCGCGCGTCGCCTCGTAGGCGAGCAGCATCACGAGCTCCTCCGTGAGCTGCCGGAAGATCATGGACGGGGTCTTCTTGTCCCGCAGGACGCTGAGCTTGTGGGCCACGAGCGGGTGGTCGACGATGTGGACGCGCATGGCGCCCACGGTACCGCCCACGCGCGCCCCTGCGCCCGTCCCCGCGGGGGCGCCGACACCGCCGCTAGGTGTTGTGGGTCATGAGGTTCTTGCCACGAGGCGCCGGCTGAGATGAGACGAGTGGGCCTCTCCCGCAGGATGGAAGTTCCTACACCACCCACCTGCCAGAAGAGACCCACTCATGACTCACCCCGTCCCCTCCCCCGCGCCCACGGCCGAGCAGGAGCACGCGTGGATGGGCCTGGCCCTCCGGGCCGCCCGCGCGGCCGGGGCGGCCGGCGACGTGCCGATCGGCGCCGCGCTCGTGGCCGGCGACGGGACCGTCCTGGCCGTCGTCGGGAACGAGCGCGAGCAGCACCACGACCCCACCGCCCACGCCGAGGTCCTCGCGCTGCGCCGCGGGGCGGAGCTGCGGGCCGCCGCCGGGGCGGGCGACGGCTGGCGCCTGACGGACTGCACCCTCGTGGTGACCCTCGAGCCCTGCCCCATGTGCGCCGGCGCGCTGCTGCTGGCCCGCATCCCGCGCGTCGTGTTCGGGGCGTGGGACCCGAAGGCGGGCGCGTGCGGCTCGGTGCTGGATGTGGTCCGCGACCCCCGCTTCAACCACCGGGTGCAGGTCCGCGCCGGCGTCCGCGCCGAGGAGAGCGCGGCGCTGCTGCGGGGGTTCTTCGCGGCACAGCGCGACTGAACGCGCCCGTGCCCGACGACGGCGGGCGACCGGTTTGGGCGCGCCGCCACGGCTCGGGTAGGGTGTCCTGGTCTGGTGACGTGTCCGAGCGGCCGAAGGTGCAGCACTCGAAATGCTGTGTACGGTAACCCCGTACCGTGGGTTCAAATCCCACCGTCACCGCCAGATGTGCAGCCCGGGAGCCTCGTGCTCCCGGGCTTTCGCCATGCCGGGGCAGGTCCGGCCGCCGCCTCAGCGCGGCAGGACGGCGTCCAGGAACGAGGCCACCGCGGACCACGAGATGGTGGCGTGCACGGCGCTGGCCGGCACACCGCTGCGGAGCACCTCCGCGCTGCGGGTCTTCGCGGTCATCATGCCCAGGTCGTGGCCGCCCTCGGCCACCGAGTAGAACGCCGTGCGCAGCCCGGCGGCCGGTACACGTCGATGCGTCCGGCGCGCCCGGGCAGGGCCGCGTACGTGTGCCCGGTGGAGCTGCGCATGCCGTACAGGGCCGTCGCGTTGGCGCCCAGCGGCCCGGCGGGCGCGCCGGCCAGGTCGGTGACGACGGCCACCCCGCCCACCGCGAGGGCGCCGACCCCGAGGCCGAGCGCGGCGCGGCGGGACACCCGCGGGGACCGTGCGGTCGACGTCATGGGCCCCCTTCCGGTGCGGAGCCAGGCACCCCGCCCCGGCGAGCGTAACCGAGCGGCGGGGGCCGACCCCCGTACCGTGTCCGCGGCCGGTGCGATCATGGGGCCATGTCTGTTCGGGTGCTGGCCATCGGCAAGAAGCATGAGGCGTGGGTCGTCGACGGGATCGACCGCTACGAGCGGCGCCTCAAGAAGCCCTACGACCTCTCGTGGCGTCTGCTGCCGCACTCCGCGCGGCAGGAGGAGGCGGCGCGCACGGAGGAGTCGGACCGGATCCTGGGCGCGGTCGGCGCGGACGAGCACCTGATCCTGCTGGACGAGCGGGGGACGGCGTTCGACTCGCCGGGTCTGGCGCGGCACCTGCAGAGCCGGTTCGACGTCGGCGCCCCGGTGACGATGGTGATCGGAGGCGCGTACGGGGTGGACGCCCGGGTCCACGCCCGCGCGGACCGCGTCTGGTCCCTGTCCCCGCTCGTCTTTCCGCACCAGCTCGTGCGGCTGATCCTGACGGAGCAGGTCTACCGAGCCCAGGAGATCTCCGCCGGCCGACCGTACCACCACGCATGAGCGGGCCCGCGGAGACCGCAGCGGACGCGGCCACGCCCGCGGCCGACGTCGTCCTGGACCGGTTCACCGAGCCCACGCGCGCCTGGTTCACGGGCGCGTTCGAGGCCCCGACGCCGGCCCAGCTCGGCGCGTGGGACGCGATCTCCTCGGGGCGGCACGCGCTGGTGATCGCGCCGACCGGCTCGGGCAAGACCCTCTCCTCCTTCCTCTGGGCGCTCGACTCGTTCGTGCGCGAGCCCGCCGCCGAGGGGACGGCGGCCACCCGCGTCCTCTACGTCTCGCCGCTGAAGGCGCTCGGCGTGGATGTGGAGCGGAACCTGCGGGCCCCGCTGGTGGGCATCACGCAGACCGCCGCGCACCAGGGCAGGCCCGTGCCGCGCGTGCGGGTGGGTGTGCGCTCCGGGGACACCCCGGCGGCCGAGCGGCGGCGCCTGCAGCAGGATCCGCCGGACATCCTCATCACCACGCCCGAGTCGCTGTACCTCATGCTCACCTCGCAGGCCCGCGCGGCGCTGGCCGGGGTCCGCACGGTGATCGTGGACGAGGTGCACGCCGTGGCCGGGACCAAGCGCGGCGCCCACCTGGCCGTCTCCCTCGAGCGCCTGGACACCCTGCTGGACACGCCGGTGCAGCGGATCGGCCTGTCCGCCACGGTCGAGCCGGCCGCCGAGGTGGCCCGGTTCCTCGGCGGCACGCAGCCGGTGACGGTGGTGCGGCCCGCCTCGGCCAAGCGCTGGGACCTGACGGTCACGGTGCCGGTGCCGGACCTGACGGACCTCTCCTCCCCCGCCGCCGCCCACGACCTGGGCCCCGGCTCCTCGACGGGCGGGCTCGGCGACGAGGGCGCGGTGACGGGCGGGTCCATCTGGCCGCACGTCGAGGAGCGGATCGTGGACCTGGTGGCCGAGCGGCGTTCCACGCTCGTGTTCGCCAACTCCCGGCGCCTGGCCGAGCGCCTCACCGGCCGGCTCAACGAGATCTGGGAGGCCCGCGCCGAGGCGGCCGCCGCGGCCGAGCACCCGGACGCCGTCCCCGGCTTCCGCACGCCGGACCCGACCGGCTTCCACGGCCCCGCCCAGGTGGCCGGGCAGACCGGCACCGGATCGGGCACCGTCTCCGACTTCGCCCGCGCCCACCACGGCTCCGTGTCCAAGGAGCAGCGCGCCATCGTGGAGGACGCCCTGAAGACCGGCCAGATCCGCTGCGTCGTGGCCACGAGCTCGCTCGAGCTGGGCATCGACATGGGCGCGGTGGACCAGGTGATCCAGGTCGAGTCGCCGCCCTCGGTGGCCTCCGGTCTGCAGCGCGTGGGCCGCGCCGGGCACCAGGTGGGCGAGGTCTCCCGCGGCGTGTTCTTCCCCAAGCACCGGGGCGACCTCGTGGACACCGCCGTCGTGGCCGAGCGCATGACGGCCGGGCGCATCGAGTCGCTGCGGATCCCCGCCAACCCGCTGGACATCCTCGCCCAGCAGACCGTGGCCGCCGTCGCCGTCGCGGACCTGGACGCACAGGAGTGGTTCGACCTCGTGCGCCGGTCCGCGCCGTTCGCCACGCTGCCGTTCTCCGCCTACGAGTCCGTGCTGGACCTGCTGGCCGGCCGCTACCCCTCGGACGAGTTCGCCGAGCTGCGCCCGCGCATCCTGTGGGACCGGGAGAACGGCACGCTCGCCGCCCGCCCCGGCGCCCAGCGCCTCGCGGTCACCTCGGGCGGCACCATCCCGGACCGCGGCCTGTTCGGGGTGTTCCTGGCCTCCGACGGCGGCGCGGACGGCACCCCCGGCGGCGCGGCGGCCGGGGACACGGCCGAGTCGGCGGGCACCGCGTCCGCGGGCTCGGCCCGCTCCGGCGGACGCCGGGTCGGCGAGCTCGACGAGGAGATGGTCTACGAGTCCCGCGTGGGGGACGTCATCCTGCTGGGCGCCACGAGCTGGCGCATCGTGGACATCACCGCGGACCGCGTCCTGGTGCTGCCCGCCTACGGACAGCCCGGCAAGCTCCCGTTCTGGCGGGGCGACGCCGCAGGCCGGCCGGCGGAGCTGGGCGACGCCGTCGGGCGCTTCCGCCGCGAGCTGGACGCGGACCCCGAGGCCGGCCGCACCCGCCTGGCCGCCGCGGGCCTGGACCCGTGGGCGCAGGACAACCTCCTGGCCTACCTGAAGGACCAGCGCGAGGCCACCGGGGTGCTGCCCACCGAGCAGACGCTCGTGGTGGAGCGGTTCACGGACGAGCTCGGCGACTGGCGCGTCGTGCTGCACTCCCCCTACGGCATGGCGGTGCACGCCCCGTGGGCGCTCGCGGTGGGGGCGCGGCTGGCGCAGCGGTACGGGCTGGAGACCGGCTCGGGCGCGGCGATGGCGGCCGACGACGGGATCGTGCTGCGCATCCCGCTGATGGACGCGGAGCCGCCGGGCGCGGAGCTGTTCGAGTTCACGGCCGAGGAGCTGGACGAGATCGTCACGGCGGAGGTCGGCGGGTCCGCGCTGTTCGCGGCCCGGTTCCGGGAGAACGCGGCCCGGTCCCTGCTGCTGCCGCGCCGTGACCCCGGGCGACGGACCCCCCTGTGGCAGCAGCGGCAGCGGTCCGCGCAGCTGCTGGACGTGGCGCGGAAGCACCCGCGGTTCCCCGTGATCCTGGAGACCGTGCGCGAGGTGCTCCAGGACGTCTACGACCTCCCGGCGCTCAAGGAGCTCGCGAGGCGGGTGGCCTCGCGGGCCGTCCGGCTCGTGGAGGTCACGACGACGGCGCCCTCCCCGTTCAGCCAGTCCATCCTGTTCGGCTACATCGCGCAGTTCACCTACGAGGGCGACTCCCCGCTGGCCGAGCGCCGCGCCGCCGCGCTCTCCCTCGACCCCGCGCTGCTGTCCGAGCTGCTGGGCACGGAGGAGCTGCGTGAGCTGCTCGACGCCGGGGTCATCGCGGAGGTCGAGGCCCAGCTGCAGCGGCTCGCACCCGACCGGCGCGCCCGCGGGGCCGAGGGCGTGGCGGACCTGCTGCGCCTGCTGGGGCCGCTGTCCGTGGCCGAGGCCGCGCGGCGCACCCGGGCCGAAGGGGAGACGGAGGAGGCCGCGGACGAGGCCGCCGTCGCCGGCATGCTGGCGGAGCTCGAGCGCGCCGGCCGCGCGTTCCGCCTGCGCCAGGACGGGGTCGAGCGGTTCGCCGCCGTCGAGGACGCCGCCCGCCTGCGGGACGCGCTCGGCACGCCGATCCCGCACGGAGTGCCCACCGCATTCCTCGACCCGGTCGACGACCCGCTCGGGGACCTCGTGGGCCGCTACGCCCGCACCCACGGCCCCTTCACCGCCGCCGAGGCGGGGGCCGCGCTGGGACTGGGCGGCGCCGTCGTGCTCTCGGTGCTGCAGCGCCTGGCCACCGAGCGCCGCGTGAGCACGGGCGCGTTCCGGCCGGAGGGCACCCCCGGGGCCGCCGGCCTGGACGCCGAGTGGTGCGACGCCGAGGTGCTGCGGCGGATCCGCATGCGCTCCCTCGCCGCGCTGCGCGCCGAGGTCGAGCCGGTGGACCAGGCCGCGTACGCCCGGTTCCTCGCCGACTGGCAGCACCTGCGGCCGCGGGCGGGGCGCGACGGGGCCTGGCGGCCGCCGGCCACGCTCGAGGGCGTGGACGGGGTGGCCACCGTCCTGGACCAGCTGGCCGGCACGCCCCTGCCCGCGAGCGCGTGGGAGTCCCTCGTGCTGCCCGCCCGTGTGCGGGACTACGCCCCCGCCCTGCTCGACGAGCTGCTGGCCACGGGCGAATACGTGTGGTCGGGCGTCGGGGAGGCCACCGGCAACGACGGCTGGGTGGCCCTGCACCCCGCCGACGCCGTGGACCTCACGCTGCGCCTGCCCGAGCCCGCGGAGGAGACACCGGCCGACGCCGCCCTGCGCGCGGCCGTGCTCGAGGTGCTCGCCGGCGGCGGGGCCTGGTTCTTCCCCCAGCTCGTGGAGCGGGTGCGGGCGGCGCAGGCGGCGGGCGACGACGGCGACGCGGGTGGCGCAGGCGGGGCGGGCGGCCCCGACCCGCACCGCGACCCGGCCGACCTGGCCCGCGGCCCCGCGGTGCTGGGCGCGCTGTGGGGCCTGGTGTGGGACGGCCGGGTCGGCAACGACACGTTCGCCCCCGTCCGCGGCCTGCTCTCGCTCGGCAAGACCGCGCACCGCACCGGCCGGCAGACGCCGCGGGCCCGCACCGCGCGGACGGGCGGGGCCGCGGGGGCGGCGGCCGGGCGCGGGCTCGGCGGACGGCTGGCCGGGGTGCGCGGGCGTGGCCGGTACGCGGGGCTCGCCTCGCCCGAGGGCGGCGCCCGGGGCTCGGCCGGTCTCACGGCGGGGACCGTCGGGCTCTCGGCCGCCGAGCAGGCCCGCTCGGCCGGCCGCTGGTCCCTGCTGCCCGCCGCCGAGCAGGACCCCACGATCCGCGCCCACGCCACCGCCGAGCTGCTGCTGGACCGGTACGGCGTGATCACGCGCGGCTCCGTGGTGGCCGAGGAGGTCCCCGGCGGATTCGCGGGGCAGTACCGGCTGCTCACCCGAATGGAGGACGCGGGCCAGGTGCGCCGCGGCCACTTCGTCGACGGGCTGGGCGGCGCGCAGTTCTCCACCGGCGCGGTCGTGGATCGGCTGCGTGGGTTCCAGCGGGACGAGGAGGACGCCGCCGTCGACGCCGCTCCGCTCGCCCTCGCCCTGGCCGCGACGGATCCGGCGAACCCCTACGGCGCCGCGCTGGACTGGCCGTCCGTGCCGGCCGGGCCGGACGGCGTCGTGCCCACGGGCCATCGCCCGGGCCGGAAGGCGGGCGCCGTCGTCGTGCTGATCGCGGGGCGGCTGGCCCTCTACATGGAGCGTGGCGGGCGCACGCTGCTCGCGTTCACGGAGGAGCCGGGCGAGCTGCGGGCCGCGGCGGAGGCGCTCGTGTGGGCGCTGCGGACCGGCCGGACCGAGCGGCTGAGCCTGGAGAAGGTCAACGGCGGGCCCGTGCTCGGCACGCCGCTGGCCGAGGCGCTGCTGGCCGCGGGGTTCTACTCGAGCCCGTCGGGCATCCGGTTCCGGAACTGAGGGATCGACGCCGTCCGTCTGTCCGTCCGCAACGCGGGTTGAGTTGTCGCGGGTCCCGCCGTCGAACACCCGCGACAACTCAACCCACGTTGCCCGGGGTGGCCCTGTCGCGGAGGCGGGGCCCGGGGGGTAGGTTCGGCCCATGAGCATCGACGCCGCCCCGCCCGAGGACGTG
>NZ_JABFBB010000018.1:0-4479 GCF_017168555.1 Micrococcus sp. KRD012
TCCCATCACGGTGGCCAGCACCACCACCCAAACGGGCAAACCAGCTGGCCACCAGTGGGCAGTTCTGATGGCCACCAGCGGGAAGAAACACTGGCCGCCTATGGGCAGAACTCAATGGCCCTTGACAAGTCTCCGCTCCTTTGGGGAGCGGACTTCGTTGAGGCGTCCTCGTGATCGTCTGGAACTCGGCGAAACTGATGGTCTCCGCTCCTTTGGGGAGCGGACTTCGTTGAGGCAGGTACACCTTCGGTTCATAGGAGACCGCGGGGCCGTCTCCGCTCCTTTGGGGAGCGGACTTCGTTGAGGCCCATGAGCACAGCTCCATCGGCCGGGCGGATCAGGGCTGTCTCCGCTCCTTTGGGGAGCGGACTTCGTTGAGGCCCGCCGCTGGTCGGGGAGACGATCGCGTAGGGGAGTCTCCGCTCCTTTGGGGAGCGGACTTCGTTGAGGCGTGTGATACCCCTGCCCGTTGGTGACCCATCCGAGGGTCTCCGCTCCTTTGGGGAGCGGACTTCGTTGAGGCGGGCGGACGCGGGCGCTCACCGCTGAGCAGAAGCGGTCTCCGCTCCTTTGGGGAGCGGACTTCGTTGAGGCGTGAGGATGTAGCCGGGGTCGTCATCCTGCTTGCCGTCTCCGCTCCTTCGGGAACGGACTTCGTTAGCGCTCCAGGTCCGAGGCGGGGTAGGGCTCAGGCCGTGTCCCTCCCTGGTCAATTCGCTCGACTCTGTCGAGGGCGAGGCACCTCGACGGGGTCGAATCACGCACGTGACGTCCGGCGCGTCGTCACGCGTTCGCGAGGTCCTGGGCGTGGCTCCATGGAGTGAGCATCAGTGGCGAATCTGCTGCCTCGGGGCCGAGGCTGAAGGCGAGTCGGGGAAATGCCATGCCCTGGGCCAATGCCCGGCGCATGGCATCACGTGCTGTCCCGCGTTGAAGTTCATCCGGCATCTCCCCTACCCGCATGCGCGACCGGAGCGCGGCCAGCTGCAGAGAGATTTCGGCGACGAGCGCGGTCTAGATCAACGAGGCCGTCTAACCCTCGGGAAGCAGTCGGCCCCGCCTCGCCCCTCACACCACCAGGGACAGGAACGCGCCGAGCGCGAAGCCGACCACGGTGAGCAGCCCGGCCTTCTCCCCGCCCTTCTCGCGGGCCTCGGGGATCATCGTGTCGATCAGCATGACCAGCAGGGCGCCGGCCGCGAAGCCCTGGATGCCGCCGGTCAGGGCGGGGGAGGCGACGTCGGCGATCAGCCCGCCGCCCCACGTCGCCAGGGCGCAGACCACCGTCACGAGCGACCACTGGATCAGCAGGTGGCGGCGCCTCTTGCCGCCGTCGAGGGAGTCGGCCGTGGCGGCGATGGACTCGGGCAGGTTGGACATGAAGATCGCCACGAGTAGCGCGAGGGACACGCCCTCGCCCGCGGCCAGCCCGATGCCCAGCACGAGCTGCTCCGGGATGCCGTCCAGCAGCGCGCCCACGGTCAGCGCGGCGCCCGAGGACGAGCCGCCGGACCTCGCGGCGGAGCGCTCCACCGCACGGTCGCCGAGGAAGTAGGCGGCCGCGCCGAGCGTCAGCCCGATGCCGACGGCGGCGGGCCCGGCCGCCTGCACGCCCGCCTCCGCGAGCTCGAAGGACACGGACGCGATCAGAGCGCCGGCGCCGAAGGCGAGCACGAGTCCGATCGTGCCCATGTGCCAGCGGTGCAGGGTCGCCAGGACGGCGCCCACGAGCAGGGAGGACGCGGCCACTGCGCCCCACATCAGGGTCATCACGGCAGCCAGGCTACGCGCTGACCGGGGACGACGCCGGACCGGACTCGCGGCGACGTGCCTGCATAGGTCACTCTTGACTCCAGCATCCACGGCGAGGCCTGCCACCCTCCCGCTCCCTGCCCACTGACGGAGATGACCGATGAACCTCAATGCAAGTCTCGGACGAGTGGTCGAGTGGGATCGCGATGGCGGCTGGGGCGTGATCGACAGCGAGGCGACGCCCGGGGGGTGCTGGGTCCATTTCAGTCACCTGCCCATGCTCGACTCCGTCCCGTCCAGCCTCACGGTCGGCGAGGAGGTGGAGTTCTTGTTCGAGGCACTGGAGGCCCACAACGATCAGGACGGGTTTCTCTACCGGGCCATTGCCGTGCATCCCCCGCACGGGGGACTGGCGCGCTGACCTGGGGCGACGCCGGGACCGCCGCCTCAGCTCAGCGCACGACCTCGTCCGCCTCGCCCGTGAGCCCGAGCTTCTCGGCCACGTAGTCCACGTCCTTGTCCCCGCGGCCGGAGAGGTTGACCAGGATCCGCTCGTCCCGGCCCATCTGCGGGGCGAGGCGGATCGCGTGCGCCACGGCGTGCGCGGACTCGAGCGCGGGGATGACGCCCTCGAGCCTCGTGAGTCGCTGGAACGCGTCGAGCACGGCCGCGTCGTCCTCGGCCACGTACCGGACACGGCCCAGGCGCGCGAAGTGGGCGTGCTGCGGGCCGACGCCCGGGTAGTCCAGACCCGAGGCGATCGAGTGCACGGGGTCCGGGGTGCCGTCGTCGTCGGCGAGGACGAGGGTGGCCATGCCGTGGAGGACGCCGTCGCGGCCCTGGGTCATGGTCATCGCGTGCTCGCCCTTGGCCGAGGAGCGGCCGCCGGGCTCGACGCCCACGAGCGCGACGTCGGCGTCGTCGAGGAACGCGGTGAACGCGCCGATCGCGTTGGAGCCGCCGCCCACCGCGGCGACGACGGCGCTCGGCAGCGCCCCGAACCGCTCCTGGAACTGGGCGCGGGCCTCGCGGCCGACCACGGACTGGAAGTCGCGGATCATCGTGGGGAACGGGTGCGGTCCCACCACGGAGCCGATCGCGAACAGGTACTTCTCCGGGTCCGCCGCGTACACCTCGAACGCCGAGTCCACGGCCTCCTTCAGGGAGCGGCCCTCGCGCTCCACCGAGACCACCTTCGTGCCGAGCAGGCGCATGCGCACCACGTTGGGGTGCTGCTTGGCCACGTCGATCGCACCCATGTGGATCTCGCAGTCGAGGCCGACCATCGCGGCCGCCGTCGCCAGGGCCACGCCGTGCTGGCCGGCGCCGGTCTCCGCGATCAGGCTGCGCTTGCCCATCCGCTTGGCGAGCAGCGCCTCGCCGATCGTGTGGTTGATCTTGTGGGCGCCCGTGTGGTTCAGGTCCTCGCGCTTGAGCACGATCCGTGCGCCGCCGAGCTCGTCGGAGAGGCGGTCCAGCGGGGTCAGGGGGGAGGGACGCCCGACGGCGTCGCGCAGCAGGCGTCGGTACTCGGCGTAGAACTCAGGGTCGGTGCGGGCCTCGGCGTACGCGCGGGCGACCTCGGCCATGGGGCCGGCCAGCTGCGGGGGCAGGTGGGCGCCGCCGTACTGGCCGAACATGCCGTCCGCGGAGACGTCCAGGTCCGGGGTGGTGACGAGGTCGCAGGCCTCGGCGAGGGTGCGGGGCTCGGCGGCGCCTCTCAGGGCGTTGTCCTCGGGGTTGCGGTGGGTCATCGGGGGTACTCCTGGGATGGGGCCCGCCGGAGCCGCTCATGACCGAGCCGCCCGGCAGGCGAGCGGCTCGTCGTGTCAGATGCGCATGACCGGGGCCGCCCTCAGGCGGCCCACCACTGCTGCGCGCGCATCTGCATGGGGCCAGCGTACTGCACGTCGGGCGGCGTGGGTCTCACCATGTGATTGCAAATCTCAGAATATGGACATCGCTCCCCGTCTCAGTGAATCGCGATTCACCCTGGATCCATGACCATCACCGCCGTCGACACCCAGTCCCTGACCGCCGAGGCCACCGCCGTGCTGGCCGCCACTCCGGGCATGCGGTACGCCGAGTTCCTCACCGCCGTCCCCGCAGTGCCCGGCATCGTGGCCGTGGTGGCCGAGGAGTCAGCCCGTGCCGCCCTGGGCCTCACCCCCGCTGCCGGTGACGTCCTCGCCGTCGACGCGGCCGACGAGAGCCTGCAGTGCCGCGAGGTGCGCGCCGCCTTCCAGTCCGGCCGCACCGGCGTCTCACCGCTGCGCCAGGCGTTCGCCGCCCTGCTGGCGGGCGAGCTCGGCCTGGACGTGGAGCGCACCAGCCCGGGTGCTGCGGGGGAGGGCTTCGCCCTGACTCCGGAGTCCGAGGAGACGCTCACGGCGTGGATGCGGGAGCACCTGACGCTGCGCGCCTGGGTCACCCAGGACCCCTCCGCACTCGAGGGAGTCGCCCGAGAGGTGGCCGCCTACCTCGCCCCGGCCCTGCAGCCGGGCGCCCTGGAGGCCCCCGTGGCGCAGCGGGTCGCGGCCATGCGGGCCTCCGCCCGCCGCTCCGCCACGCTCTGAGCCGGCTGGTCGTCCGGGCGACGCCCTCGCCCGTGGCGCTCGGTCTCGTCGTGCCGGGAGATCGCCCCCAGTCCGCTGACAGGATGGGTGCATGAAGCACGAGATCGTCCTCACCCGCGGGGACCTCACCCTGCGCCCCCTCACCCCCGAC
>NZ_JABFBB010000018.1:4579-19916 GCF_017168555.1 Micrococcus sp. KRD012
GCCCTGCGCGAGCTCGTCGACGCGGCCATGTGGGCGGGGAACAGCGCGCCCCTGCCGGTGGACGGCGCGGCCATGTCGGCGCACCTCGCCGAGCTGAGCGAGCGGGAGGGCACCTTCGCGTTCGCCGTCGAGCAGGGCGGGGAGCTGGTGGGGCGCACGAGCCTCTATGACCTGGTGCCGGGGCTGCGGGTGGAGGTGGGGCACACGGTCTACGCCCGTCGGGTGTGGGGCACCTCCGTGAACCCCGGCTGCAAGCTGCTGCTGTTCGGGCACGCGTTCGAGGAATGGGCGCTGGAGCGGGTGGCCCTGCGCTGCGACCACCGCAACGCCCGTTCACACGCCGCCATCGCCCGCCTGGGGGCGACGTTCGAGGGCACTCTGCGCCGCTTCCGCCCGGCGGCGGACGGCACGATCGCCGACGTCGACTACTTCAGCGTGGTGCGCGAGGAGTGGCCCGCGGTGCGCGGCGGGCTCGAGGCGCGCCTGGCCGCCTAGAGGTGTACAACGGGGGGATGCCACCCGAACCCTCTGCCCCCCCTTCCCCGCGGGCGACCGCCCTGCTGTTCGCGCTCGCGGTGGCCGCCGGCTCGGTGATGCCGCTGCAGGGCCGCATCAACTCCCGCCTCGCCCACCTGACGGGCGACCCCGTCCTCGCCGCCCTGTGCTCCTTCGCGGTGGGCCTGGTCGTCATGGTGCTCGTGAGCGTGCTGACGCCGCGGGGCCGCCGGGGCCTGGCCCGCATCCGCCCGGCCCTGGCCGCGGGGTCCGTGCGCCCGTGGTACGCGGCGGCGGGCGTGATCGGCGGGCTCCTCGTGCTCACCCAGTCCGCGACGATCGGTCCCCTCGGCGTGGCCGTGTTCACGGTCGCCGTGGTCACCGGGCAGGTGGTCGGCGGGATGGTCGTGGACCGGCTCGGGCTCAGCCCCGCCGGGGTGCAGCGCCTGACGCCGCGGCGCCTCACGGGGGCGGTGCTCGCCCTGGCCGCGGTCGCCCTCGTGGTGTGGCCCTCACTCGGCGAGGCCGGCGGCGGGCCCGGCTGGGCGCTGCTGGCCCTGCTGCCCCTGCTGGCCGGTCTGGCCACCGCCGGACAGCAGGTGTTCAACGCCCGTCAGACCACGGCCTACGGCACCGCCATCCCGGCGACCCTGGTCAACTTCACCGCCGGCGTCCTCTTCCTCGGGATCGTGTGGGGCGGGATCGCCCTGGCCTCCGGCCACGGCCTGCCCGCGCTGCCGCACGACTGGCGGCTCTACCTCGGCGGCCCGCTGGGGTGCGTGTTCATCGGGGTGGGCGCCATGGTCGTCCCGCGCCTGGGCGTCTTCGCCGCCACCCTCGGTCTGGTCTCGGGCAACCTCCTGGGCTCCCTCGTGGTGGACCTGGTGGCCCCCACCGACGGATCCACGGTCACCACGACGACGGTGCTGGGCACCCTGGGCGCCCTCGCCGCCGTCGCGCTCGCGTCCTGGCCGGCGCGGCGCCGGTAGCGCCGCCCGCGGCGGCAGGCCGCCGTCACCGCGCGGGACTCAGGCGCGGGCCACGGTCTCCCGCCGCCCGTGCCGGCGTCCGTGCATCACGAAGTAGTACCCGGCGGCGACCACGAGCACGCCCGCCAGGGCCGCGTACATGGCGCCGTAGCCGGCTGAGGCCACAAGCCCGCCGAGGAGCACGGGACCCAGGCCCAGCCCCACGTCCGCGAACAGCATGAGGGTGGAGATGCCGGCGCCGAGCTGGTGGGAGGGCACCGCGTTCACGGCGATCGCCTGGGCCGCGGGCATGAGCGTGCCGTAGCCGAGGCCGCTCAGCGCCCCGGCCAGCACCACCTGCCAGTCGCGCGTGGCGAAGGCCAGCACCAGGAGCGCGGCTGTGAAGCAGAGGAGGGCGGGGTAGACGACGGCGTCGTCCCCCCGGCGGTCCTGCAGGGTGCCCAGGGTGAGGCGCATGACGAGCATCGCCGCGGCGTAGGCCAGGAAGAAGAGGCCGGCGCCGGCTGTGAGCCCGCGCTCCACCGAGTAGGCGTTCAGGTAGGTGAGGATCCCGGCGTAGCTCAGGCCCACCAGCAGCATGAAGCCACTGATCGGCAGCACCGCCGGGTGCAGCACGGAGCGCAGGCGGAAGCCCACCGCGGGGGCGGGGTGCTCCAGGGGGACCTCGCCGGCGGCGCGCTCGCCGTCGACGTCCGCCGCGGCGGGCGCCTCGCGCACCAGCAGGCCCAGCACGAGGCTGACCACCGTGATCCCCAGAGTCGCCCGGAACAGCCACACGTAGCCGATGGAGCCGGCGAGGAAGAGCCCCAGGGCGGGGCCGATCGCGGTGGCCAGGGTGGTGCCCAGCGCGAGGTGGCCGGTGGCCTCCGCGCGTCGCCCGTCGGGGATGGCCGCCTGGGCCAGGGCCATGACGGCGGTGCTGGCGAAGGCGTAGCTGGCGCCGTGGAGCATGCGCACCGCCACCAGGGCCGGCAGTGAGGAGGCGACGAGGTAGAGCGTGCAGGACAGTGCGACGGCGACCAGGGCCGCCACCAGGACGCGGCGCTTGCCGAAGCGGTCCACCACGTGGCCGGTGACCACGCGGCTGAGGGTGGCGCCGATGACGAAGGCGCTCGAGGCCAGCCCCGCCCCGGCGTCCGAGGCGGCGAACTGCCGGACCGCGTACACGGCCATGGTGGTGACGAGGGCGTAGAACGCGAGGAACTGGAGGAAGGAGACCACCCAGGCGAGGACGAAGGTGGGGGAGGCGATGCGTTCCTGCTCGGCGATTTGCATGATGCAAAAGGTAGCATCGTTTGCATGATGCAAACATCTGAGGGGGCGTGGGCCGACCCGGTCCGCGGGATCATGTACGAGCACATGCTCCTGCTGCGGGTGGCCACGCAGGGGGTGGCCCCCTACGGCCGGTCGAGCGCGCTGGAGCGCAGCGCCACCGTGCTGCTCGCCCGCCTGGAGGCGGGCGGGGCCATGAGCGTCGCCGAGCTGGCCGAGGCCTTCGACCTCGACGTCTCCACCGTCCACCGGCAGGTGGCCGCCGCCATGAAGGCCGGCCTCGTCGAGCGGGTGGCGGATCCCGACGGCGGCTCCGCCCGGCTGCACCGCCCCACGGAGGAGGGGCGCGCCCGCCTCGCCGCGGAGCTGAGCTCCCGCGCGGACAACGTGGCGCAGATCGTCGCCTCCTGGCCCGCCGAGGACGTCGTCGAGTTCAGCAGGCTCCTGCGGCGTTTCAACGAGGGGGCGGAGGAGCGCCGGGGCCACCCGTGGCCCCGGCCGCAGACGGGCCCCGGTGCGGAGGACCCCCGGCCCTGAGCGCCGCGCCCGCCCTCAGGCGCGACGGATGCGGGCGGCCAGCGCGGCCGATTCCGCCGGGTCCAGCACGGCCGCCGGATGCGGCCCCGCCGCGGCGAGGCGCTCCGTGCAGCCGGCCTCTCCCAGCGGCGCCCCCGCGGCCAGCACGACGTTGCCCCAGTCCAGGCGCTCCAGCATCCCCTGGTCCGCGAGCGTCCACGGGCCGGGCACCCCGGCCTCGGCGGCCGCCTCCTCGAGGGCGCCCAGCTCGGCGCCCAGGAAGTGCAGGCCGGCGTCGTCGCCGATGTTCACCAGCAGCACCCCACCCGCCGTCAGCAGCTCGAGCAGCTCCCCGTAGAACACGGCGCCGCGCAGGTGCTCGGCGCCCTCCTCGCCGGTGCCGATGTCCAGCACGACGGCGTCGAACCGCTCCCCGTCCAGCGCGAGGTCGACGGCGGCCAGGCGCGCGTCCGCGACCACGGAGACGAGGTCCGTGCCCGCCGGCAGGGGCAGCTCGGCGAGCACGAAGGACACGAGCTCCCGGTCCAGGTCGACCACCGTCTGCTCCGAGCCGGGTCGGGTCGCCTGGAGGTAGCGCGGCAGGGTCAGCGCGCCCGCGCCGAGGTGCAGGACCCGCACCGGCGCGCCCGTCGGGGAGGCTGCGTCGAGCACGTGGGCCATGCGGCGCAGGTACTCGTAGCGGATGCGAGCGGGGTCGGCCAGGTCCACGTGGGACTGGACAGCCCCGCCGATCTCCAGGACGAACCCGCCGAACTCGTCGGGGGCGATGCGGGCGTCCACGCCCGACGTGGACAGGTGGACGGTGTGGCCGGAGGGGGAGGGCTGGGCGGGGCGGGCATGCCCCCAGCATCCCACCCCTCAGTACGCTGGACGGATGAGTCAGAACGACCTCACCGTCTACGGCGCCGACTGGTGCCGCGACTGCCTGCGCACCAAGCGCCAGCTCGATGAGCTCGGCGTCGCCTACGACTACGTGGACCTCGTCGCCGACCCGGCCCAGGCCGATGCCGCCGAGCGGATCTCCGGCCGGAAGAACATCCCCGTGGTCGTGTTCCCCGACGGCGACCACCAGGTGGAGCCGACCAACGAGGAGACCGCGGCCAAGCTCACCGCGCTGGGCCTGATCTGAGATCGGGGGCCGCTCCCCGCGCGAGCCCCGCCGGCCCTCTCGGCGGGTGCGCATCGGGGTCTACGCTCTCCCCATGGAGCACATCGACGAGACCGCCCTGCCCGCCCCCGAGGACCGCGTCGTGTCCGCGACCCACCACGTCGACGCCCCGGCCGGCGTCGTCTTCGAGCTGATCGCGGACCCCTCCCGCCAGCCCGAGTGGGACGGCAACGACAACCTGGCCGAGGCCGCCCCCGGGCAGCGGGTGACCGCCGTCGGGGACGTGTTCGTGATGACCCTGCAGAAGGGCGTGGACCGCGCGAACCACGTGGTCGAGTTCGAGGAGGGCCGCCGCATCGCCTGGAAGCCCTCCGAGGTCGGCGGGGAGCCGTTCGGCCAGCTGTGGCGGTGGGAGGTCGAGGGCGACGACGAGGGCGGCTGCCGCGTCACCCACACCTATGACTGGACCGCCCTGACCGACCCGAAGCGCATCCAGAAGGCGCTGCGGACCGGCGAAGAGCAGCTCCGTGCGTCGATCGACCGGCTCGCGGAGCTCGCCGAGCGTCAGGACTGAGGGCAGGCGACGCCCGCCGCCGTCACGCCGCTCCGCGCCGCCGTCAGCGGTTGAGTCGCTCGCCGGTGTCGGCGTGGAACAGGTGCACGCGCTCCGGGTCCGGGACCACGTGCACCACGGACCCCTTCTCCGGCGCCGTGTAGCCCACCGTCCGCAGGGTGATGAGCCGCTCCTCGCCGCCGATCGTCGCGTGACCGTACACGTACGCGTCCGCGCCGAGCTCCTCCACGGTGTCCACCTCCACGGGCAGGCCGGCGGCGTCGTCGCTGATCACCAGGTTCTCGGGGCGCACGCCGAGGTCCACCGTCGTGCCGGCGTCGGCCAGATCCTCCCGCGGCACGGGGATGACCGTCTCGCCCCAGTGCACGCCCTCGTGCGTGGCGGGCATGCGGAAGATGTTCATGGCGGGGGAGCCGATGAACCCGGCGACGAACACGTTCATCGGGCGCTCGTAGAGGTTGCGCGGCGTGTCCACCTGCTGGAGGCGGCCCTCCTTGAGGACCGCCACCCGGTCGCCCATGGTCATGGCCTCGGTCTGGTCATGGGTCACGTACACGGTGGTGGTGCCCAGGCGACGGGTCAGGTTGGCGATCTGGGCGCGGGTCTGCACGCGCAGCTTCGCGTCCAGGTTGGAGAGCGGCTCGTCCATGAGGAACACCTGCGGGTCGCGCACGATCGCCCGGCCCATGGCCACGCGCTGACGCTGGCCCCCGGAGAGGGCCTTCGGCTTGCGGTCCAGGTACTCGGTCAGGTCCAGCAGCTTTGCGGCGTCCTCGACGCGGCGGCGCCGCTCGTCCGCGGGGACGCCGGCGATCTTCAGGGCGAAGCCCATGTTGTCCGCCACGGTCATGTGCGGGTACAGGGCGTAGTTCTGGAACACCATCGCGATGTCCCGGTCCTTGGGGTCCACGTCGGTGACGTCCCGGTCGCCGATCAGGATGCTGCCGTGGGAGAGCTCCTCGAGGCCGGCGAGCATGCGCAGGGAGGTGGACTTGCCGCAGCCGGAGGGGCCCACGAGCACGAGGAACTCGCCGTCGGCGATCTCCAGGTCGAGGGAGTCGACGGCGGGGCGGGGGGAGCCGGGGTACTGGCGGCTGGCGGAGCGGAAGGTCACGGAGGCCATGGTGGGGTTCCTTTCACGGGCAGGTACGTGCCCGACGATCCAAGGTGAAGGAGAGGGATGGGTGAGGGTCGGGGCTGACGGTCTACGGCGGCGCGGTGCTCGCTCTCGGCCGCAAGGCCAGGTGGTGCATGATCCGATGGGGGTGGGCGGCGCCGTCGAGGGCGCCGAGCGCCAGGCGGACGGCGCGGCGGCCCTGCTCGAGCGGGTTCTGGTCCACGGTGCTGATGCCCAGGCGGGCGGCCTCGGGGTGGCCGTCCAGGCCCATCACGGACACGTCCTCGGGCACGCGCAGCCCCAGGGAGTGGGCTGCCATCCAGGTGCCCATGGCCATCTCGTCCGAGATGCACATGACCGCCGTCGGCCGGCGCCGCGGGTCGGCGAGGAGGGCGCGCGCCTGGTGGTAGGTGCCGCCGATGGTGAAGTCCGCGGGCACCATCCAGTCGGCCGGCGTGCGCACCCCGGTGGCGGCGAGGGCGTGCAGGAACCCGCGGGTGCGCTCGGTGCTGACCTGGAACTCGATGTCCTCGTCCACGCGGCCCACGTAGGCGATGTCCCGGTGTCCGAGCTCCAGCAGGTGCTCGGTGGCCATCCGTGCGGCGCGGGCGTGGTCCACCTGGACGGCGGTGAACCAGTCCGGCAGGGTCTCACCCGCCGGCAGGCGGCCGCCGACGGCGATCACGGGCAGGCCGAGGCGTTCGAGTCCGGCGAGCTCGAACATGCTCAGCCGGAACGAGAGGGTGATCAGGGCGTCCAGCCGCCGTCGAGGCAGCAGGTCTGAGATGACCGTGGACCGACGCTCCGGGTCCTGGCCGACGTCGTAGAGCGTGAGGTCGTACCCGTGTCGCACGAGCTCGTCCGCGGCGCCCTCGAGCACGGCGGCGAAGAACCACCGGTGGGCGGAGGGGGTCACCAGCCCGATGTTGCGGGTGCGGCCCGAGGCGAGCGAAGAAGCGGCGGAGTCCGCCACGTAGCCGAGCGTGGCGACGGCCTCCTGGACTCGGGTGCGCGTGGCGACCGCCACGGGGCCGGAGCCGGTGAGGGCACGGGAGGCGGTGGCGGTGGAGACCCCGGCCATGCGGGCGACGTCCTTGATGCCGACCATCGGCGGTCCTCCTCCCGGTTCGAGGGGTTCTGTGGCGGGGCGGGTGCACGACGGCGGCGGGCCGGGGGTCGATGCGTGGCACCAGAGTACGGCACGGCAGGCGCGGTGGTGGAAGCGCTTCCATTCCCGTTTCAGCCGGTCTTGACCGCCGCCCCCACTCCCGCATGGCCGTGTTCATGCGGGAGCGCACGTCTGTGTGGCACATCACAGTGGAAGCGTTTACACTCCTGGGGACTGACTCCTTCAGCCGCCGGGGGCAGGCGCCGTCTCACCGCGGAGCCCACGTCGGCGACGCAACGGCCGGCGCATGCCGCGGGCCGCCACCCCTCGTGAAAGGCACACCATGCAGTCGACGACGACCGGCGGCCTCCTCCGCCGCCCGCTCAGCCTGACCCTCACCGCGGCGTTCTCCGCCCTCGCGCTCACCGCGTGCGGCGGCGGCTCCTCCGCCCCGGCGTCCTCCTCCCCGGCCGGCGCCACCGAGCAGGGCACGGCCGCCGCGTCCCCGAGCCAGGACCTCTCCGAGGCCGGCGCCACCACCATCACCATGTGGGTGGACCAGAACCGCCAGGAGCCGCTGCAGGCCGTGGCGGAGGACTTCAAGGAGGACACCGGGATCACGGTGGAGCTCGTGGTCAAGGACAACTCCACGATGAAGGACGACTTCATCACCCAGAACCCCACGGGCGAGGGCCCGGACGTGATCGTCGGCGCCCACGACTGGATCGGCTCGCTCGTGCAGAACGGCACCATCGAGCCCCTTGAGCTGGGCGACAGAGCCGGCGACTTCGTGGAGTCCTCCGTGCAGGCCGTCACCTATGAGGGCCAGACCTGGGGCGTGCCGTACTCCGTGGAGAACATCGCCGTCCTGCGCAACACCGAGCTGGCCGAGTCCACCCCGGCCTCCTTCGACGAGATGATCGCGGAGGGCCAGAAGGCCGTCGACGCCGGCGAGGCCGAGTACCCGTTCGTGGTGGGCCTCGACCCCGTCAACGGCGACCCGTACCACCTGTACCCGTTCCAGACCTCCATGGGCGCCCCCGTGTTCAAGCAGGCCGAGGACGGCTCGTACGACACCGGCTCACTGGCCATGGGCGGGGCGGAGGGTGAGGCCTTCGCCGAGAAGCTGGCCGAGTACGGCGAGTCCGGGGTGCTGAACCCGAACATGACCGCGGACATCGCCAAGGAGCAGTTCAACTCCGGCAACGCGGCCTACTTCATCACCGGCCCGTGGAACGTCGAGGAGGCCGAGGCGGCCGGCGTCGACTTCGAGGTCGAGGCCATCCCGTCCATGGGCGACCAGCCGGCGCAGCCGTTCGTGGGCGTCAACGCCTTCTTCGTCTCCTCAGAGTCCGAGAACCAGCTGGCCGCGAATGAGTTCGTGGTCAACTACCTCTCCACCGAGGCGGCCCAGGACGCGCTCTACGCCGAGGGCAAGCGTCCCCCGGCGCTGACCGCCTCCTTCGACAAGGCGGCCTCGGACGAGACCGTGAAGGCGTTCGGCGAGATCGGCGAGAACGGCGTCCCCATGCCGGCGGCCCCCGAGATGGGCGCGGTGTTCGAGTTCTGGGGCGGCGCCGAGATGAGCATCATCAAGGGCGAGGGCGACCCGGTCCAGACCTGGCAGAAGATGATCTCCGACATCGAGGGCCGCATCGGCCAGTGATCCGGCGCGGTCCGCCTCCGGCGTCCCCGCGGGGACGCCGGAGGCGGACCGTGGCCCCGCGCCCTCGGGGCGCACCCCCCTTCCACGGCAGGCCCTCGGGCCGGATGAGGAACTATGAGCCCGTCTTCCACCGCGTCGGACCGGTCCGACGCCGCCACCGCCGCCCTCGACGACGCCGCGCGCCGCACCGGCCCGGGCCGCCGTCGTCGTGCGGACGCCCGGGGTACCGACGGCCTCGGTGGCACGCTGGCCAAGATCGTCCTGCTGGGCCTCGTGGACGCCTTCGCGGCGTTCCTGCTGTTCCAGCTCGCGGCCGCGGGGGACTGGGTGGTGTTCGCGCTGACCCTGGCGGTCACGATCGGCATCAACTGGATCTACCTGCGCCGCGGCGGCCTGCCGGCCAAGTACCTCGCCCCCGGCCTGTTCTTCCTGATGCTGTTCCAGGTGTTCGTGGTGGTCTACTCCTCCTACGTCGCCTTCACGAACTACGGCGCCGGGCACAACTCGGACAAGGCCGCGGCGATCGAGATCATCCAGCGCTCCTCCTCCATCCGCGTGCCGGACTCCCCGGTGTACGACATCACGGTGCTGGAGGAGGGCGGCGACCTCTACCTGCTGACCCTGCGGGACGGGGAGCCCGTCCTCGGCGGCGCGGACCAGGCGCTGGAGCCGGTCGAGGCCCAGATGCAGGACGGGGAGCCGGTGGGGGTGGAGGGGTACACCACCCTGCGGTTCGGCGACCTGCTGCAGCGTCAGGACCAGGTCGCCCGCCTGAAGGTCCCGCTGAGCGACGACGCCGCGGACGGCACCCTGGAGACGCGCGACGGCTCCCGCGGGTACGTGTACGCGCCGCGTCTGGAGTACGACGAGGCCCGGGACACCTTCACGGACCTCGAGAGCGGCGTGGAGTACCGGGACAACGGCGAGGGCCAGTTCCAGGCGGACGACGGCAGCACGCTGCAGACCGGCTGGCGGGTGTTCGTCGGCCTGGACAACTTCACGCGCGCGTTCACCGACCCCGAGCTGCGCGACCCGCTCCTGCGGGTCACCGTGTGGACCTTCGCCTTCGCGTTCCTGAGCGTGGCCACGACGTTCGCCGTCGGGCTGCTGCTGGCGATCGCCTTCAACCGTTCGGACATGCGCGGCAAGAAGGTCTACCGGGTGATGATGATCCTGCCGTACGCGTTCCCGGCGTTCCTGTCCGGCCTCGTGTGGGCCGGCCTGCTCAACCCGGAGTTCGGCTTCGTCAACACCGTGTTCTTCGGCGGCGCGGACATCCCGTGGCTCACCGACCCGTGGCTGGCCCGGCTGTCGGTGCTCGTGGTGAACCTGTGGCTGGGCTTCCCCTACATGTTCCTGGTGACCACGGGCGCCCTGCAGTCCCTGCCCGAGGACGTGGACGAGGCCGCCCGCATGGACGGCGCCGGCCCGTGGCGCATCTTCCGCTCCATCAAGCTGCCCCTGCTGCTGGTCTCGGTGGCGCCGCTGCTGATCTCCTCGTTCGCGTTCAACTTCAACAACTTCAACATCATCTACATGCTGACCGGCGGCGGACCGCGGTTCCCCGACGCGGGCTCGAACATCGGCGCCACAGACCTGCTGATCACGGTCGTCTACAAGACGGCGTTCAGCGGGGTGGGGCGCGACTACGGCCTGGCCTCCGCCCTGTCCATCGTGATCTTCCTGATCGTGGCGACCATCTCGGCGATCAGCTTCCGGCAGACCAAGGCGCTCGAGGAGATCGACAAGTGAGCATCCCCCAGGATTCCGGACGGCCCCGGCCGGACGCCCCGACCTCGCCCCTCGCCGCCGCCCTGGCGCAGCAGGAGACGGACCCGCTGCGCTGGGAGGAGGACCCGGCCCCGCCACGACGCCGCCGCTCGTTCGGCCGCTGGATGCGGGAGCTCGGCTGGCGTCACGCGGTGGGCGTGCTGGCCAGCGCGTTCGCACTGTTCCCGCTGCTGTACGTGCTGTCCGCGTCGCTCGACCCGACTGGCACGATGGCGAGCTCGAACCGGCTGTTCTCCTCGTTCAGCGGGCAGAACTACGTGGACCTGTTCAGCGACCCGAACCGGCCCTTCGGCCGCTGGTTCCTCAACACGATGGTGATCGGCGTCATCACGTCCGTGATGACGGTGTTCCTCGGCGCCCTGGCCGCCTACGCGTTCTCCCGGATGCGGTTCACGGGCCGCCGCGTGGGGCTGCTGACGCTGCTGCTGGTGCAGATGTTCCCGCAGCTGCTCGCGGTGGTGGCGATCTTCCTGCTGCTGACCTACATCGGCAACCTGGTGCCCGTCCTGGGCATCGGCTCGCAGCTCGGCCTCATCCTCGTGTACCTGGGCGGCGCGCTCGGGGTGAACACGTACCTGATGTACGGGTTCTTCAACACCATTCCGCCGTCGCTGGACGAGGCTGCCAAGCTCGACGGCGCCTCGCACGCGCGGATCTTCTTCTCGATCATCCTGCGCCT
Source organism: Micrococcus sp. KRD012 (assembly GCF_017168555.1). NCBI lineage: Bacteria > Bacillati > Actinomycetota > Actinomycetes > Micrococcales > Micrococcaceae > Micrococcus > Micrococcus sp. KRD012. The sequence continues at coordinate 15,916 of NZ_JABFBB010000018.1, forward strand.
GGTGACCCCCATCCTCGCGGTGGTGGCCCTGCTGTCCTTCATCACCACGGTCTCGGAGTTCGTGATCGCCTCCGTAGTGCTCACGGACCCGTCCGCGCAGACGCTCGCGGTGGGCCTCTACGGCTACGTCTCGGAGACCCGCTCCGAGAACTGGGGCGTGTTCGCGGCCGGCGCCGTGCTGGCGGCCCTGCCCGTGATGGCGCTGTTCCTGTTCCTGCAGCGGTACATCGTCTCCGGCCTCACGGCCGGCGGCGTGAAGGGCTGAGCCGACGACGGCGGTGGGAGGGGCGCCCGCCCCTCCCGCCTCACGGCAGCGCCAGCCGGAACACCTTCTTCCACGCGGAGCCCACCTGCCGCAGCAGCGGGCCGGTCGTGTAGGGCAGGCCGTAGCGGGCGCAGATCTCCCGGACCCTGGGCGCCACCTCGGCGTACCGGCTGGACGGCAGGTCCGGGAACAGGTGGTGCTCCACCTGGTGGGAGAGGTTGCCGGTCATGAAGTGCATCAGCTTCGAACCGGAGATGTTCGCGGAGCCGATCATCTGCCGCACGTACCAGTCGCCGCGGGTCTCGCCGTCCACCATCTCCTCGGAGAACGTCTCCGCACCCTCCGGGAAGTGCCCGCAGAAGATGACCGCGTGCGCCCAGATGTTGCGCAGGCCGTTGGCGAGCAGCGTGCCCACGAGCGCGGCCTTGCCCGAGCCGGTCAGCACCTCGGCGACGGCCGGCGTGGCCACGTAGTCCTTCGCGAACTGCCGTGCGGCCTTGACGCCCACGGAGCGCAGATCCGTCATCAGCTCCTCGCGGGACTTCTCGCCGCTCTGCACGCGGTCCAGCTCGAGGTCGTAGAGCGCGATGCCCCACTCGAAGATCGGCGCCAGCCCCGCATTGATCACGGGGTTGAGCAGGTGGCGGGGCCGCCACGGCTCGGACTCGTCCATGCGCAGGACGTTGTAGCCCACGTCGCGGTCCTTGCCCACCACGTTGGTCCAGCGGTGGTGCAGGTCGTTGTGGGTGTTCTGCCACGCCCGCGACGGCGTCACGAAGTCCCACTCCCACGTGGTGGAGTGGATGTCCGGGTCGCGCATCCAGTCCCACTGGCCGTGGAGCACGTTGTGCCCGATCTCCATGTTCTCCACGATCTTCGCGACCGTGAGCATGGCTGTTCCCGCCACGAACGCGGCGGGGTGGCGTGCGTTGAGCAGGAGGGCGCGGCCGCCGAGCTCGAGCCGGCGCTGCCAGCGGATGACGCGGCGGATGTAGGCCGCGTCGGAGGCGCCGCGGCGGGCGAGCACGTCGTCGCGGATCGCGTCCAGCTCACGGCCCAGCTCGGCCACCTGCGCGTCCGTCAGGTGGGCGGCGCCGGGCGGGCGCACCGCCGGGCTCCCGACGACGCCTGGCAGCCCCGGCGTCGCGGCGGCGGTGGGGCGGGACGTGGCGGCACGGGACTCGGCGGCGCGCGGAGCCCAGCTCGTGGTGTCGGGGCGGTCCTGCGGCAGGACCCGGGCGGCGCGGCCGCGGACGGTGGTGCCGGGGATGGCCAGGGCCAGATCGTCCGGGGCGGGTCATGTGATGCTCCTGGGGGCGGAAGGCGGGGATGGTCGGGGAGGCCCGGGTCGCGGGCCGGGCGTCAGGTTCACAGGCCGAGGCTCAGCGGGCCGGCGGCGGCGCTCACGCAGGTCTGGATCAGCTCGCCGGGCTCGCCGTGGACTTCGCCGGAGCGCAGGTCGGTGACCTGGCCGGAGCGCAGGGGGGTCAGGCAGGCGTGGCAGATGCCCATGCGGCAGCCGGACGGGGCGGCGACGCCGGCCTCCTCGGCCACGATCAGCAGCGGCACATCACCGGGAGCGTCGGCCTCGGCGTCGGCGTGCTCGAACACCACGCGGCCGCCCGCGCCGGCCACGCCCGCCGCGAAGTCCGCACGGAAGCGCTCGATGCGCAGGTCCTCGCCGGCCTCGCGCCGCCAGAGGTCCTCGGCGTCGTCGAGGAACTCGGCGGGGCCGCACGCGTAGGCGGCCCGGTCGCGCCAGTCGGGGCACAGGTCCTCGAGCTCGGCGGGGGAGGACAGGTCCAGGCGGCCCTCGTCCGCGGTGTGGCGGTGCACCACGCGCAGGCCCGGGAACTGGTCGGCCAGCTCGGCGAGCTCCTCGCGGAACAGGGCGTCCTCGGGGGTGCGGGAGGAGTGGATGAGCACGACGTCGGCGTCCGCGCGGGCCGGCACGAGCGTGCGGATCATGGACATCACCGGGGTCAGGCCCGAGCCGGCCGTGAGCATCAGCAGGGCGCGCGGCTCGTCCGGGAGGGTGAAGTCGCCCTCGGGGACGTCGAGGAACAGGACGTCGCCGGGCTTCGTGCGGCGCACGAGCGTGCCGGAGACGAGGCCGATGTCGGACACCGTGATCTCGGGGTCGGCGCCCGCGGGAGCGGAGAGCGAGTAGGAGCGCCACTGGCGCACGCCGTCCACGTCCACCCCGATGCGGGCCCACTGGCCGGCGTCGTGGGCCCGCCAGCCCGGGCCCGGGCGGAAGGCGATGGTGGCGGTGCCGGGCGTCTCGCGCGTCACGGAGGTGACCACGCCGCGCAGCTGCCGCGAGGAGTGCACGGGGTCGAGCAGGCTGAGGACGTCCTGCGGGGCGAGCGGGTGCAGGAGCGTCGACGCCAGACGGGAGAACAGAGACGGGCCGACCATGGCTCCAGTCTATGGCTCGGCATGCCGCAGTTCTTCGTCTTCAGCGTACGATCTGGGCCATCACTTCATCGCGAGGAGACAAGATTGAGTGTGACGCAGACCACCCCCGCCCCCGACTGGCGCCCTGGCAGTCCCTCCCCGACGACCTCGCGGAGCGCCTGGCCCCGGCGATCCCCGGGATCATGGAGCGCATCATCGAGACGGTCCCGGACCAGATCCCCGCCTACGCGGCGGCGCGCGACGGCCACTACGGCAAGAACCTCACCGCCGGCGTGACCACCGCCCTCGAGCAGCTGATGAGCCTGCCCGGCACCACCCGCCCGGCCCTGAACAGCGAGTCCCGCGTCCTCATGGCCCGCCTGGGGGCCGGCGAGTTCCGCGAGGGGCGCTCCATGGACGCCCTGCTCGGCGCGTACCGCACCTCCGCGCGGATCGTGTTCCGCGAGCTCTCCGCCGAGTGCGCGCGCCTGGGCCTGGAGATGTCCGTGGTGATCGAGCTGGGCGAGTCCATCTGGGCGTACATCGACGAGCTCTCCTCCGTCAGCGCCCAGGCGTACGCGGAGGCGCAGTCCGCCCAGGCGGGCGTGCTCGAGCTGCACCGCGCCGCCCTCGCCACCGCCCTGGTCCGGGGCGGGACCGAGGAGAAGGAGGTGCAACGGCTGGCCGCGCTCGCGGACTGGCGGCTGCCGCGCCGGCTGGCGGTGGTGGTGCTGCCCGCGGACGCCGGCGTCGCCGTCCGGGAGAGGCTGGGCCGGGCCGGGCTCGTGGTGGAGCGGGACTCGGAGGTGGTCGCCGTGATCGACGCGACGCCCTCCCAGGGCCGCCGCGAGCGCATGCTGCGCCTGCTGGCGGGGACGGCCGCCGTCGTCGGGCCGGCCGTGGACTGGCCGCTCGTGCCCCACTCCTACCGGGTGGCCCGCACGCTGGCCGTCCAGGAGGCGGCGGGCCGGACGGCGGAGCCCGCGCAGGGGGAGGACGACGACGGCGCCCCGTCCCCGATCCTCGCCGCGGACCACCTGGCGCGCGTGGTGCTGGGGGCCGAGCCGCGCGTCGTGACGCAGCTGGCCGAACGCGTGCTGGCGCCCCTGGACGAGGTGAGCGAGGCGAAGCGGGCGGTGCTGGAGGAGACCCTGCTCGCCTGGCTCACGCACTGGGGCCAGCGGGCGCCGATCGCCGCGGAGCTCGGCGTGCACCCCCAGACCGTGGGGTACCGGGTGGGCCGGCTGCGCGAGCTGTTCGGGGAGGCCCTCGAGGACCCCGACGCGCGGTTCGACCTGGAGATCGTGCTGCGGGCGCGGCGGGGTCCTCGAGGGCC
>NZ_JABFBB010000018.1:20016-31608 GCF_017168555.1 Micrococcus sp. KRD012
TCCGTCTCGTGGGCTCGGAGATGGGTATAAGAGACAGAGCGTGGGTGGACCACGCATCCCGACGAGGGACCCCGACGAGAGAAGAGGGACAGTGCCATGACGAACGCCCCGAACCGCGACGAGCTCCCCCTGCCGGACTACGACCACATCCCCAACGGCACGCTGCCGACCCGGATCACCGGCCTCGACGAGTCGCAGGTGGAGCAGCTGCTCGCCTACGAGCGCGCCCACGGCGACCGCCTGCCCGTGGTGCAGGTCCTCGAGACGCGGCTCGAGGCGCTGCGCTCCGGCGCCCAGCCCTCCGGCGATCAGGTGCCGGACACCCCGGAGGTCGGCGGCTCCCGCACCGGCTCGCCCGTGACCCCGGAGACGAGCGGCCCGCCCGTGGAGCCCCTGAGCCGCGGCATCCCGGCCGACCCGCAGCACCCCGGCAACCGCTGAGCCGGCCGGGCGTCGCCTGACAGGGCGGCCCCCCGCGGAACGCGGCCACGACGCCCCGTCTCCTTCCTGTGAGAGGCGACGCGTCGTGGCCGCCTCGCGTTCCGGGCGATCCCGCGGTCCGGCCACGGAGCGCCTGCGAGGGTCCCCGTAGCGTGTTTGTGAGCTGGGTTATATTTCGACACAGCTGCGGCGGGCCTTCGGGCGCTGACGTGCGAGGCTGCCGGATTCCCGGCTGTCCGGCTCCTACTCACGGATGGGTGAAACGGCATGACTGAATTCGAGGACAAGCTTGCGCAAGTGGCTCGGCGAGCCCGCGACTACGCAAGCTCCCTGGACACGGAAGAGGCGACGAAGAACGCGCTCGTCATGCCATTCATCTCGCAGGTGTTGGGCTACGACGTGTTCGATCCCCAGGAGGTCGTCCCGGAGTTCGTCGCAGATCTGGGCCTGAAGAAGGGGGAGAAGATCGACTACGCCATCATGCGGGAGGGGAAGGTCAACATCCTCGTGGAGGCCAAGAAGGTCGGCTCGGAGCTGTCCCTGGCGCACGCGAGCCAGCTGGTGCGCTACTTCCACACCAGTGAAGCGCGGATCGGCGTGCTCACCAACGGGCGGGTGTGGAACTTCTACACGGACCTCGACAAGGCCAACATCCTCGACGAGCGTCCGTTCCTCGTCCTCGATCTTCTGGACATCGACCCGGTCACCGTGCCGAAGCTCGAGCAGCTGGCGAAGGGATCCTTCGATCTCGACTCGGTCATCGCCGCAGCCGAGGAGCTGAAGTACGTATCGGCCATCAAGCGCGAGATTTCTGCCGAGATGGCTGCGCCGAGCGATGAGTTGGTGAAGGTCCTCGCCAAGCGCGTGTACTCCGGGTACATGAACGCCAAGGCGGTGGAGACCTTCACCCGGCTCACCGAGGAGGCTGCGCGCCAGTACATCAACGATCGCGTCAACGCGCGGCTGAAGACTGCCCTGGGCGACCAGGTCGCTCCGGTACTGGCGGCTCCCGCTGAGCCCGTGGCCACCGGCGATCAGACGGTCCTGTCCGACGAGGAGAACGGTCAGGAGGGCCAGCTCAAGCCGGGCGTGGTGACGACCGAAGAGGAGATCGAGGGTTTCCGCATCATCAAGGCGATTCTCGCCGGAATCGTGCCGATGAACCGCGTCTACATGCGCGACGCAGCCTCGTACTGCAGCGTCATCCTGGACGACAACAATCGGAAGCCGATCGCGCGCCTTCACTTCGACGGGAAGGTGAAATATCTGGTGCTGTTCGATGCGGACAAGAACAGGACGCGGGCCGACCTCGAGAACTTGGAGGACATCTACGAATCCGCCGAGGCACTGCGGAGCGTCGTCAGCTCCTACGTCGGGGCCTGAGCGGACTCTGACCCGCCTACTGACCGGATCCGGCCCGCGGGCGGGCAGGACTGTGCCCCGCCGCCGTCGATGCGCCACCCTGGTGCGCACGCCCCGGTGGGACAGACCCGCCGGGCGCCGACCCGAGAGGACGTCATGACCCATCACGAGCGCGACGACCGCCAGGCCCTGGCCGCCGGCGAGACCTACCTGATCCACGTGCTGGAGACCTCCGACCCGCCCGGCAACCCGGACCACTACCGGATCACGGACGCGGTCGAGGCCCACCACGCGTCCACCGGCTCCTACGACGTCGAGGCCGGCGGCCTGGACGCCGCCCGCGAGCTGCTCGCCCGCCACGCCAAGTGAGCGACCGGGGCTGAGACGTCCGGCCGGGCCGCGCCTCACGCGCCCGGCCGGAGCCTCATCCCCAGCACGGTGCGCGCCTCGAGCCCCAGAGCCGCGCGGGCCTCGGGCGCGCCGGTGCGGTCCTCGCCCACCACGGTCATCCCGATCCGCTCGGCCACCCGGCGCGAGGCCGTGTTCTCCGGGTGGATGATCGCCACGAGCTCGTGGTGCCCCAGCACGTCCCGGGCGTGGTCCCGGCAGACGGCGGCCGCTTCGGTGGCGTAGCCGCGCCCCCACAGGTCGGCCCGCACGTGGTACCCGACCTCTAGGCGAGGCTCCCCGTTGACCTCCTGCCACGTCAGGCCGCAGTCGCCCACGAAGCCGGGCCCGCCGTCGTCGTGGGTCTCGATGATCCACAGCCCGTGCCCGTCCTGCGCGTACCGGCGCCGGTTGCCCGCGATCCACGCCGCCGCCTCCGCGCGCGTGCGCGGGGCGGGGTAGAAGCGCATCACCACGGGATCGGCGAGGAGGCTGGCCAGGTGGTCGAGGTCGGCGTCGGCCATCTCGCGGAAGCGCAGACGGGCGGTGGGGGCGGGCGGCATGCGCCCAGGCTAGCGGCGGGCGGATGCGCCCCGCCTCTTGTCTGCGCGGGGCCGGGCTGGTCGACTGTGCCCATGCCGCATTCCCTCTCCCTGCGCCCGTTGCGGGTGGATGACGCCGAGGCCATGGCCGCGGTCCTCGCCGACCCGGACCTGTACACGTACACCGGCGGGACGCCGCCGGGCGAGGAGGAGCTGCGGCAGCGGTACGCGATCCTCGCGCGCGGTCGCTCCGAGGACGGCGCGGAGGACTGGGCCAACTGGATCGTGGTGCTGGAGCCGGAGGGCCGGCCGGTCGGCTACGTCCAGGCCACCATCCCCGTGGACGGGGGACCCACGCAGATCGCCTGGCTGATCGGCACGCCGTGGCAGGGCCGCGGGCTGGCGAAGGAGGCCGCCGGCCTCCTCAAGGGCGAGCTGCGGGACCGGGGGGTGCGGCGCCTCGTGGCGGATGTCCACCCCGAGCACACGGCCTCCCAGCGGGTCGCCCAGGCGATCGGCCTGGCGCCGACGGACGAGGTCGTGGACGGGGAGGTCCGCTGGGCCGGGTCCGTGGACGACGGCGGCGGCCCGGTCACCGGCTGAGGCCGCGGCGCCGCTCCGGGTAGGAGCCGCCGAGCTCCACGCCCCGCTCGGCCAGGTAGGCCTCCGGGTCCACCGGCTCGCCGTCCACGCGCAGCTCCAGGTGCAGGTGCACGCCGGTGGCGGCGCCGGTCTGCCCGACGCCGGCCAGGTGGTCCCCGGCGGAGACGCGCTGGCCCGCGTCCACCACGGTGGAGTCCGGGGCGGCGTGCAGGTAGCGCCACACGTGGCCGTCCCCGGCGTCCACGGCGAGCAGGTTGCCGCCCGCGTCCCCGCCGGCCTCCACGAATAGGACTCGGCCGTCGGACACCGAGTGGAAGGGCGTGCCCTCCGGCACCCCGCCGAGGTCCACGCCGTCGTGGCGGGTCAGGGCCTCCTCGGACACCCCCGAGGGCACCACGCCCTCGCCGAACGGGTTGGGGCGGGGCCCGAAGCGGGAGGTCACGCGGCCCTGCACGGGCTCGGCGTACCCCTGCGTGTTCACCGTGGGCGGGGCGGGGGTGAAGCCGCCGTTCCAGCGCCGCCGCTCGGCGCCCGCGCCGGCGTCGTCCCGGCCGGCCGGACCGAACGCGAGGACCAGCGCCAGGACGGTCGCGATCAGGGCCAGCGCCCCCACTGCGGCCAGCACGCCCCCGGCCACACCGCTGCCCGGGGAGCCGGCGCCGGGGGTCGGGGTGGTCATCCCCTCAGTCTGTCATGCAGGGTCGGGACGGCCCCGGCCTTCGCCCACGGCATCCCGGCCCGCCACCAGCTCCCGCCCGCGCTCGTAGTCCTCGTCCGCGTTGTAGGTCAGCACGCCCACCACGCGGTCCTGCGCGTCCGTGTACCAGAGAGTGAACCCGCCGGTGCGCTCCACCATGCGGGCCTGCTCGTGGCCGTCGCCCCACGCGGCGTGCTTGAGCGTGTGCTCGCCGATGGTGCTCCAGAACCCGGGCACGGCCTCCCACCGCCGCAGGGACTCCGGGTCCGCCGTCGCCGCGTGGGCCAGCACGGAGGCCTGGCCGGCGCCGCCCGGCACGCCGACCTCGGTGCGGGCCGCGTTGTGCCCGGCGACCTCGCCCATGCCGAGGGCGTCGCCCCAGTGCTCCACGGGGATCGGCCGGCCGGCCACGGCGTGGTGGGCGCGGGCCACGTCCCCGGCCACCCACACGCCCGGCGCCGCCGCCAGGTGCTCGTCCGCCACGATCCGCCCCTCGTGCATGGTCAGCTCGGAGTCCTCGAGCCACCCGCCCCCCGGCTCGACCCCCACCGCGGCGAGGATCAGGTCCGGGGCGAGCGTGGCGCCGTCGTCGAGGTGGACGGTGCGCGGGGCGCGCACCTGCCCCACCCGCACGCCGGTGCGCAGCTCGACGCCGGCGTCGATCAGCCACTGCGCGATCCGATCGCCCGCCTCGCGGCCGAGCCGCTTCTGCTGCGGCACCTCGTCCGGGGTGACCAGCGTGGTGGCCACCCCGCGCAGGGCCAGGGAGGCCGCCGCCTCGCAGCCGATGAACCCGGACCCCACCACGACGGCGGAGCGCGCGTGCCCGGCCGACGTCACCAGGCGGCGGGCGTCGGCGAAGGAGCGCAGCAGGTGCACCTCGGCGTCGGCCTCGACGTCCGGCAGGGGGACCGGACGGGCGCCCAGGGCCAGGATGAGCCGCTCGAAGCGGATCGGCTCCTCGGCGGCCCACAGCGTCCGCGCCCCCAGGTCCGCGTGGGTGACGGTCACGCCCCGGCGCAGCTCGACGGCGTCCGGCAGCTCGTCCAGCACCGTCGGCTCCGGTTCGGCGGTGCTGCGGAGCAGCTCCTTGGACAGCGGCGGGCGCTCGTAGGGGTGGTCCACATCCGAGGTGAGCATGAGGACGGGGCCGGGCCCCCCGGCGTCGACGTAGGCGCGGGCGGCGCTGACGCCGGCGGGGCCGCTGCCCACGATCACGAGCGGGTACGGGGTGGAGCTGTGCTGGGCCATGGGGCCAGCATGCGCACCCGTCACGGGCGGGCGCCAGGGCCGACGGGCACCCCCGGCTCCGGCATACTGCCCGCATGGACCCCTCCCTGGTGTGGCTGCCGGCCGTCGTCGCGCTGGCCGCGATCACCGTGGGCGGCACGCTCCAGCGGGTGAGCGGCATGGGCGTCGGCATGATCGCCGCACCCACGCTGTCCCTGCTCCTGGGCCCGGTGGCGGGGGTGACGCTGTCCAACGTGGCCGCCTCGGTGTCCGCGGTGCTGCTGTTCGCGGTGCTCCACAGGCACGTGGACTGGCCGCGCTTCGTCCGCCTCGCACCCCTGCTCGTGGCCGGCTCGTTCGCGGGGGCGTGGGCCGTGCGGGTCCTGGACGCCCACGCCCTCGAGATCCTCCTGGGGTCCTCCGTGCTGGTGGCCGTGGCCGCCGTCCTGGGCCTGCAGCAGCGCTTCACCGCCCAGGGGAACGGGGCCGTGTTCGCCTCCGGCGCCGTGGCCGGGTTCATGAACACCACCGCGGGCATCGCCGGGCCGGCGCTCGCGGTCTACGCGGTGGCGAGCCGGTGGGACCAGCGCTCGTGGGCGGCCACCCTCCAGCCCGTGTTCCTGCTGGCCAATCTCACCTCGCTGGTCACCAAGTCGCTGTTCGGCGCGGCCGTGCCCGCGGGGCTGCACGTGCCGTGGCCGGTGTGGGTCGCCGTGGTGGTGGGCGGCCCGCTGGGTGTCCTGCCCGGTTCGGTGGTGGCCCGCCGGGTGGACCCCGCGAAGGCGCGCGTCCTCGCGATCTGCCTGGCCGGCGTCGGGGGCACGGTGGCGCTGGTGCGCGGTGTGGCCGGCACCCTGGGCTGAGGCGGGGCCGGCGCGCAGGCGTCAGGGCAGGAGGGAGCGCACGGCCGCGGCCAGCGTGTCCCGCACGTCGTCCACCGTCAGGTCCTCCGGGGCCAGGTGCCGCTCGACCGACAGCGTGTGCACGAGCATCAGGAGCATGGCCGCGGTGTGCGTGACCTGCTCGTCCGGGACGTCGGCCAGCACGCGGTGCTCGCGCAGCAGGCCGGCCAGGAAGTCCCGCCGCCGGACGGTCAGCGTCCGGTAGGCTCTCCCCACGGCGGGCTCGCGCAGGCCCACGGCCTGGAACTCGTGGAGGAGCAGGGGCCAGGAGCCCGTGGTCTCGAGCACGACGTCGGCCAGGGCCTCCGCCACGCGGGCCACCAGGTCCTCGCGCGGCAGGTCGGGGTCGTCCAGGGCGTCGGCGACGCCGTCCATGGCTCGGGTGGTCGCCCGCTCGAACTGGACGGTGCAGGCGGCGGCGAAGAGGTCCGGCTTCCCCGCGAAACCGGAATAGACGGCGCCCTTCGTGTAGCCGGCCTCCGCCGCGATGCGGGCGAGGGAGGAGCGCGCGTAACCCTCCCGTCCGAACACCCGAGCCGCGTGGTCGAGGATGGCCGCGCGGACATCCTCGCGGCGGGGTCGGGTCGCCATGTTGCCCTCTCGATGCCGATGGTATTGAATACCGATGGTATTGAATCCGCCTCGACTCGGCAAAGAGGGCCCATGTCTTCCACTCCCACCGACGCCGATCACCATGGCCCCGGGCCCGCCCCGCCCCCGACCCGGCGCACCTCGACGACCTCCCGCCCGCCACCCTCGTGGCGCGCGGTCTGACCCTGCGCGGCAGTCGCGGGCCGGTGTTCGGCTCCCTCGACCTCGTGCTGCCCCCGCAGACCCACCTGGCCGTGCTCGGAACCCAGGGCTCGGGCCGCTCGGCCCTGCTGCTCGCCCTCACGGGGCGCCTGCAGGGCGTGCGGGGCGAGCTCGTGCTCACCGGCGGCCCCGTGGACGTCGCACTGGACGGGCCGGAGCGGCCCGCCGCCCGCGCGTACCGGCCCCCGATCGACGCCGCGCGCCACCCGCACGCCCTGCGCGCCCGCACCGCCATCGCCCACACCACCGACGTGGTGGAGCTCGAGCCGGCGCTGACCGCGGCCGAGGTCGTGGACGAGCGCTGTCTCACCGACGGCGTGCGCCGCCGCGCCGGCCGCGCACGCTTCGCCCTCCTCGCCGACGCGGTGAGGCTGACCGTGGCGCCGGAGGCCGTCGTCGGGGAGCTGTCCGCGCCCGATCGCGCGCTGCTGGCCGCCGTCGTCGCCTGCCTGCGCCCGGCCCGCCTCGTCACCTTCGACGACGTGGACGCCACCCTGACCCTCGATCAGCTGGTCGCGCTCCACGCGGCCCTGGACGTCCTCAGGGACCACGGCCACCCGTTCGCGGTGAGCGCCGTGGCCTCCGCGCCCGTGCCGCGCGACGCCGTCGTCCTCACCCTGCCCCCCGTCCGGGAGAACTGATGCTGTTCCGCTACGAGCTGCGACGCTTCCGCCGTGGCCTGCCCCTGCTCGCCCTGCTGTTCATCTTCCTCGTCCCCGCCATCTACGGCGCCCTCTACCTGTCCGCGAACTGGGACCCCTACGGGGCCATGGACCGTCTGCCGGTGGCGATCGTCAACGAGGACGAGCCCGTCCAGCGCGGCGACACCACGCTGCGCACCGGCGCGGACATGACCGAACGCCTCAAGGACGACCGCGCCTTCGACTGGCGCGAGACCACGCGCGAGGAGGCCGAGGAGGGACTGCGGGAGGGCCGGTACTACCTCGTCCTGGAGATCCCTGCCGAGCTCAGCCGTGACCTCGTCAGCCCCGAGGGCGGCGGGACACCGCAGCAGGCGCAGATCACCCTGCGCCGGGACGACGCCAACGGCTTCGTGATCGGCTCCGTCACGAACGCGAGCCAGGCCAAGGTCGAGGCCGCCGTGAACCGGTCCGCGATCGAGGCGTACTTCGAGGCCGTCTTCTCCAGCCTCGGCGAGCTGCGGTCGGGCATGGTGGACGCCGCCGACGGCGCCGCGCAGCTGGCCGACGGCACGGCCTCCGCGGAGGACGGCGCGAGCCAGCTGGAGGACGGGATCGTCCAGGCCCACGACGGCTCGGGCAAGCTGGCCGAGGGCGCGGGCCAGCTCGCCACGGGTGCGGGTGACCTCGCGGACGGCGCCGCCCAGGCCGACGACGGCGCCCAGCGACTCGCCGAGGGCGCCGCGTCCGCGCAGGACGGGGCCGGGCGCCTGGCCGACGGGCTCGACCAGGCGCGCGGGGGCTCCCAGGCCCTCGCCGACGGTGCCGGGCAGCTCGCCGAGAACGCCCCCGCCCTGCGTCAGGGCGCCACGGACCTCTCCGACGGGCTGGCCCAGCTGCAGACCGGATCGGCCGAGCTCACCGACGGCGCCACGCAGGTGGCCGACGGCACCCAGCAGCTCTACGACACGGTGGTCCCCGGCCTGGACCAGGTGATCGAGCGGCAGGACGCGGTGGCCGCCGACGTCGCCGCGGTGGACGAGGACGTCCAGCGCGTCGCCGAGGTGGCCGGCACGGCCGAGGACGGCGCGGGCGCCCGCATCGCCGACGCGCAGGCCGCCCTGGCCGAGCTCGCCGAAGAGGACCCGACGCTCGCCGAGTCCGAGCAGTACGCCGCGCTCCAGGAGGCGCTCACCGGCGCGGACGAGCGGGTGACCGCCGTCGCCGGCCGCGCCGAGGAGGCCGCCGCGACCTCCGCGGCCGCCAACGAGCGCGTCCAGGGCTTCGTCGAGGACGACGTCGCCGCCTCCGCCAAGGCGGATCTGACGGACCTCAACGACGGCGCCCACGCCGTGGCCGCGGGCGCCGAGAAGCTGCAGGGCGGGATCGGTGAGGCGAAGGACGGGGCCGACTCCCTCGCCGACGGCGCCGGGAGGTTCGCGGACGGCCTCGAGCAGCTGGGCTCCGGCGCGACCGAGCTCGACGGCGGCCTGGCCCAGCTCCAGGACGGCGCCGGGGAGCTGCAGTCCGGCCTCGGCGAGCTGACGGACGGGGCGACCACCCTCGCCGAGGGCAACGCCGCGCTCCACGACGGGGCGCTGACGCTGCAGGACGGTGCGGGGCAGCTGGAGTCCGGCGCCACCGAGCTCGACGGCGGCCTGGCCCAGCTCCAGGACGGCGCCGGGGAGCTGCGCGCCGGCCTCGGCACCCTCGACGACGGCGCCCACGAGCTCGCCTCCGGGCTCTCCGACGGCGTCGACCGCGTCCCCGCCCTGACCGAGGATCAGCGGGACGAGGCCGCCCTGGTGATGTCACGGCCGGTGGAGGCCGTGATGCAGGTGGACAACTCCGCGGAGGTCTACGGCCGCGGCATGGCGCCGATGTTCTTCTCCATCGCGCTGTGGGTGTTCGGCATCGCCGCGTTCAACATCATGCGGCCCATCAGCGGGCGGCTGCTGGCCGGGCGCCGCAACCCGGTGGCGATCGCGCTGGCCGCGTGGCTGCCCGTGGGCATCGTGGCCGTGGGCGGCGGTCTGCTCATGCTGGCCGCCACGCTGCCGCTGGGCCTGGCCCCCGTGCACCCGGTGCGGGCCGTGGCCCTGACGGTGCTCGTGGCCGTGGTGTTCTCCCTCATCGCGCACCTGCTGCAGACGGCACTCGGCACCCCCGGTTCGGCGCTGCTGCTGGTCCTGCTGATCCTGCAGCTGGCCTCCACCGGCGGCACCTACCCGGCCGAGGTGCTGCCCGGCTTCTTCCAGGCGTTGCACCCGTTCATGCCGATGAGCTACTCCATCGAGGCGTTCCGCAACGCGATCTCCGGCGGCCTGGACCAGCGCTTCTGGGTGCCGGTGGTCGTGCTGATGGGGGTCGGGGCGGCGGCGCTCGCCCTGGACGTGCTCGTGGTGCGGCGCCGGCGCCGGTTCCGCATGAAGGACCTGCACCCCGCGCTGCAGGCCTGAGCGGGGATGACTTCCGCACCCCGCGCCGCCGTCGTCCGTCCGGCCCGCCCCGAGGACGCGCCCGCGATCGCCGCGATCGCCGCGGCCACCTTCCCGGACGCCTCCCCGGCCTCGCTGCCGCGTGCCGCGGTGGACGCGCACATCGCGCTGCACCTGAGCGAGGCGGCCGTGGCCGCGTGGATCGCGGACCCGGAGCGGATCGTGCTCGTGGGCGCCGCGGCCGACGCCCCGGAGACCCTGCTCGGCTACGCCCTGCACGAGACCGCCGCGACCCCCGAGGCACCCGTCACGGAGCGGCTCGGCGACGTGCCGGCCGGCCACCTCTCGAAGCTGTACGTGCTGGCCGAGGGGCGCGGCACCGGGCTGGCCGAGGCCCTCGTGCACGACGGCGTCGAGCGGCTGAGGCGGCTGGGGTTCCGGCACGTGTGGCTCGGCACGAACGCGCAGAACACACGGGCCAACCGGTTCTACGAGCGCCTTGGCTTCGCGACGATCGGGGCGCGGCAGTTCGTGGTCGGCGGGGAGCGGGTCGAGGACGACTGGGTGCGGCTGCTGACGGTGGAGTGAGCCCACCGCCCCTCAGCAGGCCTCCGGGCCGTCGGGGTCGTCGTCGGGATCGATCCACGCCGACGGGTGGTAGTGCACCGCGGCCAGCCCGTCGTCGTCGGCCAGGGGGGTCTGCGCCTCGGGCACGGAGTCCGTGTTCTGCCCGGCCACCGCCTCCCACGCCCCGGCCTCGGTCCGGCGCACCACGAGCAGCAGGACGCCGGTGCGTTCGCCGGCCTCGTCGCCGTCGAGCGCGGTCTGCCCCGACATGGTCCACGGCGCGTGCACCACCGCCACGTCCCCGAGCTCGCGCACGCGCACCTGCCCGAGCACGAGCCGGGAGGCCGGGAACATCCAGCGGAAGCCGAGCGCGTGGTTCACCCGGATCTGCCGCCGCCGCGTCCACCACACACCCACCACGTTCACGAAGTCCGCGTCCTCGGCGAACAGGTCGGCGAGCGCGTCGGCGTCGGCGGCGTTCCAGGCGGCCGCGAAGGCCTCGGCCACCGCGGCGGGGCCGGTCGGTCGGGCCGCGACGTCGGCGGTGGGGTCCGCGGGGGACATGGCTGCTCCTGGATCGGGGAGGGACGGGTTCAGCGGGCGGGTCCGTAGGCCAGCGTCAGCACGACGGCGGCGAACAGCACCGCCATCACGGCCAGGACCGTGAGCACGGCGCGCAGGGCCGCACGCGTGCGCGGGTCGGCCAGGGGCGGTGCATCCGGACGTCGGGTCACGCTCGCCAGTGTGGCATGCGGCACGGCACGAGGGGCGCGTGCGTCGGCGCGCGTCGAAGGTGCCTCCCAGCCGGGGCTCAGTCGACGCTGAAGCTGCGGATGTGGTTGCCGAACACGAAGCGGTCGAACACGGTCCGCGCCGAGCTCGGGTCGTCCGCGTGACCACTCTGGGCCGTCTACGGCGGATCGAGCCCCGCCGCCGGCCAGCCTCCCATGCCCGGCCGGTTCCCACCTC
>NZ_JABFBB010000018.1:31708-37674 GCF_017168555.1 Micrococcus sp. KRD012
GGTCTCGGGCCGGGCGGCCTTGGGATGATGGGTGCCCCCGGAGAAAGGTGCCCGATGCCCCCGCCCGTGCCGCAGCCGACCCGCCGACAGTTGCTCCTGGCCGGTTCCGCCCTGCTCGGATCGGGACTGCTGGCCGCCTGCGGGCAGGACGGGGAGGACGCGGCGTCGTCGTCCGTGCCGACCTCGTCCGCGCCCACCTCCGCCGCCCCCGCTGGACCGCCGCCCGCCGGCGACCCGGTGGCCTGGCCGGACGTGGCCCGGGTTCCGCACCTGTTCTTCCACTCCCTCGTGGTGGACCCGGCCCGCGCCTTCGATGGCGACGACAAGGCCGGCGGCTACCTGGACTTCATGGTCACGGTGGACGAGTTCGACGCCGTCATCCGGCAGGTCTACGAGCGCGGCTACGTGCTGGTCTCCCCGCACGAGCTGTACGAGGTGGGCGAGGACGACGTCGTCCGCCCGAAGACCCTCATGGTCCCCGAGGGTCGCACCCCGCTGATCCTCTCCCTGGACGACTGCTCGTACTACCTCTACATGGACGGCGACGGCTTCGCGGACCGCCTGATCGTGGCCGAGGACGGCCGCGTCCGCAACGAGTACACGGACGCCGAGGGCACCACGCACGTCGGGGCGTTCGACGTCGTCCCGCGCCTGGACGACTTCCTCGCCGAGCACCCGGACTTCAGCCTCAACGGCGCCCGCGGCGTGCTGGCCATGACCGGCTACGACGGCGTGTTCGGCTACCGCACCTCGGCCCGCGAGTTCGGGGACAGCCCCACGTTCGACGCCGACGTCGCGGCCGCCACCGAGGTCGCCGACGCGCTCAAGGACAGCGGCTGGGAGTTCGCCTCCCACACGTGGGGCCACCGGACGGTGCCGAAGCTGACCATGGAGGAGCTCGAGTTCGACATGAGGCACTGGCACGAGGAGGTCGAGCCGATCCTCGGCCCCACGGACATGCTCATCTACCCGTTCGGCGCGGACGTCACCGGCCCCGGCAAGTACACGGAGGACAACGAGCGGTACCGCTACTTCCGCGAGCTCGGCTACCGCTCCTTCTTCCTCGTGGACGGCACCTCCAAGGCGTGGGGCCAGCTCGAGCCCGGCTACTACCGCGGCTCGCGCATCAACGTGGACGGCATCAGCCTCGCCGCGGCCGTCTCGGGCGAGCGGCCCGTGCTGGAGGAGTTCTTCGACCCCCGGTCCGTCCTGGACCCGGCCCGCCCCGAGTCCATCCGCGGCCCGAAGAAGCCGAGCCCGGCGCCGTCGTCGCCCGCCGCGGCCCCGAGAACCCCGCGACCCTGAGGAGAGCACCATGTCCATCCCCGCCACCGAGGTCGAGGCCCGCTGGAACGCGGCCGCCGAGCCGTTCACCGCCGTCGTCCGGGAGGTGCGGGACTGGGACGCCGCCACCCCGTGTGAGGGCTGGGACGCGCTGGACCTGCTGGACCACGTGATCGCCGGCCAGCGCGACTTCGCCGCCCGCCAGGGCCGGGAGGTGCCCCTCTTCGACGGGTCCCGCCAGCAGCTGGCCACCCAGTGGGCCAAGCACGCCGCCGCCATGTCCGCCCTCGCCGGTGACGAGGAGTTCATCATGCGGCCCATGAAGACCGCGCTCGGGGAGATGCCCGTGGGCGAGGCGTTGATCCGCTTCCACGCGTTCGACGTGATCGTGCACCGTTGGGACCTGGCCCGCTCGCAGGGCGTGGACGCGCGGTTCACGGACGCGGAGATCGACTGCGTGGAGGAGTCGCTGGAACTGTTCGGCGACGCCGCCTACACGCCCGGCATCCTGGGCGAGCCCGTCCCCGTGGCCGACGACGCCGACCGGCAGACCCGCCTGCTCGGTCGCCTGGGCCGTCGGGGCTGAGACCAGGGCAGGACCCGTCCCCGCACCCCAGGAGGCACCGTGAGCGAGTCCACCGGTTTCAGCGCCGCGGAGCAGGCCGCGATCGCCGAGCGCGCGCAGGAGCTGCGCGCCCAGCGCGGCGGCAGGAAGAAGGCCGACGCCCTGCAGGACCTGCTGGTGAAGATCGAGGAGATGCCCGAGCAGGACCGCGCCATGGCGGTGGGGGTGCACCGGATCGTCACGGAGGCGGCCCCGGAGCTCGAACCCCGCACCTGGTACGGCATGCCCGCCTACGCGCGCGGCACGGACGTGCTCGTGTTCCTGCAGGTCAGCAGCAAGTTCGGCGTGCGGTACACAACCCTCGGCTGACGTCCGGCGCAGAGTGGTCACGACACGCCGCGTCGCGCACGCGGAGACGGCGTGTCCTGACCACTCCGCGGGCTTTCCGGCCCCTCCGAGCCCGCCGGCCCCTCCGCGGCCCGGGCTGCCCGTCGCCAGCGCCGCACCGCCCACAGGGTCAGACCGCCCACGGCGAGCCAGCCCACCCCGAGCAGCACGCCGTTCACGACGCCCGGGCGCACCGCGAACGCCCCCATCGCCACGAGGGAGAGCTGCCCGGGGATCACGCCGACCGCGGTGGAGCCGGCGAAGATCCCCAGCGGCACGGCGAGCGCGCCCGCCCCGTAGTTCACGGGCCAGTACGGCAGCCCCGGGGCGACGCGCAGGGCCAGCAGGGCGAGGAACCCGGTGTCCTCGAGCCGCCGCTCCACGGTCTCGGCGTGGCGGCCGAGCCCGCGCAGGACCACCTCGCGTCCGACCGCGCGCGCGATGCCGTACGCCCCGAGCGAGCCCAGCAGGGCTCCGACGACGGACAGCACCGTCCCCTCGATCGCGCCGAAGAGCACACCGGCGGTGACCGCCATGATCGTCACGGGGATGGGGGTGAGCGCCACGGCCGCGTACAGCACGGTGAACGCCAGCCAGCTCCACCAGCCGAAGCCGTCCAGCTGGGCGCGCAGCTCGTCCACGCCGGGCAGGCGCACGGTGAGTGCCAGCCACACGAACGCCGCCACCACGAGGACGAGGGCGGCGGTGCGCAGGATCGACACCCCGCGGTGCCCTGTGCGGGCGGGCAGGGTGGAGGCGGCGCCGGAGTCGCGCGGCGGCACGGCGGTGGAGGGCATCGGCTCAGGCTACCGGCAGCCGCTCCCTCCGCATGTCCTCCCTGGCCTGCGGTCACGCCCTGCTCTGCTTTGCTGGATCACACGCGTGTGACTCATCCACACCTGTGGACAACTCTGTGGAGAACCCTGTGCACGCGGCCCGCCGGGTGTGGACGGAGGGGCTCAGACGGTGGACGCGCCGGGCGCGTCGTCACCCGGCCGCGCCTCGCCCGGCCCCGCCGCCGGCTCGTCCTCGAAGACGGGACCGCCGTCGTCCTCCCAGGCCGCGGCGGCGTCGTCGTCCCTGTCGGTCTCCTGCACCTGGTCGTGCAGGCGCTCCATGCGGGTGTCCAGGTCCGCAGCCACGCGGGCGGCGGCCACGAGCTCGGTCGCGATGTCCGGGGGCACGCCGCCGTCGAACTTGTAGTTGATCTTGTGCTCGAGCGTGGCCCAGAAGTCCATGGCGCTCGTGCGGAACTGCATCTCCACGGTCACCGGGATCGTGCCGGTGGACAGGTGGATCGGCACCTGCACGAGGCAGTGCAGGCTGCGGTAGCCCGAGGGCTTGGGCCGGGAGATGTAGTCCTCCACCTCGAGCACCCGGATGTCCGGCTGCTGCGTGAACTGGCGGAACACGCGGTACACGTCCCGGGCGAAGCTGACGATCACGCGCGCCCCGGCGATGTCCGTGACGTTGGTGCGCAGCGCGTCCAGGTCCAGGGACAGCCCGCGGGCGGAGGCCTTGCGCAGGATCGACTCCGGCGACTTCACCCGCGTGACGATGTGCTCGATGGGGTTGTAGTCGTGCAGGTGCGTGAACTCGTCCCGCAGCACCTCGAGCCGCGCCTCCACCTGGAGCAGGGCCGAGCGGTACTCGAGGTCGAAGCGCTCGACGTCTCGGCGCAGCCGCTCCAGCGCCCCTGACGCCGCGGGGGTGAGCTGCGTCAACTCGGACACGGGGGTGCCGCGCAGCGCCTCGACGTCCGCCGAGGGCGCGGGCGCGTCCGGGGAAGGGTCCTGCTCCATGGCCTCAGAGCCTACGGCGGGATCCTGCGAGACGGTTGGCCGTCCACAGGCCCGACGGCGGCCCGTCAGTCCTCGGCGGGGATCAGCACGCGCTCGAAGGCGGCGCGCTCCTCGTCGGAGACGGCCACGGGCCGCCCGGCCGCCGGGTCCACCTGCACGAACACGGCGTCGCACAGCACGCAGCGCCGCCCGTCCTGCCACAGCTCGTGGCGCAGCGTGAAGGACGTCCGGCCGATCCGCAGGATCCACACCCGCGCCGTCACCTCGGGCCCGGCGTAGACCACGGGCGCCTCGTACTGGACCTCCATGGACCGCACGACGCGCTGGACGTCCGGGGACGCCGTCGTCGTGGCCCACGCGCCCAGGGCGCGCACGCGCGCCTCCTCGGTGAGGGTGAGCAGTCGGGCGTTGTTGACGTGGCCGTAGCGGTCCTCGTCGGACCAGCGCAGCTGCAGCCCGACCTCGAACGGGGTCGGCGTGCCGGCGTCGGCGGGGGTCTCGGGGGTGGTCGGCTGCGTCACGGGGTGAACACCTTTCCTGGGTTGAGGATGCCGTGCGGGTCGAACACGGCCTTGATGCGCTGCTGGAGGTCGTGCTGGGCGTCGCCGAGCTCGTCTCGCAGGAACGCGCGCTTGAGCAGGCCCACGCCGTGTTCGCCGGTGAGCGTGCCGCCGAGTTCCAGGCCCGCGCGGAACAGCTCGCCGGCGGCCTCCCACACGTCCGCCGGGATCGACGCGGCGTCCTCGGCCGCGCCGCCCACCTGCGCCGCCGCGCCGAACAGCAGGATCGGGTGCAGGTTGCCGTCCCCGGCGTGGGCCGTGGTGGGGATGGCGACGCCGGTGCGTGCCTCGATCTCACGGATCCGCGCGAACATCTCGGCCATGCGGCTGCGCGGGACGGCCACGTCCTCCACGAGCGGGGTGCCGAGGCGCTCGAGCGCGGGGAACGCGGTGCGGCGCAGGGCCATGAGGGCCTCCCCCTCGGCGGGGTCCACGGTCACGGTGACGTCCCCGCCGTGGGCGCGCATGAGGGCGGCCATGGCCTCCCCGTCCGCCTCGGCGCCGGCGCCGTCGGCCTGCACCAGCAGGAACGCGCCGGATTCGGGCAGGGCGGCCCCGCGCTCGGGCCCCGCGTGCGCGCGCACCGCGGCGAGCGTCGCCTCGTCCATCAGCTCCATCAGGGCGGGCACGTGACCGGCCCCGGTGATCGCCTCGGCCGCGGCGGCGCCCGCGACGACGTCCGGGAAGAACCCGCCGAGCGTCACGGGCACGCCGCGCACGGCCGGCCGCAGCGCCAGCGTCGCGCCCACGATCACGCCGAGCGTGCCCTCCGAGCCGATCATCAGCGCGACCAGGTCGTAGCCGGTCACCCCCTTGACGGTGCGGTGGCCCAGCCGCAGCAGGGTGCCGTCCGCGAGCACCACGTCCAGGCCCAGCACCGCCTCGCGCGTGACGCCGTACTTGGCGCACAGCAGCCCGCCGGCGTTCATCGCGATGTTGCCGCCCACCGTGGAGATGTCCTTCGACGCGGGATCCGGGGCCCACCACAGCCCGTGCTCGGCGAGCGCGGCGTTCAGCGCCCCGTTGAGGATCCCCGGCTCGACGACGGCCACGCGGTCCGCGGGGGAGACCTCCAGGATCCGGTCCATCGCGGTCATGTCCAGGACGATCTCGCCCGCCCCCGCGACGGCGCCGCCGGCCAACCCCGTGCCCGCTCCGCGGGTGACCAGCGGGGTGCGGGTGCCGTGCGCGATCCGGCACGCGGCCTGCACGTCCTCCACCGTCCGTGCGCGGACCACGGCCCGCGGCGCGGCGGGGGAGCGATGCCCCGAGCGGTCCGCCCGGGCGGCCTCGAGCGCTGCGACGGAGACGTCCACGCGGCCGGGCAGCTCCGCCTGCAGGCGGGCGACGACGTCGGCGGGCGGGGCG
>NZ_JABFBB010000018.1:37774-58529 GCF_017168555.1 Micrococcus sp. KRD012
GGTGCGGCCGGGGCGAGCGGTGCGGAGAAGTCCATGCCCACCAGTGTCGCCGATCACACGGGACGGAACGCTCGTCGGCCGGTCCGATGACGCGCCCGGCCCCGTCCCTAGACTGGCGGCCATGACCTCCCCGGACCCCGCTGCGCCGCGCCCCCGCGTCCACGTGCTCACCCTGCGCCCGGATGGAGCCCGTGAGGACACCGCCCGCCGCGTGGGCGCCGTCCTCGCCGAGGCCTTCGCCACGGACCCGTACACGCTCGGGCTCGTGCCCGAGGACCGGCGCGGGCCCCGCCTCGAGCGCAAGTTCACCGCCGCCGTGCGCCAGGGGCTGCGCGCGGGGGCCGACGGCGCCCCGCTGGGCGCCGTGGACGTCGCCGTGGACGCGGCCGACGGCACGCTGCTCGGCGCCGCCGTGTGGACCTCCCCCGCCGCCCCCCGCGGGGTCGACGTGCCGGGCCTGCTGGCGGGGCTGCCCACCGCCGTCGCCGTCCACGGCCGCCACACCCTCGCCCTGAAGCGGATCCAGGCCGCCTGCGAGCGGGCCCGCCCGGCAGGCCGGCACTGGTACCTTGAGGAGGTCGGCACCGTCCCGTCCGCCCGCGGGCGCGGGGCGGCGAGTGCGCTGGTGCGCCACGGCCAGCGCCGCGCGTCGGGTCTGCCCGTGCACCTCGAGGCGTCCGTGCCCGCCACCGTCCCGTTCTATGAGCAGCTCGGCTTCCGTGCGACCGGCCACGTGCCCGTGCCCGGGGGCGAGCCCCTGACCTGCCTGCGCTGGGAGGCCTGAGATGAGACACCCGATCCCCGACTACCTGGCGAGCCTGGTCACCGAGCTCGGCGCCGTGAACCCGGGCGAGACGGCCCAGTACATCCCCGTGCTCGCGGAGGCGGACCCGGACCGCTTCGGCATCGCGCTGGCCACCCCCACCGGGCGGCTGCACTGCGCGGGCGACGCGGACGTGGAGTTCACCATCCAGTCCGCGTCCAAGCCGTTCACGTACGCGGCCGCGCTCGTGGACCGGGGCTTCGCCGCCGTGGACCGGCAGGTGGGGTTGAACCCCTCGGGCGAGGCCTTCAACGAGCTCTCCCTCGAGGCGGAGTCGCACCGCCCGGACAACGCCATGATCAACGCCGGCGCGCTCGCGGTGCACCAGCTGCTCGTGGGACCGGAGGCGAGCCGGAAGGAGCGGCTGGACCGGGCCGTGGAGATCATGTCCCTGCTCGCCGGGCGTCGGCTCTCGGTGGACTGGGAGACGTACGAGTCCGAGATGGCGGTCTCGGACCGCAACCTCTCCCTGGCGCACATGCTCCGCAGCTACGGGGTGCTGCAGGACTCCGCCGAGGAGATCGTGGCCGGGTATGTGGCGCAGTGCGCCGTGCTCGTCACCGCCAAGGACCTCGCTGTGATGGGCGCGTGTCTGGCGACCGGCGGCATCCACCCGATGACGGGAGAGCGGATGCTGCCGTACATCGTGGCGCGGCGCGTGGTGTCCGTGATGACCTCCTCCGGCATGTACGACGCCGCCGGGCAGTGGCTCGCCGACGTCGGGATCCCGGCCAAGTCCGGGGTGGCCGGCGGTGTGCTCGGCGCGCTGCCGGGCCGCGTGGGGATCGGCGTGTTCTCGCCGCGCCTGGACGAGGTGGGCAACTCGGCGCGCGGCGTGCTGGCGTGCCGCCGCCTCTCCGAGGACTTCCGGCTGCACCTCATGGACGGGGACAGCCTGGGCGGCACCGCCGTGCGCTTCGTAAAACGCGAGGGTGACCGCGTGTTCGTGCATCTGCAGGGCGTGATCCGGTTCGGCGGTGCGGAGGCGGTGCTGGACGCGCTCACGGACCTGGACACCGGGGCGGAGAAACCCGGCACCGGGTGGGACGCCGCCGTCTACCCGCGGTGGCAGGAGGCCGCGGCGGACAGCGCGGCGCTCTCGGCCGCGACCGGCGGCGGGGCGGTGCACGAGGCCGCCGCCGTGGCCGCCCGAGATGAGAACGACGGGCCCATCCGCACCGTGGTGCTCAACCTCACGCGGGTGGACCGGATCGACGACGTCGGCCGACGGCTGATCGCCGAGGGCGTGCGCCGGCTGCAGGCCGACGGCGTGCGCGTGGAGGTCGAGGATCCGGAGCGCATCCTGCCGCTGGAGGAGGCCGGCGCCCACTGAGGCGGCGGGGCGGGCAGGAGGGGGGCGCGGCGGTGTTCTCCGTCTCGCCCCCTTTCGTTCAACTGCTGTTCATGTGAGAATGGGCGGTCTCATCCCTTGACCCCGCCGTTCGAGGACGACCCCCCATGCCCCTTTCCACCCTTTCCACCCTCCGCGTCAGCCTGCCCTCCGTCCGCCGCACCCGCCCCGCCCCGCAGGGGGTCCGTGAGCGGATCGCGCACGCCGTCGTGTCCCGGCTGCAGCCGCGTCCCGTGCCGCCGGTGGACCGTCGGAGCCGCCTGGCGTGGCAGGTCTCGGGGGCACTGCCGCTGATCGGGTGCCTGACCTCGTTCCCCATCGGGATGTCCAAGGACTCCATGGTGATCCCGGGCGTCGGCTATCACGGCGGGTTCCCCGCGGGCTGGTCCCACGCCCTCAACCAGCCGGCGTACTTCACGTGGCTGTCCAACGCGCTGGTCGCGGGCACGTCGCTGACGCTGGCCGCGCGTCGTGAGGCGCCCACGTCGGACGCGTTCTGGGCCGTGCGCACCGCCGGCCTCGGCTCGGTGCTGGTCACGGGGATCGTCTACAACGCGGTGCTGCGCGGCCGCGAACAGGACACCTTCCTCTACCGGTTCAACGACGCGCTGCAGCACATCGTCAACCCCGTGCTCGCCCCGGCGGTGTGGGCGCTGTTCGACCCCCGCGGGCAGATCACGCCGCGGCGCGCCGGGCTGGCCTCGGTCATCCCGCTGATGTGGGCGGCGGCGACCATGGCGCGCGGGCCCCGCATCGACTGGTACCCGTACCCGTTCCTCGACGTGCCGCGGCTTGGCCGACGCAGCGTGGGCGTCGTGCTCGCCGGGATCCTGGCCGGCTTCACCGGGCTCATGGGCGTGCTCGGCACCGTGGACCGCCGCCTCGGCCCGGCCTGAGCGAGGGCGGTCCCCGGCGCTTTCGAACGTGAGATTGGGCCTATCTCACGTTCGAAAGCCCCCATTCGCCCCCTTTCACGTTCGAAAGCGCGGGTGGGCGGGGCCGACGACGACGGCGGCGCGTCAGTCGCCGCGGACGGCCTCGGCCACGGGCACGTCGCCGTCCACGAAGTCGATCTTCCGGCCCACCGTGCCCGGCTCATTGAGCACGGCCACGATCGCCCGGGCGACGTTGCCGCGGCTGGCCTCACGCTGCGGGGCATCGGAGTCGGAGAGGTCCGGGTCCACGGTGATGCGCCCGGACGGCTCCTCGTCGGTCAGGGCGCCGGGACCGAGGATGGTCCAGGCCAGCCCGGAGTCCCGCAGCGCCTCGTCCGCCTCGGCCTTGGCCTGCGCGTAGGTGTAGAAGGGGTCGTCCTCGGGCACGTCGTGGTGCAGGGACGCGCCGAGGTAGGACACCATCACGTAGCGCCGCACGCCCGCGGCCTCGGCGGCGCGCATGCTGGCGACGGCGGCGTCGTGGTCCACGGCCCGGGTGCGCTGGGCGTCCCCGCCGCCCGCGCCCGCGGAGAACACGACGTTGTCCGCGTCGCGCAGCGCGTGGAGCAGCTCCTCCTGGTCCGCCTTCTCGATGTCCAGGACGAGCGGTTCGGCGCCGGCGGCGCGGACGTCCTCGGCGTGATCGGGGTTGCGGATGATCGAGACGACGTCGTGGCCGGCCTCCGCCAGCAGAGGTGCGGCGAGCAGGGCCACCTTGCCGTGGCCGCCGATGATCACGGTGCGGGTCATGGGAATCTCTCCTTCGGTTCGATCGGGTGCTGAACTCCCACAGTAGGGAGAGCCCGACGCCGGTGCGAGGGCGGAGCGGCGCTCCACCACCCCACTCCTCAGCTCTCCGCCTGGCCCTCCCGCCAGTAGCCCATGAAGGAGACGTGCTTCTTCGGCACGCCGCCGGGGCCCACGCTGAGCCGGCGCAGGGCGCGCACCATCGCGGACTCCCCGGCGAGGAACACGTAGGCCTCGGGCCGTTCGTCGGCCTCGAGGGCGGCGACGGTCCACTCGCGCTCGACGGAGGCCGCGGGCGGCGCGACCGGCCCGCCGGCGTCGTCGGGGTCCACGCCCAGCAGGGCGGCGAGGCGGGCGTGCGCCCAGGACCCCGACGGCGCCCCCGGCGCCCGGCGGCCCACGTGCAGGCGCACGCGGCCCCGGTCCGCCAGCTCCGTCACGGCCCGCCAGTCCCACGGCTCGGGGACGGCCAGGCGCTCGGCGATGAGGTCGGCGGCCTGCCCGTCGTGGGGCAGCTCGAGCACGAGGTCCGCCTCGCCGTCGAACCCGCCGAACGGGTCCGCGAGCTCCTCCGCCACGGACACCAGGGCGGGGACGGCGGTCTCGTCGCCCACGGCCAGCACACGGTGCGCCCCCGTCTGCCGCCAGCCGGACCACGCCGGCGCCTCCGCCGAGGGCACCAGCACGTTCACCGCGTCCCCCGCCTGGACGGCGCGCGCCCAGCGCAGGCCCGGCCCCTGATGCGGGTCGGCGGGGTCGTCCGGGTCGCCGTGCAGCACCACGTCCACGGTCAGCGAGGGCACCTGCCGCCCGTCGAGCCGCACGAGCCCGGCCGAGCGCACCGTGTACGTGCGCATCCAGCCGCGCTCCTCCTCGGGGATGGCCAGGAACCCGGCGCGGAACCCGGCGGACAGGTCCGGGTCCGCCGACGTCCCGCCCGGCGGGGGGATCAGCAGCTTCACATAGGCGTCCCGGCGCGGCCGCGCGCCCCGGTACAGGGCGTGCAGGTCGGCGACGCCGGGCGGCAGCAGTCCCAGCAGGTCCCCGCTGGCGGCCTCCAGGTCCGGCCCCGCCAGCACGATCCGCCGGAACCCGCGGCACGGCTGCTCCACGGACACCACGCGCGTGTGCGCCACGATCATGCCGTCGGCGCTCATCGGCGGTCCCCGTTCCCGCGCGGCAGCACCACGGGGTGGCCCAGCAGCGGATCGGCCACCACGTCCGCGTCCAGGCCGAACACCTCGGCCAGCACCTCCGGCACGATCACCTCGCCCGGCGTGCCCTGCGCCACCACCCGGCCCGCGGCCATCGCCACGATGTGGTCCGCGCTGCGCGCCGCCAGGTTCAGCTCGTGCAGCACCGCGACGACGGTCGCCCGGCCCCCGCCGCGCGGGTCCGGGAGCGCGCGCACCAGGTCCAGCACCTCCACCTGATGGCTGAGGTCGAGGTAGCTCGTGGGCTCGTCGAGGAGCACCACCGGGGTCTGCTGGGCGAGCACGAGGGCGAGCCACGCCCGCTGCCGCTGCCCGCCGGAGAGCGTGCCGGCCTCGCGGTCGGCGAGCTCCACGAGGTCGGTGCGCTCGAGCGCCGAGGCGATCGCGGCGTCGTCGCCGGCGGCCCGGCCGCCCAGGAGCCCGCGGTGCGGGTGACGGCCGCGCGCCACGAGCTGCGCCACCGTCATGCCCTCGGGCGCCACGGGATGCTGGGGCAGCAGCGCCACGGTGCGGGCGTAGTCGCGCGCGGACACGCGGGCGGCGTCCCGACCGAGCACCTCGATGCTCCCGGCGCGCGGGGCGAGCTGGCGGGTCAGGCCGCGCAGCAGCGTGGACTTGCCGCAGCCGTTGGCGCCGATAATCGCGGTGACGCGCCCGGCGGGCACGTCCAGGTCGAGGTCCTCGACGATCGGCGGTGCCGAGGCCGGGCCGTAGCCGAGCGTCAGGCCGCGCAGGCGGATCGCGACGTCGTCGGCGGCCCCGGCGCGCGGTGCGGCGGGGGACGGGACGGTGAGCGGGGGAGCGGTCATGCGGGGCGCACGCCTCCTGGGGTCCGGCCCTGGCGCAGCAGCAGCCAGAGCATGAGCGGGGCGCCGGCGGCGCCGGTGAGCACACCGGTGGGCAGGGCGGCGCCGGTGAGCAGGGGGACGGCCTCGCCGGCCACGAGGTCCGCGAGCAGCACGAGCGCGGCGCCCGTGAGCGCCGCCGCGGGCAGGGAGGGCAGGCCGCGGGTGAGCCCGCGCGCCACCGGGGTGGCCAGCAGCGCGACGAACGCCAGCGGTCCGACGACGGCGGTCGCCACGGCAGCGAGCACCGCGCCGAGCCCCAGCGCCGCGGCCGAGGTGGGGCGCGGCCGGGCGCCGAGGGCGTGCGCGAGGTCCGGGCCGACGTCGGCGGGGGCCAGCCGCGCGTGGAGCACCCCCGCCAGCGGCAGGGCGACCACGAGCACGCCCGCGAGCAGCGCGATGCGGCCCCACGTGACGCCGTTGAGCGAGCCGGCGATCCAGACGGTGGCCGACTGCAGGTCGTGCTGGGCCAGCGAGAGCATGGCCCCGGCCACCACGGCCTGGCCCGCCGCCGCCACCGCGATGCCGGCCACCACGAACCGTTCGCCGCCCACCGAGCGGGCCGTGGCGAACACGGCGGCCACCGCCGCGAGGCCGCCGATCAGTGCCGTGGCGGCGCGCGTCAGGTCCGATGCGCCGCCGGTCTGCCCGGCGGTCGCCAGCATCCCCAGCACGACCGCCGCCGCGGCGCCCTGGGTGACGCCCAGGATGTCCGGCGAGGCCAGGGGGTTGCGCAGCGTGCGCCGGTAGAGCGCGCCGGCCGCGCCCAGGGCGGCGCCGGTGAGCACTGCGGCCACGGCGCGGGGCAGCTTCTCCTCCAGCACGATGAAGCTCGCTCCCGGGATCGTCTCCCCGCCCAGGATCCGCACGAGGTCCGGGACGGTCACCTGGTACGTGCCCCACACCACGCGCAGCAGGGCGAGGACCAGCACGGCCACGGCGAGGCCCGCGCAGGCCCCTCCGAGGCGGCGCCGGTCGGCGCGGCGCAGGCGGGCGACGACGTCGTCCGGGGCGGTGCACTGGAGGCTCATGCGGCCACCCCCGGGCGGCGCAGCAGCGCCAGCAGCACGGGCACGCCGAGCAGGACGGTGGTCACCCCGAGGTGGATCTCCCCGGGCGCCACGACGAGCCGCCCGGCGAGGTCCGCGAGGATCACGAGGACGGCGCCCCACAGGGCGCAGCCGACCATCAGGGCCCGCGTGCTCGGCGGCCGCAGACGGCGCAGCGCGTGGGGCACGAGCAGTCCCACGAACCCGACCGGCCCGGCCAGCGCCACCGCCGCGGCCGTGAGCAGCACGACCGCGCCCAGCAGCACCGCGCGCACCCGCTCCGGGCGCCCGCCCAGGCCGTGCGCGAGGTCGTCGCCGAGGGCGAGGGCGTCGAGCCCGGGGGCCACGGCGACGGCGGCGAGCAGCCCGACGGCGATGACGGGTGCCAGGGCGAGCGCCTCGCCGAGGTCGGCGCGGGCCACCGTGCCCACGGCCCAGAACCGCAGTCGGTCCTGGACCGTGGGGGAGAGCACGAGCAGCGCCGTGGTGCCGGCGGTGGCGCCGGCGGTGATCGCGGCGCCGGCCAGCACGAGCGCCATGGGGGAGGGGGCGCCGGGTGTCGTCCGGCCCCTCCGCGTGGCGGCCGCCGCCACCGCGTAGCCGAGCGCCGCCGCGACCAGCGTCCCGACGGCGGCCAGCGCCAGCACCCCGAACGTGGAGCCGGCGACGCCGAGCGCCATGCCCGCCGCCACGGCCAGCCCCGCGCCGGCGGAGAGCCCGAGCAGCCCCGGGTCACCGAGCGGGTTGCGGGTGGCCCCCTGCAGGGCCGCGCCGGCCACGGCCAGCGCCGCCCCCACCAGCGCCCCCGTCACCACGCGGGGCACGCGGGAGGCCACGGCCGCCGCCTCGATGCCCTCCGGCACGGGGTGTCCGGTGAGGACCGCGCCCAGGGTGTCGAGCGCCGTCGTCGCCGGCACGGTGCGCGCGCCGAGGGCGACGCCGGCCACGAGCGCCGCCAGCAGCAGCGCCGCGGGCAGGGCGCCCATCAGCACGCCCGCGCGGACGCGGGCCGGGGAGGCCAGGGCCGTGGACGGCATGGGGAGGGATCAGCCCTGCGCGGTCTTCGCGGCCTCGGCGATCGGCGGGACGACCTTCTCGAGCGCGAACGGGATGGACAGCGGGGAGATCGCGGAGACGGAGAGGACCTCCTGCTCGTCCGTCTGCAGGACGAGGGCGCCGGCCTTCACGGCCGGGATCGAGCCCAGCAGGGGGTCGGACTCGATGGCCTCGCGGACCGAGTCCTGGGCGGCCCAGGAGACGAACACGTCCGACTCCAGCTCGTCCGCGCGCTCGGGCGACCACGTGAAGAAGAACGCCTGGTCCTCCGGGGAGTTCTCCGTCACCACCGGCGCCTGCTCCATGCCGAGCAGCTCGAGGAACTTCGGGCGGTTGTCCACGTCCGTGTAGATGCTGATCTGGTCCGCGGCGGCGGGGTCGATGGTGCCGTAGACGAAGGACGCGCCCTGGAGGTCCGCGTGCTTCTCGCCCGCGTCCTTGATCTGCTGCTCGAGGTCCGCGATGAGCTCCTCCGCCTCCTGCTCCTTGCCGAGCACGCGGCCGATGACCTCCGTGGACTGCTGCCACGAGGTGCCGTAGGCGGGGACGTCCTTCGGGTAGGCCACGGTGGGGGCGATCTTCGAGAGGCGGTCGTAGTCCTCCTGCGTGATGCCGGAGTAGACGGCGAGGATGACGTCCGGCTTCACGGCGGCGATCGCCTCGGCGTCGATGCCGGAGGCCTCGGACCACTGCACGGGCTTCTGGGCGCCCTCGGTCTCGGCGAGCTTCGCGTCGAACCAGTCGGTGGACTTCTCCGCGTTCCCCCCGAACTCCACGGCGGCCATGCCCACCGGCACCACCCCGAGGGCGAGGGTCACGTCCTGGTTCACCCAGGACACGGTGGCCACGCGGGTCGGGCGCTGCGGGATCTCGGTGGTGCCGTAGACGTGCTCGATGCTGCGGGGGAACGCGGCGTCCCCGCCCGCGGCGTCCGACGACGACGCACCGGCCGACGAGGACGAGGCCGAGCCTCCGGCCGGGCCGGTGGAGCACGCGGCGAGCAGGAGGGTGAGGCCGACTCCCCCGCCGGCGAGGAGGGAGCGGCGGGACAGGGGGGACGGTGCCATGGTGGTGGCCTTTCACGGTCGCGACGCGCGGGCGCCGGGCGGAGGGGGTCGGGTCTGCGGTCGGAGGATGCGTCGGCCCTGCCGGGCCGGCATTAACAAACACTGACGTGAGGTAACTCCGGAAGGTTAGGGCAACCTAACGCCTCTGTGCAATCCCGGTGAGGGGCGTCGTCGGGGGAGGTGGGCGGGATACGGTGGCCTGGTGAGCCAGAACCCCCTCCCCGCCCCGCGCGGCGACGCGCAGCGCGGCGCCGCCGACCACCACGACCGGGTCTCCGCGATGTTCGACGCCATCGCCGGCCGCTACGATCTGATGAACGCCGTCATGACATGGGGTCAGGAGCCGCGCCTGGTGCGCCACACGGTGGCGCGGGCCAACATCCCCGCGCAGGCCCGCGTGCTCGACCTGGCCACCGGCACCGGCGACCTCGCGTTCGAGGTGCTCAAGCGGCACCCCGACGCACAGGTGGTGGGCGCGGACATCGCCGCCGAGATGATGGAGGTCGGCCGTGCCCGCGCGGGCGGGGACCGCATCGAGTGGGTCGTCGCGGACGCGACAGACCTGCCGTTCGAGTCCGGCTCGTTCGACGCCGTGACCCACGGCTACCTGCTGCGCAACGTCGCGGACATCCCGGCGACTCTCGCCGAGCAGTTCCGCGTGCTGCGCCCCGGCGGCTGGGTCGCGGCCCTCGAGACGTCGCCGGCGCCGGACAACGTGCTCAAGCCGTTCTCCTCCTTCTACATCCACCGGGTGATGCCGCAGCTCGCGAAGCTGATCGCCGACCGGCCCGAGGCCTACGCGTACCTGTCCTCCTCGACGAAGGCGTTCCACACGCCGGACGAGGTCGCGGACCTCTTCGCCGAGGCCGGCTTCGTGAACATCGGCCACGAGACCCACATGTTCGGCACCCTGGCCACGCACTGGGCCATGAAGCCGGTCGACTGACGCCGGCCACGCGGCGCGGCGTCAGCACAGGGCGGCCCCGGTGGCGCCGCCGGATGCGTCAGGGCTGTGACGAGTCACGCTGATGTCCGCGTTCCGAGAAGACTCTGGGCCGACCCGGCTGGTCCGCGTAGCATGGGGCTCCGTCGAGGGGGGATCCGCGCACCCCCCGGCCTCCGGTCGCCGCCCGTCCGCCATCCCCCGGAACGGCGTCGCCCCTCCGTCGCGAGGCGCTCGTCCCCCGCAGCCCGCGACGTCCGCGTGGGCACCGTGAACCGTCTCTTGAACGTAGAGGAACCTTGTGAGCCCCATCCAGAGCACCACCGGCCCGTCATCCATGGCGGAGCTGAAGAAGGTCCTGCCCGAGCTCTCGCACCCGGACGGCGCGCCGGTGCGGGTGCTGGTCGTGGACGACGAGCCGATGATCGCTGACCTGCTCTCCATGGGCTTCACCCTCTGCGGCTGGGAGGTGATCGTGGCCCACGACGGCGCGACCGCCGTCGAGCTGGGCACCGCCGGCCGGCCGGACCTGGCGATCCTGGACGTCATGCTGCCGGACATGGACGGCCTGGACGTCCTGGAGCGCCTGCGCGCCCACTGGTCGGAGATGCCCGCCATGTTCCTCACCGCCAAGGACGCGACGGAGGACCGCGTGGCGGGCCTGGCCGCCGGCGGCGACGACTACGTGACCAAGCCCTTCTCCATGGAGGAGGTGCTGATCCGCGCCCACCGGCTCGTGCAGCGCTCCGGCGTGGTCTCGGGCGGCTCCGAGGTGCTCGTGGTCGGCGACCTGGTGATGAACACCCGCACCCACGAGGTGACCCGCGGCGGCGACGAGATCGAACTGACCGCCACGCAGTACAACCTGCTGAAGTTCCTCATGGCCAACGTCCGCACGGTGCTCTCCAAGGAGCGCATCCTGCAGGACGTCTGGGGCTACGACTTCGGCGGCCGCGCGAACATCGTCGAGCTGTACATCTCCTACCTGCGGAAGAAGATCGACGCGGATCGGGATCCGATGATCCACACCATCCGCGGCGCCGGGTATGTCATCCGGCCTGCCTGAGACCGCCGCGGTCCCTTCGGGGCACGGCAGCACCCGCCGCAGGCGGCCCACGTCGCTGGCCCGCCGCATCGGCGCCGGCGTCCTTCTGATCCTGGTGGCCACCATCCTGGCCTACTCGTTCTTCGCGACCGGCATCACGAAGGCCCTGCTGACCGAATCCGCCTCTCGGGATGCCTCCGAAGCGTGGATCCGCGCCTCGGAGCAGCTGACGGCCCCCTCGCCGGGCGGAGGGGGCGACGCCCGCCCCGGGGAGGGGTACCTGCGCGCGCCGGGCACCCTCGGCCAGCCCGAGGGCACGGTGGTCGCGCTCGTCCCGCTCTCCGGTCTGGAGGCGCATCAGCAGGACGCCCTCACCGGGCACCGGGTCGGTGACACCGGGCAGTCCGTACCGCTCACGGCGCGGGAGGCCCACGACCTCCTGCACGCCGTCCGGGACCGGCCGGACGGGCCGATGCTGGACGCCGTCGTCGGCGACGTCTCCTATCGCGTCCAGGCCCAGACCCTGACCGCGCCGGGCCCCTGGGTGGCCGCGGACCAGGTGCTCGTGGTGGGGGCGCCGACCGGCGCCATGTCCGACGTCGCGCGCCAGGCGCTGGTCGCGGTCGCCGTCGGACTGTCCGTCACCGTCCTCACCACCGCGATCCTGGTGAACCTGTGGCTGCGTCGGGGCCTGGCCCCGCTCAGCGAGGTCGCCGCCGTCGCCGAGCGGGTCGCCCAGGTGGACATGGCCCGCGCCGGGCTCGACCCGGAGGACTCACGCATGCCGCCTCGGCTCCTGCAGGGTCCGGACGAGGTGGCCGTCGTCGCCCAGGCGCTCGACCGGTTCACCGGCTCGGTCGAGGCGGCCCTGGAGCAGCGCCGCGTGCAGGAGCAGCAGATGCGCCGGTTCATGGCGGACGCCTCCCACGAGCTGCGCACGCCGCTCGCCTCGGTGCGCGGCTACGCCGAGATGATCGCGATGACGGAGGAGCTCTCCGCGACCGGCCGGCGGTCGCTCGACCGGGTGCTGTTCCAGGCCGACCGGATGGCCGCCCTCGTGGACGACATGCTCCTGCTCGAACGGCTCGAGTCCGTCTCGCGCGGCCGGGCCATGGGCCTGGAGCCCTCCGAGGAGGTGGCGCTGGCCGAACGG
The DNA here is from genome assembly GCF_017168555.1 of Micrococcus sp. KRD012. Taxonomy (NCBI): domain Bacteria; kingdom Bacillati; phylum Actinomycetota; class Actinomycetes; order Micrococcales; family Micrococcaceae; genus Micrococcus; species Micrococcus sp. KRD012. Next base: position 50,003 of record NZ_JABFBB010000018.1, read on the forward strand.
GTGGATCTGTCCGAGGTGGTCCTCGAGGGGGTGATGGACGCCCGCGCGGCGTGGCCGGACCACACATGGGTGGTGGACCTGCCCGAGGGGGCGGAGCCGGGCACCCAGCGGTCCGTCACCGGCGACCGGTCGCAGCTGGCCCGCGTGGTCGGCAACCTGCTCTCCAACGCGGCCAAGCACACCCCCGTCGGGACCACCGTCACGGCCTCCGTGCGGGAGGACCGGCCCCGGCCCGGCCTCATGCTCGTCAGCGTCCACGACGACGGCGGCGGCATCCCGGCCGACCGACACGCCACCCTCTTCCACCGCTTCGTCCGCGCCCCCGGGAAGGGCCGGTCGAGCGCCCCGGGCACGGAGCCGTCCACAGGTCTGGGGCTGGCCATCGTGCGCTCGATCGCGCGCAGCCACGGCGGGGACGTGACCGTGGCGTCCGAGGACGGGTGGACGCGCTTCGACGTCGTCGTGCCCTGCACCCCGGGGCGCGCCGGGCCGGGGGCTGCGGGCTCCTGCTTCGGCTCCGCCCGGGCCGGCCGGCCCTGACCCCGGGACGGCAACCGTTGACGTACCCCCACCCCCCTGTACGTACGGTGCCTGTGTATGACCGAAAGGGTCGTCCGGGACTTCCGGCCGATCCACCCCGACGCCGGTCGGCGAAGGCCGCCGGTGAGAGGAGCACGAACATGACTGACATCCGCCGAACCGCCACTGCCCTGACCCTCGCCGCCGCCGTCGTCACCGGCCTCGGTGCCCCCGCCGCCGTCGCGCAGACCACGGCCCCGGCCACCGAGGCCGCCACGACGGCACCGGCCTCCGAGTCGCCCGCCCCCCAGGAGGAGGAGAAGGACGACAACGGCAACTGGGGCCTGTGGGGCCTGGCCGGCCTGCTGGGCCTGGCGGGCCTGGCCGGCCGCCGCAAGCGTGAGGTGCACGCCGAGCCCGTGCGCCGCGACCACCACGTGGGCGGCGCGCACCGCGACCATGACGTGCACCGCGTGGACGACCGCGCCGGCGACGTGCGCGCCGAGGGCGCGGACACCCGCCGCCCGGGCACCGGCGACGCCCGCTGACCCGACCCCGGCCGCCCCGAGCGGCCCGTGACCGCGACCCCCGCCCCTCCGGCGGGGGTCGCGGCGCGTCCGGGGCGGGTCTCGAATGCGCCCGTCAGTCCGCGGTGTCCCCCGCCGAGGGCGCGGCGCGCAGCACCGCGTCCGTGAGGCGGTCCAGGGCCGCGGTCCCGGCCGTCCAGCGCTGCCAGTGCAGGTGCACGTCGGCCGCGCCGAGGGCCGGGATCGGCTCGAGATCGGGGTGCCGGCCCTCGAGCACGCCCGGCGGGATCTGCACCGAGGGGAGCATGCCCCACCCCAGCCCGAGCTCCACTGCCCGCAGATACGCGTGCACGGACGGCACCAGGTGGGTCGGCGGGTCGGCCACGGGCCGGCCGCGGGTGACGCGGCGCAGCACCGTGTGCTGCAGGCCGTCGCGGGGGCCGTAGTCCACGATCGGCAGCGTGCCGAAGTCGACCCGGCCCCGCGCGTCGCGGTGCAGCTCCAGCAGGAAGGACGCGCACACCGCGTGATAGCGCATCGTGCCCAGCGGGGTGGACGTGCACCCGGCCACGGGCGTGGGGTCGTCCGTCACGGCGGCCACGACCGCGCCGTCCCGCAGCAGGACGGCGGTGTGCTCCTGGTCCTCGGACTGCATCTGCAGGACGACGTCGTCCCACGTCGCCGCCTCGCGCAGCACGGGCTCCCACCACGTGTCGAGGGAATCCGCGTTGAGGGCCACGCGCAGCGGCACGCGGCCGCCGTCACCGCGTCCGAGCGCGGCGAGCGTCTCGTCCTCGAGCGCGAGGGTCTGCCGGGCGAGACGGAGCATGCGCTCGCCGGCCGCGGTCGGCCGGACGGGGACGGTGCGGGCCAGGAGCACCTGGCCCACCTGCCGCTCCAGGGCCTTGATCCGCTGCGAGAAGGCCGAGCCGGAGATCCGCAGGGAGTCCGCGGCGGCGTCGAAGGTGCCGTGGTCGACGGCCGCGACGAGGGCGCGCAGGTGGTCGGAGTTCATGCGGTCCAGGGTAGGGGTCGCCATGAAGGATGTCTTCAGATCCTGAAGAAGATCGCGATGGCACGGACGTGGGACGACTCCTATCCTCGCTCGGTGACCATCTTCGCCACCGGATTCCTGACCTACCTCGCCCTCATCGTCGCCATCGGCGCGCAGACCCTGTTCCTGCTGCGCCAGATCGTCCGACGCGACCGCGTGTGGACCGTCCTGACCGTGTGCTTCGTGGCCGATGTGGCGCTGCTCGTGCTCGGCGCCGGCGGCGTGGGCGTGGTGGCCGAGCGCTGGCCGTGGCTCGTGCCCGCGTTGACCGTGGCCGGCGTGGTCTACCTCCTCGGGTTCGCCGCGGGTGCGCTGCGCTCCGCCTGGCGCGGGGACCGGACCCTCACCACCGCGGCCGTGGACGCCGCGGGGAGCGGGCACGGCCCCGACCGCATCGACCTCGCGGTCCTCACCGGTGAGCTGCCGCTGATCGACCCGGCGACCGGCCGCCTGGCCGAGCGCGACCGCGAGCCGGCCAGGGCCGGCGTCGGGCAGCACGACGACGGCGCGCCCGGCTTCGGCGCCCCCTCAGGCGGCGGGTCGGTGACGGTGCGGCAGCGCGTGCAGCCGCGCCGCGTGGCGCTGGACCGCCCGCAGACGCCGCTGCCGCGGATCATCCTGCTGGCGCTGTCCGTCTCCCTGGTGAACCCGCACGCCATCCTCGACACCGTGGTGATGATGGGCACCTTCGCGCAGACGTTCGGGGCGGCGAAGTGGGCGTACGTGGGCGGCGCGGTGGCGGCCTCGCTCGTGTGGTTCACCGCGCTCGGCTGGGGCGGCACGAAGCTCGCCCCGTCCATGGACTCGGCGCGGACGTGGCGGGTCGTGGACGCCGTGGTGGGCGTGCTCATGCTGGGAATCGCCGTGAAGGTGGGGCTCACGCTCCTCTGAGCCGCCCGGGGGGGGATGATGGGGGCATGAGTCCTTCCCCCTCCGACTCCGCCCCCATCCCGGCCGATGCGGCCGGTGAGGTCATCCGCGTCGCCGCCGTCGTGCTGGCCCGCCCGGACCGCCGCGTGCTGACCGTCCGCAAGGCCGGCACCGCCATGTTCATGTTCCCCGGCGGCAAGCACCTGCCCGGCGAGGCCCCCGTGGACACCGCGGTGCGCGAGGTGGCCGAGGAGACCGGGCTGCGCCTGCGCCCGGACGAGCTGACCCGCCTGGGCGCGTGGGACACGGCCGCCGCCAACGAGCCCGGCGCCGCCCTGCACTCGGAGGTGTTCGCGCTGTGGCGACCCGTCGCCCGGCACGAGGTCCCCGAGCCGACGGACGAGATCGTCGAGCTGCACTGGATGGACCCCGCCGCCCCGGCCGCACCGGGCGGGCACGGCGTGGCCCCGCTGCTGCACCCGGTGCTGGCCGCCGTCGCCGCCACGCCCCCGTTCTGACGTCAGCGCGGGCCGACCGGCCCGCGCTGACGTCCGCCCCGGCCACTAGCCTGGCCCGGTGACGTCGCTGCTCCGCATCCTGCGCTTCGCGCCCCAGCTCCACCGCCTCTACCTCGGCATCGCCGTCAGCTCCGTGCTGGCCGCGGTGCTGGCCCTGGCCACCCCGTTCCTGATCGGTGCGGCCACGGACCGGATCGTCGCCGCCGTCGCGGGGGAGACCGGTGTGGCCGAGGCCGTCACCGCGGTGACCTGGCTGGCGGTCGCGTTCCTCGCCGTCGAGGTGGCGACCACCCTGGTGGTGAGCGTCGGTGGCTACTGGGGCGACTTGATGGCCGCACGCATGCGCACCATCCTCTCCACGCGGTACTTCGAGCAGCTGCTGCACCTGCCCCAGCGGTACTTCGACACCGCGATCACCGGGCGGGTCGTCAACCGGTTGAACCGCACCATCAACGAGCTCACCCAGTTCCTGCAGTTCTTCGCGAACAACGCGTTCACCATGCTCATCACCACCGCCGCGGTGCTCGTGATCACCGCGTTCTACTGGTGGCCGCTGGCGATCCTGCTGGCCGTCGTCTTCCCTGTGTACATGTGGCTCACCGCGCGGACCTCCGCGAAGTGGCAGGTGTGGGAGGGGGAGAAGAACACGGAGGTGGACATCGCCTCGGGGCGGTTCGCCGAGGTGGTCTCCCAGATGTCCGTGGTGCGGGCCTACAACCGGCAGGACCACGAGCTCACCGGGTTCCGCGACCGGTTCATGCGGACCGTGGGGATCACCCGGCAGCAGTCCCGGTTCTGGCACGGCATGGACGCCGGGCGCCGGCTCGCCCTGAACGTGGCCTTCGGCGCGATGTACCTGATCGTGTTCGTCCGCACCGCGCAGGGCCTGTTCTCCGTGGGCGACATGGTGATCCTCCTGCAGCTGATGAACATGGCCCGGCAGCCGATCTTCTCCATGAGCTTCCTCGTGGACTCCGCCCAGCGCGCCGTCGCCGGGTCGAAGGACTACTTCGAGGTGCTCGCCGAGGAGCGCGAGCGGGCCGGCGGGGCGGAGCTCGCGGTGGCGGGCGCGGACGCACCGCGCGCGCCGGCGGAGCCGCGGGCCGACGTCGTGCCGGGTGCGCCGGACGTCCCCGCGGACGTGCCGGCCGTGCGCTTCGACGAGGTCTCCTTCGCCTACGACGCCGACGCCTCCCGCCCCGTGCTGGACCGCGTGTCCTTCGACATCCCGCAGGGTGCCAGGGTGGCGCTCGTGGGCGAGTCGGGCGGCGGGAAGTCGACCATCGCGCACCTGCTGCTGGGCCTGTACCCGGTGACGAGCGGACGCATCGAGGTGTTCGGACAGGACGTCGCCGGGCTGGACCTGGCCGCGCTGCGCGGGCGGATCGCCACCGTGTTCCAGGAGCCGAGCCTGTTCTCCGGGACGGTGCGCGAGAACATCGCCTACGCGGACGCCGACGCCTCCGACGAACGCGTCCGGGCCGCCGCGCAGGCCGCGTACGCGCACCGGTTCGTGGCGGCGTTCGACGACGGCTACGAACAGGTGATCGGCGAGCGCGGGCTGCGGCTGTCCGGCGGGCAGAAGCAGCGGATCGCGGTGGCGCGGGCCGTGCTGAAGGACGCGCCGATCCTTGTGCTGGACGAGGCCACCTCCGCACTGGACACGAAGTCAGAACGGCTCGTGCAGGCGGCCCTCGAGGACCTGATGGTGGGGCGGTCGAGCCTGATCGTGGCGCACCGGCTGAGCACGATCGCGTCCGTGGACCGGATCGTCACGCTGCGCGGCGGGCAGGTGCAGGAGATCGGGACCCCGGCCGAGCTGGCCGCGTCCGGCGGGATCTACGCGCAGCTGCTCGAGCTGCAGAGGGCCGGCACCCAGGAGGCCCGGAAGATGCTGAAGGAGTACGGGCTGAGCGGGTGATCCCGGAATCTTCTGCGGATCCGACCCTTCCGAGCGCTGCGCGGCGGCCCAGAAGGGTCAGATGTGCAACGGATTCCCAGCGCGCGGCAGGACGTCCACGACGACGTCGGCCCGACGCCTCCGCAGGGCCTGTGGACAACCGGGCCCGCCGACGTCGGGAGCGAGCAGGATCGGGGCCATGCGCGTGCCCGGACCCTTCCCCGCCCACCTCCAGGACGCCCCGTTCACGCGGGCGCAGGCGCTGGCCGCCGGGGTGTCCGGGTCGCGGCTGCGCAGCCGGGACGTCGAACGCGTCGCGCACGGCCACTACCGCTGGATCGGCCCCGTCACCGGGGCGACGCCGCCCGCGCGTCCCCTCGCCACCGAGCTGTCCCGGCTGCAGGACCTGGCGGCGATGCGTCCCGACGTCGTGGTGACCGGAGAGTCCGTGGCCCGGTTGCTGGGCTGGCCCCTCCCGGACGACGTGAAGGCCCGGGTGCGTCCTACCGTCCTGCGGTCCCGCACCCGCCGGGTGCTACGGGAGCCCGGCGTGCGCACCCGGCTCGTGGACCTGGACCGCGTCCTCGTGCGGAGGGACCGGCTGCACGGGCTGCGATGGACCTCGCACGCCGACACCTGGTTCCACCTGGCCACCGTCCTGGACCGAGACGCGCTCGTGGCGGTCGGAGATCGGCTGGCACGGGAGGACGAACGGCGGGGGAAGGTCGCGCTGGCCACCCGCCGGGAGCTCGGCGCCGCGCTCGAGCGGCACACCGGCGAGGCCGGGATCGTGCGGGCGCGGGAGGCGCTCGCGCTCGTGCGCACCGGTTCCGACTCCCCGGCCGAGACCGAACTGCGCCTGGCGCTGATGGCCGCGGGGCTGCCCGAGCCGGACCTGCAGATCGAGCTCTGGGACCCGGACTACTCGCTGTGGCACCCCGCCAGCGCGGACCTCGGCTACCGGCGGTGGCGGATCGCGATCCACTACGAGGGCAAGACCCACGACGGCGCCGCGCAGGTCGGCAAGGACACCCGCCGGGACGCGGTGTTCCTGCGTCAGGGCTGGCTCAACATCCGGGTGGCGGGGACGGACCGGTGGCGGGGATTCGTCGAGACGGCGGCGCTGGTGCGGGCCGCGATCGCGGAGCGTGGCGGTCTCGACGCCGGTGGCGCGGAGGATCGTCTGCGGAACTGACCCTTCTGGGGCGGGAGCGGACGTCCAGAAGGGTCAGGGGCGCAGAAGATTCCGGAAGGCCGACGACGGCGCCGCGTCACGCGACGACGCACCGCGGTCGCGCTCTTACCATGACGGGATGACCGCACCGGATCACGCCCCCACCGACGCCCGCCGCGCGGAAGACCGCTCCGCGCGCATCGCCGTCACCGTCTTCCCGCTGCTGGTGCTCGCCGCCGCGCTCGTGGGCTTCCTCGCCCCGACCGCCGCGAAGACGCTGCTGCCCCAGGTCAACCTGTTCCTCGGGATCATCATGTTCGGCATGGGCCTGACGCTGACCCTTCCGGACTTCGGCCTCGTCGCCCGCCGGCCGCTGCCCGTGCTGCTGGGCGTGGTGGCGCAGTACGCGATCATGCCGCTGCTGGGGCTCGGCGTCGCCGTCGTGCTCCAGCTGCCGCCCGAGCTCGCGGCGGGCGTGATCCTCGTGGGCTCGGCCCCGGGCGGCACGTCCTCGAACGTGGTCAGCTACCTCGCCCGCGCCGACACCGCCCTCTCCGTGGCCATGACCTCCGTGTCCACGCTCCTGGCCCCGCTGCTCACGCCGCTGCTCACCCTGTGGCTGGCCGGCCAGTACATGGCCGTCGACGGCGGCGCCATGGCGAAGTCCATCGTGAACATCGTGCTCCTGCCGGTCCTGGGCGGACTCGTCGTGCGCCTGCTGCTGCGCCGCGTCGTCGACCGCGTGCTGCCCGCCCTGCCGTGGGTCTCGGTGGTGTTCATCGCGCTGGTGGTGGCCGCCGTCGTCGGCAACAGCGCCTCCCGCGTGCTGTCGGCGGGCCTGCTGGCGTTCGCAGCGGTGGTGCTGCACAACGGGCTCGGCTACCTGCTCGGCTACGGCGCGGCGAAGCTGTTCCGGCTGCCCACGCCCGTGGCGCGCACGGTCTCGATCGAGGTCGGCATGCAGAACTCGGGCCTGGCCGCGGGCCTCGCCGCGCAGTACATCTCGCCGGCGGCGGCCCTGCCGGGCGCCGTGTTCTCGATCTGGCATAACCTCTCCGGGGCCGTGCTCGCGATGGCCTACCGCCGTTCCGACGGCCGGCGCGCCGCGCAGGAGTGAGGGCCGCGGCGCAGGTCAGCCCTGCGCGGGCGGCTCGTTGATTTGGAACGTGGCCCCGGCGGGGTCCTGCACGGTGGTGACGCGGCCGAACGGGGAGTCCTGGGGGCCGTCCAGGACCGTGCCGCCGTGCTCGCGGATCACCTCGAGCGCGCGGTCCGTGTCCGCGACGGCGATGTACATGCGCCAGTACCCCACCGCGTTCGGCGGCAGCCAGGCCCGCGCGTCGCACAGGCCCGCGGTCGCGCGGTCGAACGGGTGGTTCGTCGCGTAGCGGGGGCCGTCGTGGGCCGCGTCCTCGGCGTCGGCCGCGGTCTGCGTGTCCTCCGGGGCGCCGTCGTCCCCCAGCGGGGTGGGCTGCCAGCCGGCCACGGCGCGGTAGAACTCGGCGGACTCGTCGAAGCGGGTCGTCATGAGCTCGAACCACACGGAGGTGCCGGGGGTGAGCGGCAGGTCATGGCCGGCCAAGGTGCCGGACTGCCAGAAGCCCACCACCTCGTGGCCCGGGCCCTCGGCCATGGCCATCACACCGAGGTCGCCGACGGGCATGGCGTCCACGAGCACGGCGCCGCCGTTCTCCCGCACGGCGGTGAGGGTGGCGTCCATGTCCTGTGTGCGCAGGTACACGGTCCACGCGGCGGGCGGGGCGTCCTCGCCGGTCATCTGCGAGAGCTGGTCGGCGTCCATGGCGCCGCCCACGGAGGCGCCGTCCTTGGTGATCATGCGGTAGTGGCCGAACTCCTCGCCGGAGTCGGTGAAGGACCAGCCGAAGAGGGCCTCGTAGAAGGCCTGCTGGCGGGCGAAGTCGGGGGCGGTGTAGTCGATCCAGGCGCTGTCTCTTATACAAATCT
>NZ_JABFBB010000018.1:58629-65177 GCF_017168555.1 Micrococcus sp. KRD012
GGGCGGCAGGGGCAGCGAGGAGGGTCTCGCTCATGCGGCTCAGCGTAGGGCGCGCCCGGGACCCCGTCACGAGGTCTCGGGCGCGTCGCCGGGGCCGCGGACCGGCGCCGAGCTGTGGGGCGCGGCTCGCACGCACCGCGCCCCGCCTGCTCACACCTCGGTGGAGGTGGCGGTGTCCAGGTTGCCGGTGGGCTCGTCCCCGAACACGACGCCCGGTCGGGTGAGCAGGGCGCGGGCGACGGCGACGCGCTGTTGCTGACCGCCCGAGAGCTCGTGCGGGCGGTGGCGCAGGCGGGTCAGGGCGGTGTCGTCCAGTCCTGTGATCTCCGTGCCGCCGATCCTCACGGAGCCCGAGGTCCGCGCGTCCAGCCCGGCCAGGCAGTGCAGGAGCGTCGACTTGCCCGACCCCGAGGGCCCCATGATCGCGGTGAACGCGCCCGAGGCGAAGTCCACGTCCACCCCGCGCAGGGCGTGCACCTGCGCGTCACCGCGCCCGTAGGCGCGGGTGAGGCCGCGGGCGCAGACGGCGGGCGCCGTCGTCGTGGTGGCGGACGACGACGGCGTGCCCGGCCCCGGCGCGACGGGGCCGGGGGTCGTGGGGGAGAAGGGGTGTGCGCACCGCCCGGCGGCGGGTCATGCCCGGGGATGAGGCGGGCCGGCGAGGCGTGGACCCGAGGGCGTCAGGCCCCCGCCGCCGGGCGGTGCCGGGCGGAGTGGGATGATGGGGACATGAGAGCCGACGCCCGCGCCAACCGCCAGGACCTGCTGGCGGCCGCCGGCCGTCTCATCGCCACCCAGGGGGCCGCGATGTCCCTCCGCGGGGTGGCGCAGGAGGCCGGGGTCGGCGTGGGCACGCTGTACCGGCACTTCCCCACGCGTCGGGATCTGCTGGACGCCGTGCTCGAGGACGTCGTGGCCCGCACCGGAGGGATCCTGCAGGCCTTCCTCGACGGGGCGGCCGGGGACGAGCGCGACGGCGGGGCCGAGGCGCGGCGGGCCGGGCTCGTGGGCCCGGACGTGACCGGGGCGGACTACCTGTTCGGCCTGCTCATGGTCACCCGGTCGCCGGAGTGCGCGCTGCTGGGCCACGGCCCGGACCAGCGGCGCTGGCTGCTGGACACGTACCTGCGCGGCCTGCGGCCCTGAGGGCGCAGCCGGGTCAGTCGCCCGGGGCGTCGTCCTCCAGGACGGGGCGGGCGGTGGCCCACGCGACGGCGCCGGCGAGCAGGCCGGCGCCCGCGGTGAGTGCCAGGCGGAGCAGCCCCTCGACCCCCGTGAACAGGCTCAGGCCCAGCATCACGACGGCGGCCGTCACCAGTGCGACGAAGAAGGCCACGCATTCGCTGTCCCGCTGCGCCCGCTCGGCGGCTGGGTCGGAGGCGCGGGACGTCGTCGGGGCGGGGTGGTCCAGGATGCTGCCGGTCATGGTGCCTCTCCTCCAGTGCGCGTCGGGCCGGGGCGGCCGTCGGCGCGTGCACCCCGGCGGCGGACCCGCTGCGGGGCCTGCGTCCAGCATCGCGGAGGCGGTGGGCGCACCGGCAGGGCCATGAGGATGAACCTCGGGGCGTCCGACTCATACCCAAGTATGACCTGTGATTGTGCTGGCAGGTGCCTGGGGAGTGGCTCAGGGAAGGGCCCCGCCGCCCCGGCCGACCGCTGAGGCCGGCCGTTGAGGCCGGCCGTTGAGGCCCGCGCGGTGGGCGATGAGCACGGCCTGCACGCGGTCGCGGGCGCCGAGCTTGGCCAGCACCCGGCCCACGTGCGTCTTCACGGTGGCCTCGGAGAGCACGAGCTCGGCGGCGATCTCCAGGTTCGCGGCGCCCTGCGCCATGAGCACCAGCACCTCGTGCTCGCGCGGGGTCAGCGACGCCACGGCCGCCTGCTGCTCCTCGCACTCGGCGCTGCGGACCTGGTCCGAGCGCAGACGCGGGGCCATGTGCGTCAGGAGCCGGCGCGTCGTGGACGGGGCGATCACGGCGTCGCCCCGGTGCACCGTGCGGATCGCGGCGAGCAGCTCCTCGGGCGGGGCGTCCTTGAGCAGGAAGCCGCTGGCGCCCGCCTCGATCGCGTCGAACGCGTACTCGTCCAGGTCGAAGGTGGTCAGCACCACGACGCGCGGTGCGTCCGGCCGGCGCAGCAGCGCGCGGGTGGCCTCGATGCCGTCCATCTCCGGCATGCGCACGTCCATCAGCACGACGTCGGCGCCCGTCACGGACACCGACGCCACCGCCTCGCGCCCGCTGCCCGCCTCCGCCACGACCGTCAGGTCCGGCTGCGAGTCCACGAGCATGGCCAGCCCGGAGCGGATCAGTGCCTGGTCGTCCACCAGGGCCACGCGGACGGGGACGGTCTCCTCAGAGCTCATGGGGTCATCCTCTCAAGTCGGGCGGGGTGAGCGGGTGGGACGGGGGCGGCCACCCCTCATACCGCCGAGTACGGCAGGTGGGCGGACACGCGGTACCCGGCCCCCACGCGCGGCCCCGACTCGAGCGTCCCGCCGAACAGGGCCGCCCGCTCGGCGGCCCCCCGCAGACCCTGGCCGCTTCCCCGGGTGGCGGGGTCGGCGGCGGCGCCGCAGCCGTCGTCGTCGATCTGCAGGTCCAGGCCGCGCGCCGTCCAGGCGAGCGTGACGAACGCGTCCGCGTCCGGCCCGCCGTGGCGCAGCGTGTTGGTCAGCGCCTCCTGCACGATCCGGTATGCGGCCAGCTCGCCTCCCGCCGGCAGCGCACGGCGGGGCGTGCCGGTCTCGAGCAGGGACACCTCGAGTCCGGAGAGGCGCATCGTCTCCACGAGCGCGGGCAGGTCCGCGAGCCGCGGCTGGGGCCGGCGGCCCGGGGGCAGGCGGGCGCCGCGGCCGTCGGGGGAGGCGACGACGGCGGCGGGACGGCGGGCGTCGTCGTCCGTCACGCCGGGCACCCCGGCCACGGTCTCGCCGGTCTCGCGGAGCACGCCGAGCAGCTGGCGCATGTCCGCGAGCGCGGAGCGGCCGGTCTGGCCGATGGTCTCGAGCGCGGTGACCGCGAGCGCGGGCTTGGCGGCGGCGGCGTACCGGGCGCCGTCGGCCTGGGAGATGATCACCTGCAGGGAGTGGGCGACGATGTCGTGCATCTCCCGGGCGATGTGGCTGCGCTCGTCGGCGGCGGCGAGCTCGCGCTCCTGCCGGGACTGCACCTCGAGGCGGTGGGCGCGGTCCTCGAGGGCGCGCACGGTGAGGCGGCGGTTGCGCACGACGTCGCCGAACGCCCACGCGGTGAGCACCACGAGCCCGCAGCCGATCGCCATGATGACCATGGCCAGCGGCTCCGCGGGGGAGCGGACGGTGAGGCCGTCGGGGGTGACGAACTGCGCCGGGAACAGCCACACCTTCACCCCGTTGGCCACGCCGCCGGCCAGCCCCGTGAGGAGCCCGGCCACGGAGATGCTCCGGGGCGCGTTCGCGGCGAGGTTGTAGACGGTGAGCGGCACCATCAGCAGGGACATGCTGAACTCGGGCCCGGCGAGCAGGTGCAGGACGGCCGCGGCCGTCACGACGGCGGCCGAGGCCACCGGGCGCACCCGACGCACGGCCCACGGCAGGACCATGCCGGCCCCGGCCAGGAGGGAGACGGCCGTCTGCCTGCCCTGGGGGTCCGGGGCGACCATCGGCCCGAGCGCGATCCACGGCAGCGCCACGAGCACGGTGAACAGGGCCGCGGCGGCCATCACGTCCGTGCGCACGGGGTGCAGGCGCGTCCACTGGTCGAGGCGGCGCAGGGGGTTCACGCGGGCCAGCCTAGGCCGCGGGCCGAGGGGCCGGCGTCAGCCCGCGGGATGATCCGGGGCGGTCCTCAGGGCGTGAGGGAGGCGAGGACGTCGGTGGCCGGCGCCTCCCGGACCCGGTGCGCCTCGGTGCCGGCCCACAGGTGGACGCGCTCGAGGTCGCCGGCGGCCGCGGCGGCGGCGCGCAGCCCCTTCGTCAGGACGTTGACCTCGGGGTACGCGGCGGGGGCGTCCGGGTGCTCCGCCATGAACGCGGTGACCAGCGACCGCGCCCACCGCCCCGTGTAGGCGCGGGTCAGGCCGGTGCGGGCCCGGCCGTCGTCGGCGGAGAAGCGTGTCCCGGCCGCACACGCCGCGACGGCCGCCCGGTGCGCCGCCGAGGTGCCCGCCTCCGGGGTGAGGAGGAACGCGGTGCCGGCCGAGACGGCGTCGGCGCCGGCGGTCAGCAGGGCGCGCACGTCCTCGGCGGTGCCCACGCCGCCGGCGGCCACCACGGGCACGGCGCGCGCGGCCCCCGTCCCGACGACGTCGCGCACCGCCGCCAGCACCGCCGGCAGCTCGGCGCGGGGCGGCTCCGCGGCCGGGTCCGACGTGCCCCGGTGCCCGCCGGCGCGGTGGCCCTGCACCACGAGGAACGCGGCCCCGTGCTCGAGGGCGGCCCGCGCCTCGGTCGCGTCCGTCACGGTGGCCCCGGCCGGGATGCCCGCGGCGGCCAGCCGGGCGAACACGTCCGCGGCCGGCAGGCCGAACGTGAAGGAGACCAGCGGCCACGCCTGCTCCTCGGCGGCGGTGAGCAGGGCGTCGAAGTCGGCCCGTTCGGCATCGGGGTCCGGGACCACGTCCGCGGCCGTGGGCAGGTCGGCGGCGCCGTCGGCCGTCAGGTCCGCCCGGTACGCGGCGACGGCCGCCGCCCGCGCCGACCGTGCCGCCTCCGTGCGCGCCGCGTCCGGGATGGCCGTGTTCACCGCGTCCGGCACGAACAGGTTCACGCCCCAGCGGTCCGGCCCCTCCGCGCCCAGCAGCGCGCGCAGCGCGTCCACCTGCGCGCGCATCTGCGCGGCCGTCCGCATGCCGCCGGCGAGGAACCCGCCGCCGCCGGCGCCCACGACGGCGGCCACCAGCTCCGGGGTCGAGGGGCCGCCGGCCATCGGGGCCACCGCCACGGGCACGGGCGGGATCAGGCGGGCGCGGGTGACGTCGTCGTGGGATGGCTGCGTCATGACCCCCAGCGTAGGGGGAGGGCCCGGACCCGCCCCGCGCCTACAGTGGGGCGGGGTACACGAGGAGAGGGAGGTGCGTCGTGGAGGTGCTGCTCGCGCTCTCGCCCATCCTGCTCACCCTCGTGCTGCTGCTCACCCGACTGCCCGCATGGGTGGCCCCGGCCGCCGGGACGGCCGTGGCCGTGCTGCTGGCCCTCACGGCCTTCGGCGTGGCCCCGGGCGACCTGGGCGGCGCGATCGGCGCCGGCGTGCCCACGCTGCTCGAGATCCTGGCGATCATCGCGGGCGGCATCACCCTGTCCCGCGTCATGGAGTACTCCGGCGGGCACGCACGCCTGGCCGCGTGGCTCTCGGCGGGCAACGGCCCCACGATCGCGACCGCGCTGCTCATGGTGCACGGCGTCATCCCGTTCCTCGAGACCGTGACCGGGTTCGGCGTCTCCCTGATCGTGGGCGTGCCGCTGCTGCTGGGCCTGGGCTACACGGCGTTCCGGTCCGCGCTGATCTCCGTCCTCGCGCTCACCATCGGGCCGTGGGGGTCCATGGCGCCGGGCACGCTCATGGGCGCCCGCCTGTTCGGCCTGGACTTCCGGGAGATCGGGGTCACCGCGGCGGTGTTCAACCTGCCGGCCTGCCTGGTGGCGGGCGTGGCCACGGTGCTGCTGCTGCGCGGGGCGCGCGGCATGCGAGTCGACGCCGGCCCGGCCCGGACACTGCCCTGGCTCGGCGTCGCCGTGCTCTCCGGGGTCGCCCAGTGGGCGCTGATCCTGGGGGCGAACCTCGTGGTCGGCACCGCGCCGGCGGGCGCCGTCGCCACGTTCGTGCTCACCGTGGCCTGGCTCCTCGTGATCCGCGGCGGCCGGCTGCTGCCCGGGCCGGGGCGGGACGTGGTGCCGTACCTGACGCTCATGGCCGGCACCGTGCTGGGCACCACCGTGAAGGGCGCGTTCGGACTCGAGGGGGCGGCGGCCCTCGTGGGGACGCCGGCGCTGTGGGCGTTCGTGGCGGTGGGCGTGGGCGTGCAGCTGCTCCACCTCGACGCCGCCGCCCGCCGCCGCGTCCCCCGCGAGGCCGGGAAGCTGTGGGTGGGCACCGCCATCCCCAACGCGCTCTACGTGGCGTTCGGGCTCATCCTCTCCGCCGGCGGGGTCTCGCAGGCGCTCGCGGGCGCGCTCAGCGGGATGGGGGAGTCCTACCTGGTGGCGATGCCGTTCCTCGGCGCGTTCGCCGGCTTCATCACGGCCTCGAACACCGGGGCCATGGCCCTGATCGGCCCCCTGCAGATGGACACAGGCGCCGCCCTGGGCGTCCCCCCGCCCTGGTCCAACGGCCTGCACAACGCGGCCGCGGGCTGGGGCATCGTCGCCGGGCCCGCTCGCATCCAGGTGGCCCACGGCATGGCCGCGGGGGCGCAGTCGCCGCAGATGCCCGGCTGGGCCGTGACGCGGCGGAACCTGTTCGTGGTGCTGCTGCCGGCCATGCTCGCCGGGATCCTCGGCATGGCCGTGATGGGCTGGTTCCTGCTGCCGCGGTGACGCGCGGGGGGTGGAGCGGGGCCCGGGTGGGGCG
>NZ_JABFBB010000019.1:0-2646 GCF_017168555.1 Micrococcus sp. KRD012
TGTAAGCGGCCATGAAAAGCTGCCCATAGGTGGCCAGGGAATGACCCGCTGACGGCCATGAGGACTGCCCAGTGATGGCCACGGGAACTGCCCGGTGCTGGCCATCTGGTTTGCCCGCGTTGCTCGTTGCCCGCCGCGTCGTGAGCCGGCGGGGGCCTCCTCCCCGGGTTGGATATCGGTGTCGAATCGAATCCAGCGAGGAAGAGGCCCTGAATGAAGGATGCCGCAGAAACCATGAAAATACTCAGTGCCTATGACCTGACCAAGTCATTGCGGGGCGCCGCCGAGCTGGCCGGTTGCTCCCATCACACCGTGGCCCGGCTGGTGCGGGCCCGCGACGCCGGCCAGACCCCTGGATCCGGAGCCAGCCGCCCGAAGGTCACCGATGTCTGGCTGCCCAAGATCGAGGAATGGGTCGAGGCCTCCACGGGCAGGATCCGCGCCGATGTCGTGCACGCCAAGCTCACCGCAATGGGCTACACCGGCTCTGAGCGCTCCACCCGGCGGGCGGTGGCCGAGGTGAAGGCCGCCTGGCGGGCCGGGAAGCGCCGGGTGCACCGGCCCTGGATCACCGAGCCGGGCGCATGGCTGCAGTACGACTTCGGCGATGGGCCGGCGATCGACGGGGCCAAGACGGTGCTGTTCGTGGCCTGGCTGGCCTGGTCCCGCTACCGGATCGTCATCGCCCTGCGTGATAGGACGGCTCCGAGTGTGTTCGCCGCCCTGGACCGGTGCTTCCGGCTGATCGGGGGCGCGCCGACCTATGTGCTGACGGATAACGAGAAGACAGTGACGGTCTCTCATGTGGCCGGGGTGCCGGTGCGTAACCAGGCCACCGTGGCGTTCGCTCGGCATTACGGCGTGGAGGTGCTGACCTGCCAGCCAGCGGATCCGGCCGCCAAGGGCGGGGTGGAGAACGCGGTGAAGCTGGCCAAGGCCGACCTGGTCCCGAAGGACACCAACCTGCGGGACCAGTACGCCTCGTTCGCTGAGCTCGAGGCCGCCTGCGCGGGGTTCATGGCCATGGTGAACTCCCGGGAGCACCGGGTGACCCGGCGCCGCCCGGACCACATGCTCGCCGAGGAGACCAGCGCGTTGCATCGGATCCCCGCCACGGCGCACACCGTGGCCTACGGGGTGGGACGGAAGGTGCCGGAGAACACGTCGATGGTCTCCTTCGAAAACGCCCAGTACTCGGTGCCCGCGCACCTGCTCGGGGCCGAGGTGTTCGTGCGCCATCACGGCACCGGACCGGACTCGATGGTGGTGATCATGCACGCCGGTGCGCAGGGGCCGGTGGAGGTCGCCCGGCACCGGGTGGCCCGGCCCGGGTCCCCGGCCATCGACGACGCGCACTTCCCCGGCCACGAGACGGACAAGGTGCCCGGGGACTACACCCCGGTGCCCCGTTCGGCGGCGGAGGCCGAGTTCCTGGCCATCGGGGCCGGAGCGAGGACCTGGCTGGTGGAGGCCGCCGCGGCCGGCACCAGCCGGATCGGTCAGAAGATGGCCGAGGCCGTCACCCTGGCCAAGCTCGCCGGCACCGACCAGGTCGACCGCGCCCTCGGGGTGGCCGCGGTGCACCAGCGCTTCGCCCACGGCGACCTGGCCTCCCTGCTCACCGCCGCCGGCCACCGCACCGGGATGCACACCGCCACCGAGGAACGGTCCCTGACCCAGGGCACCGCCGGCTGGGCCGGCCTCGGTACCTCCAACACCGAGGGGGCAGCCCGGTGAGCATCCACACCCCGAACACCGCCGCACCGGCGCTGCCGGCCGATTTGGAGGCGCTGTTGCGGCAGCTGAAGATGCCCCACGCCCGCGGTATCGCCGCCGAGGTACTGGCCACCGCCCGGGCCCAACGCTGGGAGCCGGCCGAGGTCCTCAAGGCCCTGCTGGTCGAGGAGACCACCGGTCGGGCCCGATCCATGCTCGCCGCCCGGCGCAAGGCCGCCGGGTTCCCCACCGGCAAGACCTTCACGACCTGGGATCCGGGCGCCTCCTCGATCCCGGCCCCGACCCAGCAGTCCCTGCGCACCCTGGAATGGCTCTCGCGCAGAGAGAACCTCGTGGTCTGCGGGCCCTCCGGCACCGGCAAGACCTTCTTCCTCGAGGCCCTGGGCCAGCAGGCCGTGGAGGAGGGCAAGCGGGTGGCCTGGTTCACCCTGGAGGACCTCGGGGCGATGATCCGGGCCCACCGGCCCGATGACACCATCACCAAAGCCGTCGCCCGAATCCTGCGCGCCGACCTGATCGTCATCGACGACATCGGCCTGCTGCCGGTCGCCGACGATGCCGCCGAGGGCCTCTACCGCATCGTGGACGCCGCCTACGAGAAACGCTCCGTAGCGATCAGCTCGAACCTGCACCCGGCCGGCTTCGACGAGCTGATGCCCAAGACCCTGGCCACCGCCACCGTGGACCGGCTCCTGCACCACGCCCACGTGTGCCAGACCACCGGAGACTCCGTACGGATGACCCAGGCAATGGCCGGGAAGGGAGTCATGCCACTGAACTGATCCCATCACGGTGGCCAGCACCACCACCCAAACGGGCAAACCAGCTGGCCACCAGTGGGCAGTTCTGATGGCCACCAGCGGGAAGAAACACTGGCCGCCTATGGGCAGAACTCAATGGCCCTTGACA
>NZ_JABFBB010000019.1:2746-11037 GCF_017168555.1 Micrococcus sp. KRD012
TCCCATCACGGTGGCCAGCACCACCACCCAAACGGGCAAACCAGCTGGCCACCAGTGGGCAGTTCTGATGGCCACCAGCGGGAAGAAACACTGGCCGCCTATGGGCAGAACTCAATGGCCCTTGACAGGAGGTCCGCGCATGGGCCTCGCTCACGCACACCAGTGCCCCTGTACCGTCCGCTGCGTCTGCCCGCCACGAGCTGCGCCCGGACACGGTCGAACGTGCCGGCACCGGGCCGGAATCCTCCGCCTGCGTGCCCACCCCGGCAGGGGAAGACCGGCGGCAGACGCCTCAGCGGGTCGCCGCCGCAGGCCGAGGCGCACCGTGCACCTGCAAGCTGTGGGACACAGGCCGCGCCCCTGGCGGTGGCGCGCGGAGGCTCTGACGGCCTCACGGCGAAGCCGGACCTGTCGCCGCGTGTGGCAGCGGTGCCCGGTCGGGGTGCACCGCGCTGCAACTCAGCGATGGACCGGCACACCCCGTGTCCCGGTCCGAGTCGAGAGAGGACGAACCGGCCTGTCACCGCGGACCGTGGTCTCGCTCGGGCGTGCACCTGCGAGGCCCAGCGACGCGTGGCGTCGGCGATGGTGGCCGGGACACGACGTTCACCGTCGGCCCCCTGCCCCGGTGGCGACGCTCCCCGGGCTT
This sequence comes from Micrococcus sp. KRD012, assembly GCF_017168555.1. NCBI lineage: Bacteria > Bacillati > Actinomycetota > Actinomycetes > Micrococcales > Micrococcaceae > Micrococcus > Micrococcus sp. KRD012. The sequence continues at coordinate 3,396 of NZ_JABFBB010000019.1, forward strand.
GGCTGGCCCCACGGCTGTCAGCGGCCTCATGCCCTCCTGCCACACGACGACGTGGCGATCTCCGGTCGCCCGGAGCGGGTGAAAGCCGCATGGCCGCCCACACCATCACACGCGGTCGTGGGGCCTACTCCCCAGCCGTGTAGGGCTCAGGGCATCGCCGCCGGGCCCCTCAGGGTGGCTGCCGGCGCACGCGGCGACGTCGGGTGGCGTGCCCAGCGCCGCTGCGCGGCACGCGCACTCATCGTGCACGGCTCCCACCTCCCCCGACGCGGCGAGGCGAGGCAGGACGTGGGGATCCGCCGGTGCAAGCGCACCTCGGGCGTGAGGGGCTGGCCGCCGCGACGGCGGGCTGGCCGTACTCAGCTCCCAGGGAAACGCCGCAGGCCGGACCCCCGAGGGGATCCGGCCTGCGGCGTTGGAACGACGGCCGGGTCAGTGGGCGTACTTGCCCCGAGAGAACTCGTAGACCCACCCGAAGGTGAAGTAGGTGCCCGCGACGACGCCGATGATGAAGATCCACCAGCCGACGGCCAGACCGGTCACGATGATCGCGCAGGCCAGGCCCAGGCCCAGCGGCCACCAGCTCCAGGGAGCGAAGGTACCGTAGGTGCCGGCGTAGTCGGTGATCTCGCCGTCCTCGTCGTCCGCCGGGCCCAGCCCGAACTTCTTCTCGGTGGATTGGAGATACCAGGCGATCATCCAGGACATCCCGCCCACGGCGTAGATGGCCGGGATGCCTGCCCACTCGGTCCACTCGACCCAGAACCCGTAGAGGGTGGCGGCTGCGATGAAGAACAGGCCGATGATCCAGAAGATGTTGGCTGCGACCTTCACTGTGCGACCTTCTCTCCGAAGGCCTCAGACGTGTTCTGAGGCGAGTGCGGGAAGAGCTCCGGGTGGTGCAGATCCAGCGCCGGACGCTCGGAGCGGATGCGCGGCAGGGAGTGGAAGTTGTGCCGCGGCGGCGGGCACGAAGTGGTCCACTCGAGCGAGGCGCCGAAGCCCCACGGGTCGTCCACGGTGACCTTCTTGCCATAGCGCGAGGTGATGTAGACGTTCCAGAAGAACGGGATCAGCGACGCGCCGAGAACGAAGGAGAAGACCGAGGAGAACTCGTTCATCGCGGTGAAGCCGTCCTCGATCATGTAGTCCGCGTAGCGACGCGGCATGCCGATGACGCCCAGCCAGTGCTGCACCAGGAACGTGCCGTGGAAGCCCACGAACAGCAGCCAGAACTGGATCTTGCCGAGACGCTCGTTCAGCATCTTGCCGGTGAACTTGGGCCACCAGAAGAAGAAGCCGGCGAACATCGCGAACACCACGGTGCCGAAGATGACGTAGTGGAAGTGCGCCACGACGAAGTAGGTGTCGGACACCTGGAAGTCCAGGGGCGGCGACGCCAGGATGACGCCGGTCAGGCCACCGAACAGGAAGGTGACCATGAAGCCGAGCGTCCACAGCATCGGGGTCTCGAAGGTGATCGAACCGCGCCACATGGTGCCGATCCAGTTCACGAACTTCACGCCGGTCGGGACCGCGATGAGCATGGTCATCACGGAGAAGAACGGCAGGAGCACGGCGCCGGTCACGTACATGTGGTGCGCCCACACCGTCACGGAGAGCGCGGCGATCGACGTCGTCGCGAAGACCAGGGACTTGTAGCCGAAGATCGGCTTGCGGGAGAACACCGGGATGATCTCCGACACGACGCCGAAGAACGGCAGGGCGATGATGTACACCTCGGGGTGGCCGAAGAACCAGAAGAGGTGCTGCCACAGGATGGCGCCGCCGTTCTCCGGGTTGAAGATGTGGCCGCCGAAGCGACGGTCCAGGCCCAGCGCGAACAGGGCCGCGGCCAGCGGCGGGAACGCCATCATGATCAGGATGCCGGTGATGAGCGTGTTCCAGGTGAAGATCGGCATGCGCCACATCGTCATGCCAGGAGCACGCATCGTCAGGATCGTGGTGATGAAGTTGACGCCGCCCATGATCGTGCCGAAGCCCTGGAGGACCAGACCGAACACCCAGAGGTCACCGCCGACGCCCGGCGAGTACGTGGTGTTGGAGAGCGGGGCGTAGGCGAACCAGCCGAACGAGGCCGCACCCTGCGGGGTGAGGAAGCCGGCGGTCGCGATGAGCGAGCCGAACAGGAAGAACCAGAACGCCAAGGCGTTCAGACGCGGGAAGGACACGTCCGGAGCACCGATCTGCAGCGGCACCAGCACGTTGGCGAAGCCCACGAAGAGCGGGGTCGCGAACATGAGCAGCATGAGCGTGCCGTGCATGGTGAACAGCTGGTTGTACTGCTCCTTCGTCTGCAGGATCTGCATGCCGGGCTCGAAGAGCTCCGCGCGGATCATGAGGGCCATGACGCCGCCGATGCAGAAGAAGACGAAGGACGTGATCAGGTACATGTACCCGAGCACCTTGTGGTCGGTCGTCGTCAGCCAGCTGACGACGATCTTGCCCAGCGAACGGGGCACCACACGAGGCTGCGCCTGTGAGCGCACCTCATCCGTTGCGTACTCGTAAGTGGTCATCAGTGGCTACCTCCACCGCGGGGGGTCTGGAGATCGCGCTCCATCGTCCCGGCGCCGTCAGGGTTGTTGTTGGGATTGCGGCTGTACTCGTCGCCCACCTGACCCGGCTCCATCTCCTCGAGGCGCTGGACGAACTCCGCCTCGTCGACGACCTCCACGTTGAAGAGCATCTCGGAGTGGAACTCGCCGCACAGCTCGGCGCACTTGCCGTCGTAGCTGCCCAGCTCCTGGGGGGTCAGGTAGAGGTGGTTGGTCTTGCCGGGGATCAGGTCGCGCTTCTGGAGGAACTGCGGGATCCAGAAGGAGTGCGCCACGTCGCGGGACTTCAGCTCGAAGTGCACCGGCACGTCGTTCGGCAGGTAGAGGACCGGAAGGGTGTCACGCACGCCCTCGGTGCCGTCCAGCTGGGCCTGGATTCCGGAGTAGTGGGCCTCGATGACCTCGCCGTTCTCCTGCTCGTAGGAGTAGTTGAAGTCCCAGGACCACTGCTTGCCGTACACGGTGACGGTCAGCGGCGAGTCGTCCACGGGGCGGTCGACCTCGGTCTGGACGCGGTTGGTGAAGCCCCAGAGGGTGAAGACCATCAGGATCGGGATGGCCGTGAACATGGTCTCGAGCGGCACGTTGTAGGCCGTCTGCTTCGGGAAGCCCTGGTCGTTCTTGCGGCGGCGGTACGCCACCATGCACCAGATCATGGCGCCCCAGGCCAGCAGGCCGACGACCATGGCCGCGATCCAGGAGTTCACCCACAGGTCGGTGAGCTGGGCGTTGTGGTTGGTGGTGTCCCGGGTGCCGGGGTACCAGCCGCGCTGGACCTCTGCCGAACACCCGGTCAGCACCAGGAGCGCCGTGGTGCCCACGGCACCGGCGGTCCAGCGGCGGCGAGTCCGACGTCCGGCGTCATTCTGTGCTCTCACAGACGGCCTTCCTCTTCATCTCGTGTGCGAGGGGCGTGCCCGCTCCCCCGGCGATTCGGCGACTTCTCGCAGCGTCCTCGCAGGGAGCACGGGTATGCCCTGATGATTCAGAGCCAGTCTAAGCCGAAACGAGCGGATTCTCCGCACTGTGACACGGGCGCCTCGTATCTGGGAGTCCGGTCAGAGCATCCTGGGTGCAGTGTCCGAGCACGACGACGGCGGGCCGGCCGAGGCCGACCCGCCGGTACGCGGTCCGAGGCGCTCCGGGCGCCCTCAGATCAGTGGAAGGAGTCGCCGCAGGCGCACGAGCCGCCCGCGTTGGGGTTGTCGATCGTGAAGCCCTGCTTCGAGATGGTGTCCTCGAAGTCGATGGTCGCGCCCATGAGGTAGGGCACGCTCATCTTGTCGACGATCACCTCGACCCCGTCGTAGTCACGGACGGTGTCGCCGTCGAGGACGCGCTCGTCGAAGTAGAGCTGGTAGATCAGGCCCGAGCAGCCGCCCGGCTGCACGGCGACGCGCAGCCGCAGGTCCGTGCGGCCCTCCTGCTCGAGCAGCGAGCGCACCTTGCCGGCCGCCACGTCGGTCAGCTCGACCTCGTGCGGGGGCAGGCCTTCGGCGTCCTGGGTCGCGCCGATCTCGACGCCGGTCTCCTCTGCGGACAGAGCCATCGTGACCTCCTCAGATCATGGGGCGCGGACGGGGCCGTCACGCGCGTGTGGTCTCCCGGGCAACACTAGCCGCCCACGGGGCATTCCCGGCCCGCCGCACCGGCGGCGGGCCGGGCGGCGCTCACGCGGAGAGCCGGGCGAGCCAGAGCGCCTCGGCGACGACGGCCCGCTTGAAGTCGTCGATGTGCAGCGACTCGTTGGCCGAATGCGCCCGCGTGTCCGGGTCCTCCACGCCAGTGATGAGGAGGGTGGCCTCCGGGAAGACCTCGGCGAGGTCCGCGGTGAACGGGATGGAGCCACCCATGCCGATCGCCCGCGGCTCGACGCCCCAGGCGTCCTCCAGGGAGGCCATCATCGCGGCCGCGGCGGGGGCCGAGGTGTCCGTCGTGAACGGCTGACCGAACTCCCCCGCGGTGACCGTGATCTCCGCGCCGAACACGGCCGCGGACTGCGCCTCCAGGTGGGTGCGCAGCGCGTCGAAGGCCTCCGCGGGGTCCATGCCGGGGCCCAGGCGCAGCGAGAACTTGGCGCGCGCCGCGGGCTGGATCGTGTTCGAGGACTCCGCGACCGAGGGCGCGTCGATCCCGATGATGCTCAGCGCGGGCGCGTTCCACAGCCGGTCCGCGACCGGACCGCGGCCGGCCAGGGTCACTCCGTCCAGCACGCCCGCGTCTGCACGGAAGACGTCCTCGGGGTAGTCCAGGCCCGCCGTCTGCCGCGGCTCGAGGCCGGGCACGGCGACCGCGCCGTCCGCGTCGTGGAGCGTGGCGATCAGCCGTGAGAGCAGGACGACGGCGTCCAGGACCGGCCCGCCGAACATGCCGGAGTGCACGGCGTGGTCGAGCACCCGGACGGTCACCGTGCCGTCCACCAGCCCGCGCAGGGAGGTGGTCAGCGCGGGCTCCCCCACGGCCCAGTTGGACGAGTCCGCGACCACGATCGCGTCGGCGTCGAGGCGCGCCCGGTGCTTCTCCAGGAAGGTGCGGAAGGTGGGCGAGCCGGCCTCCTCCTCGCCCTCGATGAAGACGCGGACGCCGACGCCGGCGTCGGGCAGGACGTCCCGCAGGGCGGCGAAAGCGGCGAGGTGGACCATGATGCCGGCCTTGTCGTCGGCGGCGCCGCGGCCGTACAGCCGCCCGCCGCGCTCGGTGGCCACGAGCGGCGGGGTGTCCCAGAGGTCCTCGTCCCCGATCGGCTGCACATCATGGTGGGCATACAACAAGACGGTGGGCTTGTCGGAGGCGCCGGGCTTCTCGCCGATCACCGCCGGCCCGCCAGGCCGGTCGTCGTCGCGGGTCTCGGTCACGATCTCCACATCCTGCAGGCCCGCCTCGCGCAGCAGGCCCGCGACGGCCTCCGCGGACCGCTCGAGCTGGGCGCGGTCCGCGGAGTCCCAGGCGATGCCCGGGATCGCCACGAGGTCGGTGAGGGTCTGGAGGGTCGTCGGGAAACGGGCCTCGACGGCCTCACGGACGGCGGAGACGAGGGCCGCGTCCTGCGGCGCACGGGAGGTGATGTCAGTCATGACGGCCAGCGTAGACGGCGGCCGGGCCGAGGGCCGCGCCTCCGGCCAGGCCGGACGCGCCCCACCACTAGACTGGACGGGTGTTCAAGCGAGACAAGATCCCCGAGACCGCGCCCGCCCCCTCGACTCACGGCTCCTCGGCCGCTCCCGCCGAGGGCGCCGCCGTGGCCGAGGCCGGGCCGCGCGACCGCTCGCAGGGCAAGAAGGGCCCGACTCCACGGCGCCGCGACCAGGAGGCCGCGCGCCGTCGCACCCTGGTCCCCGAAGATCGCAAGGCGGCCCGCAGGGCCGAGCGTCAGGCGATGGCCCAGGAGCGGATGCGCCAGCGCGCCGCGCTGGAGACCGGGGACGAGCGCGGCCTCCCGGCACGCGACAAGGGACCGCAGAAGCGCTGGGTCCGTGACTACGTGGACGCGCGCACCGGCATCGGCGAGTGGCTCATGCCCGTCGTCTTCGCCTACGTCCTGCTCATGTTCATCCCCGGCCGCGAGGCGCAGCTGATCCTGATGATCAGCCTGTACGTCCTCGTGGCCCTCGTGCTCATCGAGAGCTTCCTGGTCAGCCGGCACATCAAGAAGGGCCTGACGGAGCGCTTCGGCACGCCGGAGCCCGGGACCGGCTTCTACGGCATCATGCGGGCCCTGCAGTTCCGCCGCCTGCGTCTGCCCAAGCCCCAGGTCAAGCGGGGCGAGTACCCCGCCTGACACGACACCGCGCCACGGCCCGGACCCCGGTGGGTCCGGGCCGTCGCGGCCCCGGCGAGCAGACCGTCAGCCCCGCAGGGACCGCGCCAGCCCGGCGGTGATCCGGCCGGCCCAGAACGGCCCCTCGTAGAGGAACGCGGTGTAACCCTGGACGAGGTCCGCGCCCGCGTCGAGCCGGGCCTGGACGTCGTCGGCGTCCGTCACCCCGCCCACGCTGACGACGGCGGTGCCCGTCGGCAGCGCCGTCCGCAGGACCTCCAGCACCCGCATCGACCGCTCCTGGAGCGGGGCGCCGGACAGGCCGCCCGCGCCCAGGGCGTCCACGTCGGCACGCGGGGTGCGCAGGCCCTCCCGGGAGACGGTCGTGTTGGTCGCGATGACGCCGTCGAGCCCGAGGCGCTCGGCGAGCGCCCCGACGGCGCGCACGTCGTCGTCCGCCAGGTCCGGGGCGATCTTCACGGTCAGCGGCACGCGACGGTCCGGGACCGCACGGTCGGCCTCCTCGCGCACCGCCGTGAGGATCGGCTCCAGCGCGTCGATCTCCTGCAGCTGGCGCAGCCCCGGCGTGTTCGGCGAGGACACGTTGACCGTCAGGTAGTCGGCGTGGGGCGCGAGCAGGCGGGTCGAGGCCCGGTAGTCGTCCGCCGCGTCCTCGAGGGGGACCACCTTGGTCTTGCCGATGTTCACGCCCAGGACCGGCCGGGCCGGGCCGAAGCGGCGCTCCAGTGTCTGCCGGGTCCGCGCCAGGCGGGGGGCGACGGCCGCCGCGCCGTCGTTGTTGAAGCCCATGCGGTTGACCAGCGCCCGGTCGTCCACGAGACGGAACAGTCGCGGTTGCGGGTTGCCGGGCTGCGGCTGCGCCGTGATCGTGCCGACCTCGATGTGGCCGAACCCGAGGTCGGCCAGGGCGGCGGTCCCCCGGCCGTCCTTGTCGAACCCCGCGGCCAGGCCGAAGGGCGTCGGGAACCGCAGGCCCATGACCGTGCGCGCGAGCAGCGGGTCCGGGCGGAAGGCGGCGCGCAGGGCGGCGGACGCCCCGGTGCGCTCGACCAGCCGGATCGCGTCGAAGCCCCGATGGTGCGCCTGCTCCGCGTCCATGCCGCCGAACACGGCACGGAAGAAGGGCGGGTACAGGCGAGGCGCGCGGGAGGTCAGGAGGCCGTCGACGGCGGACTTGGGATCAGGCAGCTGCATGCCCCCATCCTCGCACGGGCCTCCCGCCCGTCCGGGGTCCTCCTAGAGTGGTCGGATGGCCCGTGACCCGATCCAGCCGCCGCCCCCGGAC
>NZ_JABFBB010000019.1:11137-19735 GCF_017168555.1 Micrococcus sp. KRD012
GGACCCCTCCGCCCCGCACGGCGCACCCGCCGGCGGACCGACGGAGGAGGACACCCGCCCGTTCCTCGACGATCCGCCGGGCCTGGGCTGGGTCCCGGACGGGCTGCCGGGCTTCGAACGATGCACGCTCGGCCTCGACACCGATGAACAAGGACAGAACCTTGTCACAGTGGTGCGTCCGCGCACCGACGCCGCCCGTGACCCGGCCCGGCGGCCCATCCTCTCGGTGCACGGCTGGAGCGACTACTTCTACAACGCCCCGCTCGCCCACGCGTTCGAGGCCGCCGGCTACGCCTTCCACGCCGTCGACCTCCGCCACTACGGCCGCTCGCTGCGCACGGGACAGACGCCCGGCTGGACGGACGACCTGGCCCGCTACGACGCGGACCTCGAGGCCGCGTTCGAGACCATCGCCCAGGACCACCCGTTGCCGCCCATCCTCATGGGACACTCCACCGGCGGGCTGATCGCCGCGCTGTGGGCGGACCGGAATCCCGGCCGCCTCGCCGCGCTCGTGCTCAACAGCCCGTGGCTGGAGATGCAGGGCAGCGCGGGGGTGCGCCTGCTGGCGAAGTCCATCGTGGGGCCCGTCTCCGCCATGAAGCCCTACGCCATGCTCACACTGCCGCGCATCGACCACTACTGGCGCACCCTCTCGGACCAGGCCGAGGGCGAATGGGACCTGCACCCGCTCTGGCGTCCCCCGCACGCGTTCGAGGTGCCGGCCGCCTGGCTGAGCGCGGTCCTCTCGGGGCACCGGGCCGTGGCCGGGCGGCTCGACGTCTCCGTGCCGATCCTCGTGCTCGTCTCCGCGCGCGGGCATCGGGGCACGTCCTACGCCGAGGCGATGCTGACCTCGGACATCGTCCTGGACCCCGACGCCATGGCCCGACGCTCCCTGCGGCTCGGCAACCGGGTGACCGTCCACCGGCTCCCCGACGCGCTGCACGACGTGTTCGCCTCCCCCGCGTCGGTGCGCGAGGCGGCCGGTGCCGCGACGCTCACGTGGCTGGGGGCCTACGCGCCGCCGTCGGCGTCCGAGGCCGAGTCCGGCGCGCCGGACGACGGCGCCGGCTGAGGGGTGTCCACGGCGCCGCCGTAGCGGCGGTCCCGTCGGGCGTAGGTCTCGACGGCGGCCCACAGGGTCCGCCGGTCGACATCCGGCCACAGCACGTCCAGGAACAGCAGCTCCGCGTAGGCGGACTGCCACAGCAGATAGTTGGACAGGCGCTGCTCCCCCGAGGTCCGCAGGAACAGGTCCACGTCCGGGACGACGTCGACGTCCTGACCCGTGCGGAAGCCGCGGTCGAGGTAGCGGGTGATGACGTCCTCGCTGATCTCCCCCGGCCGCATCCGGCCGGCCCGGACCTCTTCGGCGATCGCCTGGACGCCGTCCAGGATCTCGGCCCGGCTGCCGTAGTTCACGCACATGTGCAGGGTGGTGCCGGTGTTGTGGCGAGTGAGCTCCTCGGCCTCCTGCAGCTCCCGGATCACGGGGGTCCAGAGGCGCGGGGCCCGCCCGTTCCACCGGATCCGCACGTTCCACGAGTGCAGGGTGTCCCGCTGCCGGCGCAGCACGTCCCGGGAGAAGCCCATGAGGAAACGCACCTCCTCCGCCGAGCGCCGCCAGTTCTCCGTGGAGAACGCATACGCGGACACGTGGCCGATCCCCAGCTCCACCGCCCCGGCGACGACGTCCAGCAGCGCCGCCTCGCCGGCCCGATGGCCCTCGGTGCGGGGCAGGCCGCGCTGGTTGGCCCACCGGCCGTTGCCGTCCATCACGATCGCCACGTGCCGGGGCACGAAACGCGGATCGATCCGCGGGGCGACCGCACCCGAGGGGTGCGGCGGTGGGGGCTGCGGGGCACGGTCGTCGCTCATGGTCTCCTCTCGACGCGCGGGGCGGGGAGGCCAAGGTTCTGGTCCAGGACGGACAGGGACACCAGGCGCCGCTCGGCGTGGAACTGCAGGTACGCCGCCACGATACCGGCCGCCTCGCGGCGGGCGGGGGCCCCGGAGGCGTCCGCGGTGGCCCAGTCCCCCGCCGCGAGGGCCGAGAGCAGGTCGAAGGTCTCCGGGGCCGGGTGAGCGGCACCGGGTGGCCTGCACTCGGGACAGACAGCCCCGCCGAGGCCCACGTGCAGTGCCGTGTGCGGGCCGGGGGCGCCGCAGCGGGCGCACCGGTCGAAGGTCGGGGCCCAGCCGGCCTGGGCGAGCGCGCGCAGCAGGAACGAGTGCAGGATCAGGCGCGGGTCGTGCGCGCCACGGGCCAGCGCGGCCAGCGCGCCGTGGAACAGGCGGTACTGGGCGCGCCGACCGCCGTCGTCGACCGCGGGGACCCGCTCGACGGCCTCGGCGAGGGCGCCGGCGACGGTGTAGGCGTCGTAGTCAGCGGCCAGCATCGTTGCGTACGGGTGCAGCAGCTGCGCCTGGCTCACGATGTGCAGCTCCCCCCGGCCGCGTGCGAGCTGGAGCGTGGAGTGCATGAACGGCTCCACCACCGAGCCCAGCCGGGAGGAGGTCTTGCGCACCCCCTTGGCCACGGCCCGGACCAGGCCGTGCTCGGGGGTGAGCGCCTCGACGATGCGATCGGCCTCCCCCAGACGGTGGGTGCGCAGCACGATCGCGTCGGTGCGGAACGAGTTCGCCGCGTAGCCGCCGTGCCGCGCACCCCGCCGGGAGGAGCCGGAGCCGCTCACGCGCGCAGGGCGCGGTTCACCGCGGACACCACGGCCTTCAGCGAGGCGGTGGTGGTGTTGTGGTCCAGGCCGACGCCCCAGAGGACACGGTCGCCCACGGCCGCCTCCACGTAGGCGGCGGCCATGGCCGCGCCGCCCTCGGACAGCGCGTGCTCGGAGTAGTCGAGCACGCGGACGTCCACGCCCTCCTCGCCGAGGATGCGCAGGAACGCGTCGATCGGGCCGTTGCCCTGCGCCGTGCGGGTCTGCGTGACGCCGTCGACCTCGAGCTCGGCCTCCATCCGGAACGCGCCGTCCTCGCCGGAGGCCGAGGAGACCGAGCGGAGCCGGTAGTGGCCCCACTGCGCCTCCGCCGCGTCGGCGGGCAGGTACTCGTCCTGGAACACACGCCACAGGTCGGCGCCGGAGACCTCGCCGCCCTGGGCGTCGGCCAGATCCTGGATGACGTGGGAGAACTCGATCTGCGCGCGGCGCGGCAGGTCCAGGTTGTGCTCGGACTTGAGCAGGTAGGCGACGCCGCCCTTGCCGGACTGCGAGTTCACGCGGATGACGGCTTCGTACGAGCGGCCGATGTCCTTCGGGTCGATGGGCAGGTACGGCACGGCCCACGGGATGCCGTCCACGTCCGTGCCGGCCGCCTTCGCGTCGACCTCCATCGCCTCGAAGCCCTTCTTGATGGCGTCCTGGTGGGAGCCGGAGAAGGCCGTGAAGACGAGGTCGCCGCCCCAGGGCGAGCGCTCGGGCACGGCCAGCTGGTTGCAGTACTCGACCGTGCGCTTGATGTGGTCCATGTCGGAGAAGTCGATCATGGGGTCGACGCCCTGCGAGTACAGGTTCATGCCCAGCGTCACCAGGTCGACGTTGCCGGTGCGCTCGCCGTTGCCGAACAGGCACCCCTCGATGCGGTCCGCCCCGGCGAGGTAGCCCAGCTCGGCGGCGGCCACGCCCGTGCCGCGGTCGTTGTGCGGGTGCAGGGAGAGGATGAGCGAGTCGCGGTGCTCCAGGTTGCGGTGCATCCACTCGATCGAGTCGGCGTACACGTTCGGGGTCGACATCTCCACCGTCGCCGGCAGGTTCAGGATCATCTTGCGGTCGGTGGAGGCCTCCAGGACCGTGGCCACCTCGTCCGAGATGCGCCGGGCGAACTCGAGCTCGGTGCCCGTGTAGGACTCGGGCGAGTACTCGTAGGTGATCTGCGTGCCCTTGAGCTGCTCCTCGAACTTCTTCACCAGGCGCGCGCCGGAGGTCGCGATGTCCACGATCCCGTCCTCGTCCTGCCGGAACACCACGCGGCGCTGCAGCACCGACGTCGAGTTGTACAGGTGCACGATGGCCCGGTCGGCCCCCTCGAGCGCCTCGAAGGTGCGCTCGATCAGGTGCTCACGGGACTGGGTGAGGACCTGGATGGTGACGTCGTCCGGGATGTGGTCGCCCTCGATGAGCTGGCGGACGAAGTCGTAGTCGGTCTGCGAGGCGGACGGGAAGCCGACCTCGATCTCCTTGAAGCCCATGCCGACGAGCAGCTGGAACATGCGCAGCTTGCGCTCGGGGCCCATGGGGTCGATCAGGGCCTGGTTGCCGTCGCGCAGGTCCACGGCGCACCACAGCGGCGCCTTCTCGATGACCTTGTCCGGCCAGGTGCGGTCCGGCAGGGCGACCTCGATCTGGTCCTGGAACGGGACGTACTTGTGGAACTTCATCCCCGACGACTTCTGCAGGTGGGCGCTCATGCGTGTTCTCCCTCGACGTGCGCGCGGCGGGCGCGCGAAAGGTGGATGGTCGGTGGCCGGACCGGGAGGTCAGGGACTCCGCACGGGGTGTCCGGTCCGGTGGGAGGCGTCCTGCCTCCGCGTGCGCTCAGGCGGCGTGGATCACGGCCTGGCACGGGGACCCCGTGCGGCCGTGAAGTAGCAGGCGGGCCGTGGCCGGCGCTGTCGTCGCGAGGCGGAGGGACATGCCCCCGACCCTAGCACCGAGGTGGGCCGGGCCACAGGAGGCCGTCCCCGTGTGACGCACGACGACGGCGGCCCGCTCCGGCGCGTGCGCGCCCGGGCCGGGGCCTCCGGCTCAGAAGCCGAGTCGGCCGAGCTGTTTGGGGTCGCGCTGCCACTCCTTGGCGACCTTGACCCGCAGGTCCAGGTGCACCTTGGTGCCGAGCATGCGCTCGATGCCCGCCCGCGCCTGCGCGCCGATCTCACGCAGCCGGGAGCCGCCCTTGCCGATGATGATGCCCTTCTGGCTGTCCCGCTCGACGAAGACGTTCGCCCACACGTCCATGAGGGGCCGATCCGCGGGGCGGTCCTCGCGCAGGGACATCTCCTCGACCACCACGGCCACCGAGTGCGGCAGCTCGTCGCGCACGCCCTCCAGGGCGGCCTCACGGATGAGCTCGGCCACCATGACCGCCTCCGGCTCGTCCGTGAGCTCGCCGTCGGGATAGAGGGGCGGCCCGGCCGGCAGCAGGCCCGCGAAGACGCCCAGGACGTCGTCGACCTGGCGGCCGGCCACCGCCGAGACCGGCACGACGGCCGCGAAGCCCTCCCCGCCGTTCTCCGGCCCGAGGACCTCGTCGCCCAGCGCGGTCACGGCCACGAGCTGCGCCATGAGCTGCTCCGGGCCCACCTTGTCCGTCTTCGTCACCACGGCGACCACCGGGGTGCGGTGCAGGTAGGAGAGCTGCTGGGCGATGAACCGGTCGCCGGGGCCGATCGCCTCGTCGGCCGGCAGGCACATGCCCACGGCGTCGACCTCGTTGAGCGTCTCCGCCACGAGGTCGTTGAGGCGCTCGCCGAGCAGGGTGCGGGGCCGGTGCAGGCCCGGGGTGTCCACGAGCACGAGCTGGAAGTCCTCGCGGTGGACGATTCCGCGGATGGTGTGGCGCGTGGTCTGCGGCTTGGAGGAGGTGATCGCCACCTTCTCCCCCACCAGCGCGTTGGTGAGCGTGGACTTGCCGGCGTTCGGCCGGCCCACGAGCGAGACGAAGCCGGAACGGAAGCCGTCCGCGGCGCGGGCCGGATCGACGAGATCGGTCATGGGGTCATCCTTGTCAGGCGGGGCGTGGGGGGCCGGCTCAGGCCACGGGGTCGGCGGGCGTGGCGCCGTGGGCCTGCTCCTCGCGCCGGCGCAGCCGCACCGGACGGTCGGGGGTCTCGGAGACGCGCAGGCGCGCGACCCGGTTGCGGCGGGGCTCGAGGGTGTCCGCGACGAGCTCGATGCCCTGGACCACGACGCGCGAGCCCTGGATCGGGACGCGGCCGAGCTCCTTGGCGAGCAGGCCGCCGACCGTGTCGACGTCGTCGTCCTCGTCTTCCTCCGGCAGCTCGAACTCCTCCCGGAAGTCGTGGATGCCCATGCGCGCGTCGACGGAGTAGACGCCGGGCGCGACGAACTCCACCTCGGGGCGGTCCGGGCGGTCGTCCTCGTCGTAGATCTCGCCGACGATCTCCTCGATGAGGTCCTCGAGGGTCACGAGCCCCGCCGTGCCGCCGTACTCGTCCACCACCACGGCCACGTGGGTGGACTCGCGCTGCAGCTCCTGCAGGAGGGTGGCCACGGACTTCGACTCGGGGACGAAGCGGACGTCGCGCATGACCTCGGTGACGGGGGTGTCGGTCGCAGCGCCGTCGTGGTGCAGGGCGCGGGTGACGTCCTTGAGGTGCAGCATGCCCCGGATGTCGTCGGCGTCGTCGCCGATCACCGGGATGCGGGAGTTGCCGGAGCGCAGGAACAGGGCCATGGCCTGGCCGAGCGTGTGGTCGGCGTCGATGGTGACGACGTCGGTGCGCGGCACCATGACGGAGCGGACGATGGTGTCGTTCATGGAGAACACCGACTGGATCAGCTCCGCCTCGGAGTCCGCGAGCACGTCCGCGTCGTGGGCGCGGGCGACGAACTCACGCAGGTGGCGCTCCTGGAAGTCGTCCTCATCCTCCGGCTCGACCTCGCGACGGCGCCGGTCCCGGTCCAGTCGGGCGGCGAGCGGGCCCAGGGCCCGGCGGAGCACCCACACGAGCCCGCCCAGGCGGCGGGCGACGGCGGCCTCGTTGCGGGAGCCGATCGGCCGCGGGCTCCAGACGCCCAGCAGGGCGGCCACGCCCACGAGCACGACCGCGGCGATCGCCACGGCGAGCCACGTGTCGTCCACCACCGCGTCGGCGGCCGCGGTCAGGCAGACGGCGGACAGGGCCTCGGCCACGAAGCGCCAGACCCGCAGGGCCCCGAGGTGGCTCTCCCGCTCGCGGGCGATCTCCAGGACCTTGGAGCCGGGCTGCTCGCGGACGATGTCCTCCGCATCCCGCCGGGAGAGGTAGGAGAACGCGGACTCGGCCAGGGACAGCGTCCAGGTCAGGCCGAGGAAGACCAGGAAGAGGGCGAAGAGGACGGCGGGTGTCAGCATGGGCGGTGCCCTCAATCCTCGACGGTGGGGGCCGGGGCGGGCCGGCCGAGGACCTCGGAGACGAGCCGATCCTGGAGCGCGAACATCTCCTCGCGCTCGGCGTCCTCGACGTGGTCGTACCCGAGCAGGTGGAGCATGCCGTGGGTGAGCAGCAGGAGCAGCTCGTCGTCACGGGAGTGCCCGCCGCGCGCCGCCTGCTCGGCGGCGACCTCGGGGCAGAGCACGACGTCGCCGAGCACGCCCTCGGCCGGCGCCTCGGGCGAGCCGGGGGTCAGCTCGTCCATGGGCAGGCTCATCACGTCGGTGGGCCCGGGCAGGTCCATCCACTCCTCGTGCAGCTCGGCCATGCGTGCGGCGTCCACGACGGTCACGGCCGTCTCGGCGCGCTCGTGGACGTGCAGGCGCGCGTACACGTGCCGGGCCATGCGCAGCAGCGCGTCCTCGGGGACCTCGAGCCCCGACTCGTTCAGGATCTCAACGGCCACGGCGGGCCCCTCCTCGCTTCTGGGACCGCTCCGCGGGGCCGCGGGCGGCGTCGTAGGCGTCCACGATGGCGCTCACCAGCGAGTGCCGGACCACGTCCGAGGAGTCGAAGCGGACCATCTCCAGTCCCTCGATCCCCTCGAGCACCTCGACGGCCTGGGCCAGGCCGGACTGGGTGCCGCGCGGCAGGTCCACCTGCGAGGTGTCGCCCGTGACGACCATGCGCGCACCGAAGCCGAGGCGGGTCAGGAACATCTTCATCTGCTCGCCGGTGGTGTTCTGGGCCTCGTCGAGGATCACGAACGCGTCGTTCAGGGTGCGGCCGCGCATGTACGCCAGCGGGGCGACCTCGATGGTCCCGGCCTCCATCAGCCGCGGGATCGACTCGGGCTCGATCATGTCGTGCAGCGCGTCGTACAGGGGGCGCAGGTACGGGTCGATCTTCTCGGAGAGCCCGCCGGGCAGGAACCCGAGCCGCTCGCCGGCCTCGACGGCCGGGCGGGTGAGGATGATCCGGTTGACCTCCTTGGCCTGCAGCGCCTGCACCGCCTTGGCCATGGCCAGGTAGGTCTTGCCGGTGCCGGCCGGGCCGATGCCGAAGACGACGGTGGAGCGGTCGATCGCCTCCACGTAGTCCTGCTGGTGCAGGGTCTTCGCGCGGATGCGGCGGCCCCGGCCCGAGAGGATCGAGTCCAGGTGCAGCTGACCCGCGCCGCGCCCGGTGGCGGCATCGCGGACGTGGTGGACGACCTGGCCCATCACCTCGGGGGTGACGGCCTGGTCGCGGCGGGCGATCGAGCGCAGGTCCTCGACGACGCGCCGCACCGAGGCTACGTCGGCCACCGGCCCGGCCAGGTCCAGCCGCTGGTCGCGGACCGTGACGTCCACGGTGGGGAACACGCCGCCGAGGATCCGCAACAGGGCGTCCTGCGGTCCGAGCGTGCGGACCATGAGGTCGGCGGTCTCGAACGCGACCCCCTCGTGCGCGGTGGCGGGCGGGGTCGGGGTCGTGGGGCTGTC
>NZ_JABFBB010000019.1:19835-81218 GCF_017168555.1 Micrococcus sp. KRD012
GGGCGGATCACCTCGGGGTCGTGGGGGCGGGACGTCCCGTCCAGTCTAGGCGTCGGCGCGTCGTCCTGCCGGGGCTCACCAGCGGCCGAGCCGGTGCTGGAGCACGGCGAGGGCGGCGGGGCCGGCCGTGGAGGCGCGCAGCACGTGCGGGCCGAGCCGCACCGGCACGGCCCCCGCGGCCACGCAGGCCTCGAGCTCGGCCGGGCCGATCCCGCCCTCGGGGCCCACGACGACGGCGATCTCGGCGGCCGCGGAGAGCCGCTCCGCGGGCACCGCGGACACCCCGTGCTCCGCGTCCTCGTGCAGCACGAGGACGAGCCGGCCGCCGTCGTCGTCCCGGACCAGCCCGGCGACCGCCGTCCCGGAGACGTGGTCCCGGACCGCGGGCACCCGGGCGCGACGCGCCTGCTTGGCGGCCGCGCGGGCCGTGTCCGCCCACTTCTGGCGGGCCTTGGCGGCCTTGGGACCCTTCCAGCGGACGATCGAGCGCTCGGCCTCCCAGGGCACCACGGCGTCCACGCCGAGCTCGACGGCGGCCTGGACCGCCATGAGATCCCGGTCGCCCTTGGCGAGGGCCTGGACGAGCACGAGCGCCGGGGTGGGCGCCGGCTCCTCCGCCACCGTGTCCAGCCGCACGGTCACCGCGTCCGGGGCGGCCGCGAGCACGGTGCCGTGGCCGAGCGTGCCCGACCCGTCGGCCAGGAGCACGGCCTCCCCGGGGGCCAGGCGCATGGCCGCGGCGGCGTGCCGGGCCTCGGTACCGCCGAAGACGACCTCCGCGCCCGCGCTCGCGCCGGCCAGGGCGCCCGGCTCGAGGTGGAACAGGGGGGCGGTCACAGGTTCCTCAGGTTCTCCCGCAGCCGGGCGAACATGCCCTTGGCCTGGGGCGCGCCGTGCACGACCTCCTCGCCGCGCACCTCGGCCAGGCGCTCCAGGAGCTGGCGCTGCTCGTCGTCCAGGTCGGTGGGCGTGGTGACCACCACGTCCACCTTGAGGTCGCCGCGGCCCTGCCCGCGCAGGCGGCCGACGCCCAGGCCGTGGAGGACCTCGACGTGGCCGGACTGCACGCCCGGGTCCAGGCTGACGGACTGCTTGCCGTCCAGGGTGTCCAGCGTGACGGTGGTGCCCAGGGCCGCGGCGGCCATGGGGACGGTCACGGTGGTGGCCAGGTGGTCGCCCTCGCGGCGGAAGGTCTCGTCCGGGCGGACCGCGATCTCCACGTAGAGGTCCCCGTTCGGGCCGCCGCCCGGGCCGGCCTCGCCGCGGCCGGCGAGGTGGATGCGGGTGCCGTCGTCCACGCCCGCGGGGATGCGCAGGGTCAGCGGCGTCCGGGTGCGGACGCGGCCCTGCCCGTCGCACTCGTGGCAGGGCGTTGGGATGACGGTGCCGAACCCCTGGCAGGCGGGGCAGGCCTCGGTGGCCATGACGGTGCCCAGCAGCGACCGCACGGGGCGCTGGATCATGCCGTGGCCGTGGCAGGTCTGGCAGGTCTCCGGCTGGGTGCCGGGCTCGCAGCACGAGCCCTCGCACCGATCGCAGCGCACGGCCGTGTCCAGCTCGATCGTCTGCTCGCCGCCGAAGACGGCGTCGCGCAGGTCGATCCGCGCGGTCACCAGGGCGTCCTGGCCGCGGCGGGCGCGGCTGGCGGGGCCGCCGCGGCCGCCCTGGCCGGCGGCGTTCATGAAGGTCTCGAAGATGTCGGCGAAGCCCCCGAAGCCGCCCGCCCCGCCGAAGCCGCCCGGGAAGCCGGCCTGGCCGTTCTCGTTGCCCGTCGTGTCGTAGGCCCGGCGCCGGCCCTCGTCCGAGAGCACCTCGTAGGCGTGGGAGATGCGCTTGAACTGCTCGGCCGCCTCCGGGTCGGGGTTGACGTCCGGGTGGTGGGTGCGCGCGAGCTTGCGGTAGGCGCGGCGGATCTCCTCGGTGCTGGCGTCACGGCTGACGCCGAGCGTCTCGTAGTGGTCGGTCACGGTGGGGATTCCTCTCGGGGAGAGCGGGACGTGGGGCGATGCGGGACGGGGCCCGCCAGGACACGCGGAGGCGCGTCAGGTGGTCAGGATGCGGGAGAGATAGCGGGCGATCGCCCGGACGGCGGCCATGGTGCCCGGGTAGTCCATCCGGGTCGGACCGATGACGCCGACCTTCGCCACGGCGCCGGGGCCGTAGGCGGCCGCGACCACCGAGGTGTCCGCGAGCGATCCGGCGTTCTCGGAGCCGATCCGCACGGACACCCCGTGGGCGTCCTGCTCCATCTCCGTGAGCAGGCGCAGCAGCACCACCTGCTCCTCGAGCGCCTCCAGGATCGGCCCGATGGACGCGCCGAAGTCCCCCGGGGAGCGGGCCAGGTTGGCGGTGCCGGCCAGCACGATGCGGTCCTGCCGGCCGGCCTCGAGCAGGTCGTGGACGGCCGCGGCCACGAGGGCGGCGGACTGCCGGTGCTCCGGGCGGACCCGGGTGACGACGTCGTCCACCACGGTGGCCGCCTGCACCGGACCGAGCCCCAGCAGGGCGTCCAGCAGGAGGCCGCGGAGCACGGACAGCTCCGCCTCGTCGACCGGACGGTCCAGCACGGCGTGCCGCTGGTCCACCCGCCCCGTGGACAGGATGAGGACCACGAGCACGCGCGTGGGCGCGAGGGAGACCAGTTCGAGGTGGCGGATCGTGGAGCCGTCCTCGTGGGGGAACTGCGCGACGGCGACCTGCTGGGTCAGCTGGGCCAGGAGGCGCACCGTGGACTCCATCATGTGCTCGGTGTCCGTCTCCGGGTCCAGCAGGGTCCGCACGGCCCGGCGCTCGGCCGGGGACAGCGGCTTCACCTCGGAGAGGCGGTCGACGAACACGCGGTAGCCCTTGTCCGTGGGGACGCGCCCGGCGGAGGTGTGCGGGGCCACGATGAGGCCCTCCTCCTCGAGCGCAGCCATGTCGTTGCGCACGGTCGCGGAGGACACGCCCAGGGCGTGCCGTTCCACGAGCGCCTTGGAGCCCACGGGCTCGCGCAGCGCCACGTAGTCCTCCACGATCGCCTGGAGCACCTGCAGGCGGCGGGGCTGCTCCGACATCTCGGTCCTCCTCTGGTCCGTCGGGATCCGGGGCGACCCCGGAGGTGCCCCTGGCTGGCACTCCGGCGGGTCAAGTGCCAATGCTACCGTCCGACCCGGGGGACGACCCGACCGGCCCGCACGGCTTCGCTCACGGTGATCGCCCGCCCCCGTTGCTACCGTGCTCTCCCATGGACTGGAGCAGCTGGGGCCCCGCGGGCCACGACGACCTGACGCGCCGCCCCGCCCGGACCGTCCCCGATGCGCCCGGACCGTCCCCGATGTGCCCGCCACCCCCGGCACGGTGGTCGAGGACGTGGCCTCCGGGTTCACCGGGGCCGTGATCGGCATCGAGCGCTCCGGCGGCGTGCACGTGGTGGTCCTGGAGGACCGCCGCGGCGTGCGCCGCGGCTTCCCCCTCGGCGGCGGCTTCTGGATCGACGGCGAGCCCGTGACCCTGGTCCCCCCGACCGCCGCGGCCCCGGCGGCGCCGGCCCGCACCGCCTCCGGCTCGCGACGGGTCGAGGGGGCGCGGGCCCGCACCGCCCGCGCCTCTCGCATCTGGGTGGAGGGCGTGCACGACGCCGAGCTGGTGGAGAAGGTGTGGGGCGAGGACCTGCGCCTCGAGGGCATCGTCGTGGAGCCCCTGCACGGCGTGGACGACCTCGCCGGGGCGATCCGTGCGTTCGCCCCCGGTCCGCGGCGCCGGCTCGGGATCCTCGTGGACCATCTCGTCACCGGGTCCAAGGAGGAGCGCCTCGCGGCCGAGGCCATGCGCGTGCCGGGGGCCGCGGGCAACGTGCTCATCCTCGGTCACCCCTACGTGGACGTCTGGCAGGTCATCAAGCCCTCCGTCCTCGGCATCCCCGCGTGGCCCGTCGTGCCGAAGGGGCAGGACTGGAAGACGGGGATCCTGCGGGGACTGGGCTGGCCGCACGGGAGCAAGGAGGCCACGGGGCTGGGGTGGAAGCGGCTGCTCTCCCACGTCACCACGTACGCGGACCTCGAGCCGTCCCTGCTGGGCCGCGTGGAGGAGCTCATCGACTTCCTCACCGCCGCACCCGAGCACTGATCTCGGCGCGCGCTATGCTGGCCCATGCCCTGCGCCCGGTCCCCGGCGCGCGGGTCCCGCGATCCAGGAGGAGCCCCTCGTGAACACCCGCGCGCAGCCCGACGCCGGCCGCACCGGCCACGGCCCGCCCGCCTGGCTCGTCTCGGCCGGCGGCCGCGGCGCCCCGCTCACGGCGAAGCAGGACCGTGACCGCGCGGCGCTGGCCCACCTCAGTCTGGCGTTCGGCGTGCTCGGCCCGCTGGTCGTGTGGCTGCTCTACCGCGACCGCGGCCCGTTCACCTCGCAGGAGTCGCGCGAGGCCCTGAACTTCTCCGGGCCGCCCACGCTCATCACGCTCCTGTTCTTCTTCCTGTCCCTGCTGCCGGTGGTCGGCCCGATCTTCGCGATCCTCGGCGCGCTCACGTGGGCCGCCATGGCGGTCTACGGCGTGATGGGCGCCTCGCACGTGTCCAAGGGCCGTCCGTTCCGGTACCCGTTCAACCTGCGCATCCTGCGCTGACCCGGGGCCGGCCGGTCAGAAGCCGGCCAGCGCCCGGACGATCGCGTCGTTGCGCAGCCGCCCCTCGAGCGTGGGGATGATGCGCCCGTCGACGGCGGCACGCCCGTCCAGCAGGCCCGCGGCGATGAGTTCGGCGATCGCCCCGCGGATCCGCGCGGCCTCCCCCGGCGTCTCCGAGACGAGCTCCGCGGTCGGGAGCCCGTCCACCGTGCGCACCGCGAGCATGATGCGCTCGAGTCGCCGCGCGTCGGCGTCGGGCCGCTCGCGGCCGACGGCGGGGGTGACCCCCGTGGCCAGCCGTTGCGCGTAGGCGGCGGGGTGCTTGGCGTTCCAGAACCGGACGCCGGCGAGGTGCGAGTGCGCTCCCGGGCCGATCCCCCACCAGTCCTGGTCCTCCCAGTACGCCACGTTGTGCCGCGCGCGGTGGACCCCGGAGCCCTGCGGGTCGCGCGCCCAGTTGGACACCTCGTACCAGCGGTAGCCGGCGGCGCCGAGCAGCTCCTCGGCGAGCAGGTACTTGTCCGCCTGGTCGTCGGGGTCCACGTCCGCCACCTCGCCGCGGGCCACCTGGGCCCCGAGCTTGGTGCCCTCCTCCACGATCAGCGAGTACGCGCTCACGTGGTCCGGGGCCAGGGCGACGGCGGCCTCGAGCGTGGCCCGCCAGTCGGCGAGGGACTCTCCCGCGGTCCCGTAGATCAGGTCCAGGGACACCTCCAGGCCGGCCTCGCGGGCCGCGGCGACGGCGGCGGGGACGGACTCGGGCCGATGGGTGCGCTCGAGCGTGGCGAGCACGTGCGGCACCGCGGACTGCATGCCCAGGGAGAGGCGGGTGAAGCCGCCGGCCGCGAGCTCACGGGCGTACTCCGGAGTGATGGTGTCCGGGTTGGCCTCGGTGGTGACCTCCGCGCCGGGCGCGATCCCGAACCGGTCCACCGCCGCCTGGAGGATGCGCACGAGGTCCGCGGCCGGCAGGAGCGTGGGCGTGCCGCCGCCGAAGAACACCGTGTGCAGCGGGCGGGCGGGCACGTCCGAGGACGCGAGCACGTCCGCGGCGAAGTCCAGCTCCGCGACCGCCGACTCCCAGTAGTCGCCGCGACCCGCGCCGGGGCCGAGGTCGACGGCCGTGTACGTGTTGAAGTCGCAGTAGCCGCAGCGCACCGTGCAGAACGGCACGTGGACGTACAGGCTGAAGGTGCGCGCCGCGCCGTCGCGGGCGGCCGCGCGCACCCGCTGCCCGACGTCGGCCGGCAGCCGGCCGTCGTCGGGGACGGGCTCGCCGAGGGGCAGGGCGGGCACTTACTTCTTCGCCGCCTGGTCGGCGCCGGCGCCGTCCGAGGACAGGGCGGCGATGAAGGCCTCCTGCGGGACCTCCACCCGGCCGACCATCTTCATGCGCTTCTTGCCCTCCTTCTGCTTCTCGAGCAGCTTGCGCTTGCGGGAGATGTCGCCGCCGTAGCACTTGGAGAGCACGTCCTTGCGGATCGCGCGGATGTTCTCGCGGGCGATGATGCGCGAGCCGATGGCGGCCTGGATCGGCACCTCGTACTGCTGGCGCGGGATCAGCTCCTTGAGCTTGCCCGTCATCATCACGCCGTACGCGTAGGCGTTGTCCCTGTGGGTGATCGAGGAGAACGCGTCCACCTGTTCGCCCTGGAGCAGGATGTCCACCTTGACGAGGTCGGCGACCTGGTCGCCGTCGGCCTTCCAGTCCAGCGAGGCGTACCCCTTGGTGCGGGACTTGAGCTGGTCGAAGAAGTCGAACACGATCTCGGCCAGCGGGATCCAGTAGCGGATCTCCACGCGTTCCTCGGAGAGGTAGTCCATGCCCTTGAGATTGCCGCGCTTGGCCTGGCACAGCTCCATGACGGCGCCGATGAACTCGGCCGGCACGATGATCGTGGCCGAGGCCATGGGCTCGCGCACCTCGAGGATCTTGCCCTCGGGGAACTCGGAGGGGTTGGTCACGGTGACGACCTCACGGTCCTCCCGGGTGACCTCGTAGACCACGTTGGGCGCGGTGGAGATGAGGTCGAGGTCGAACTCGCGCTCGAGGCGCTCGCGCACGATCTCCAGATGCAGCAGACCGAGGAAGCCGACGCGGAAGCCGAAGCCCAGCGCGACCGAGGTCTCCGGCTCGTAGACGAGCGCGGCGTCGTTGAGCTTGAGCTTGTCCAGGGCGTCACGCAGCACGGGATAGTCCGAGCCGTCGATGGGGTACAGACCCGAGAACACCATGGGCTTGGGGTCCTCGTAGCCACCCAGGGACTGCTCCGCCGGGTGGGCGTGGTTGGTGACCGTGTCGCCCACCTTGGACTGACGCACGTCCTTCACGCCGGTGATGAGGTAGCCCACCTCGCCCGCGGCCAGGCCCTTGGTGGGCACGGGCTCCGGGGAGGAGACGCCGATCTCGAGGAGCTCGTAGGTGGTGCCCGTGGACATCATGCGGACCTTCTCCCGCGGGGAGAGCCGGCCGTCCACGACGCGCACGTACGTGACGACGCCCCGGTAGGTGTCGTACACGGAGTCGAAGATCATCGCGCGGGCCGGGGCGTCCGCGTCCCCCTCCGGGCCGGGGACGGCGCGGACCACGCGGTCCAGCAGCTCCTCGACGCCGACGCCCGTCTTGCCGGAGACGCGCAGCACGTCCTCGGGCTCGCAGCCGATCAGGGAGGCCAGCTCGGCCGCGTAGCGGTCCGGATCCGCGGCGGGCAGGTCGATCTTGTTGAGCACGGGGATGATCTCCAGCTCGTGCTCCATGGCGAGGTAGAGGTTCGCCAGGGTCTGGGCCTCGATGCCCTGGGCGGCGTCCACCAGCAGGATCGCGCCCTCACACGCGGCCAGCGAGCGGGAGACCTCGTAGGTGAAGTCCACGTGCCCGGGGGTGTCGATCATGTTCAGGGCGTAGTCCACCCCGTCCACGGACCAGGGCATGCGCACGGCCTGGGACTTGATGGTGATGCCGCGCTCACGCTCGATGTCCATGCGGTCCAGGTACTGGGCCTTCATGTCGCGGGGCTGCACGACGCCGGTGGCCTGCAGCATGCGGTCCGCCAGCGTGGACTTGCCGTGGTCGATGTGGGCGATGATGCAGAAGTTGCGGATCACCGAGGGGTCGGTGGCAGCGGGCACCGGGGGGTTCGACGCCAGGGGCGACACGGGCACTTCCTCTACGGGTGACGGGGACGGGACTCTGACCGCCTAGTCTCTCATGTCCCGCCGCCGACCCGACCCGGACGCCGGGCCCGCGCGTCCACTAGATTCACGCCCATGGCCTTCGACCTGCATCGCGCCCTGTCCCTCGGCCGCCGGACGGCACGCCTGATCGGCACCCTCCGCGACGACGCCCGGCCGCGTCGAGCCGCCTCCGAGGCCGGTCGACGGGCCGGCGACCGGAGCGGCCCGTCACCCTTCCCGGGCCCGCCCGGGCCTCCCGGGCCCGCGTGGGACCCCACGGAGCCCACCGACTCGTGGCCGATGCCCGGGCCCGGGCAGGAGCGCCGGCCCCGGCGACAGGACACCGGCCGCCACGCGTCCCTGCCGGACTTCACCGGGACCGTCCGCGTCGAGTACGCGCCCGTGCCCGGGCCGACGGCCGGGCCGGGCGAGGTCGTGTGGACCTGGGTGCCGTACGAGGAGATGGACGGCCGGGGCAAGGACCGCCCCGTGCTCCTGATCGGCCGGGACGGGGCGCACCTGCTCGGGCTCATGCTGACCAGCCGGGACCGGAACAACGCCCTGGCCCGGGACGAGGACTACGTGGACGTGGGCGCGGGCGCCTGGGACCGGTCCGGCCGCGCCTCGGAGGCGAAGCTGGACCGGGTGGTCCGCGTGGATCCGGCCGCGGTGCGCCGGGAGGGCGGCGTCCTGGACCGGGCGGCCTTCGACCGGGTCACGGCCGCGCTGGCCCGCGCCCGGCGGCGGGGGCGCTGAGTCCGCCGCGCGGATCGCAGGGTCTGGGTGGTAGGATCGTCCGCATTGTGTCCGCCGGTCGACGGGCACCCCCGGAACGGGTCATCATCGGTGTTCCCCACGCCGCTCAGTCCACGGATCCGGGCACCCTCCACGACCCCCTGTTCATGCGGCGCCCGGACCCTCGTCCGCGCCGCCGACGACGAAGGACCCGATTTGGCTAACATCAAGTCCCAGAAGAAGCGCATCCTCACCAACGAGAAGGCGCGCCAGCGCAACGTCGCGGTGAAGTCCGAGCTGAAGACCGCCATCCGCGCCGTGGACAAGGCCGTCGCCGCCGGCGAGGCCGAGGCCGCCGCCGCCGCGCTGCGCACCGCCTCCCGCAAGCTGGACAAGGCCGCTTCGAAGGGCGTCATCCACAAGAACCAGGCCGCGAACCGCAAGTCCGGCATCGCCGCCCGCGTGAAGGCCCTCCTCGGCTGATCCACGCCCCCGGCTGTGACCGCGGCCCCCGCCCCGAGCGATCGGTGCGGGGGCCGCGTCGTGTCCGGGCAGCCCCCGTCGCGTGCCGTCCGGCGGCGCCGTCAGCGGCTGACGGCGGTGGCCACGCGGATGACCGCGCGCTCGACGGCGAACTCCGGGTTGCGGGAGGCGCCCTTGGCCTCGGCGTCGGCCTGGGCGATCCACTCCACGGCCTGCGCGATGCCGGCCGCCGTCCAGTGCCGCGCCGCCTGCTGGATGTAGCGCACCTGGAACGGGGCCACCCCGAGCAGGGACGGCAGCTCGGCGGCGGGCCGGCGGGCGTCGATCATCCGTGCCACCTGCCGCGCCTTGAGCGCGAGCGCCGCGGTGATCATCACCGGGTGCACGCCGGTGGCCATCGCGTGCCGCACGAGGGACACGGCCCTCGCCGCCTGCCCCTCGAGCGCCGCGTCGGCCACCGCGAAGCTCGTGGCCTCCACGCGGCCGCTGTAGTAGGTGTCCACGGTCTCGACGGTGACGACGCCCTCGGTGTCGTCGACGAGCTGGGCGCACGCGGCCGCGAGCTCCGTGAGCGAGGCGCCGGTGGCGCGGATGAGCGCGCGGGCCGCCTCCTCGTCGATGCGTCGACGCCGGTCGCGGAACTCGGCCTGCACGAAGGCCAGCCGCTCCTCGTCCTTCTTCAGCGGCACGCATTCGACCACCGTGCCGGCCTGGGCGACGGCGTCCAGCAGCTTCTTGCCGCGGTTGCCGCCGGTGTGGCGCAGCACGAGCGTGACGTCCTCCGCGCCCGGGCCCTGCTGGACGAGGCGCAGGGCGTCCTCGAGGAACGCGTCGTTCATGGCCTCGAGGCCCTCGACCGTGATGAGGGTGGGCTCGGCGAAGAGGGACGGGCTGGCCGCGGTGGCCAGCTGGCCGGGCTGGTACTCCCCCGCGCGGAGCCGGTGGATCTCCAGCTGGCCGTGGCGCTCGCGCAGAGCCTGGGTCACGCGGTCCGTCACCCAGCGGGCGGCATGGTCCTCGGGCCCCTTGAGGAGCATGAGCGGGGCGGGCTCGGCTCGCCGCCAGGCCAGCGGGTCGGTGCGGCCGGCTCGGCCGGAACGGGGGCTGCGGGCGGCGGACATGCGTCCCATCCTAGGGTCCGGTGCGGACGCTCGAGGGCGGGCGGACGGTGTGAGCCGCGATCTCGGGCGCGCCGTCGGGGTCGGGGCCGTCCGCAGCCGTGAGGGCCAGCGTGCCGTGCAGGTCCGTGCGGGCCACCGGCCCGAGGCGGCCGAGCGCGTCCACCGTGGCCCGGTGGGGGTGTCCGTACGGGTTGTCGGCGCCCACGGAGACCACGTGCAGGCGGGCGCCGACGGCGCGCGGCACGGCCGTCCCACCGTTGCGCGCGCCGTGGTGGGCGACCTTGAGCACGTCCACGTGCGGCGGTGCGGCGGCATCGGACCGGCGCCCCGCGACCCACGCCGCGGAGGCGTCCTCCTCCATGTCGCCGGTGACCAGCGTCGTGACCGGACCGGCCCCGCTCTCGACGGTGACCAGCACCTGGGCGGAGGCGTCGTTCTCCTCGGGGGCCCGCGCGTCGGCGAGCAGCACGTGCCACC
Organism: Micrococcus sp. KRD012; assembly: GCF_017168555.1. NCBI lineage: Bacteria > Bacillati > Actinomycetota > Actinomycetes > Micrococcales > Micrococcaceae > Micrococcus > Micrococcus sp. KRD012. The sequence goes on from NZ_JABFBB010000019.1 coordinate 30,432, forward strand.
GCACCGGCCCGGCCGTGCCCGTCGCGCCGGTGCGGAGCCGTGCCGCGTCGGCGGGCGGGTCGACGCCCTCCGCCTCCCCGCCGCGCCCTCCCCTGCCCTGCCCCGGTGCGTCCCGGGTCGCGTAGTGCACCGCCCCGGGGGAGGCGCGGTCGACAACGCCGGCCAGTCCCCCGGCGTGGTCGGCGTGCAGGTGGGTGAGCAGCACGGCGTCCACCCGGTCGACGTCGAGGTCGTCGAGGCAGCGACGAGCGAGCCCCGGCTCGGGCCCGACGTCGACGACGACCCCCGCGTGCGGGCCGGACCGGAACACGGCCATGTCCCCCTGGCCGACGTCGCAGAACGCCACCGCCCAGTCCGGCGGGGCCGCGCCCGAGGCCCGCGGCACGAGGACCGCCCCGACCGCACCCGTGGTGGCCGCGGCCAGCGCGGCGGCGAGCACGACCAGGGCGGGGAGGCGCTCGCGGGTCCGCGGCGCGCTGCGGCCGACACGCCGCACCGGGGCGGCCCGGCGTCGTTCGAGCAGGAGCACGGCGGCGAATCCGAGGAGCGTCGCGGCCACCAGCAGGACGCCCAGCCCGGCACCGAGGGCCCCGGCCGGCCACGGACGCAGCGCCCCGGGCAGCGAGGCGCTGGTGTGGGCGACCCACCCGATCCAGGCCGCGGGCCACTGGATCACGGCCACGAGGGCGGCGGCGATCCCCGGCGCGGGCAGGGCGAGGGCCGCGGCGAGGGTGCCCAGGACGGTCACGGGCGGCACGGCCGGGGCGGCCAGCAGATTGGCCGGCACCGCGTAGGCCGACACCTCGCCCGTCATGGCCAGGATGATCGGCTGACAGGCCAGGTGGGCGGCCACGGTCACCGCGAGCGACGCCGAGAGCCACCGCGCCACGACGTCGGGCAGCACCCGGCCGAGCCCGGCGTGCAGCGCACGGTCGAGGGGCGCGCCGCCCAGGACGATGCCCGCGGTCGCCGCCAGGGAGAGGTGGAAGGCCGGTTCCACGGCGAGGGCCGGCACCGCGACGAGCAGGGCCGTGCCGCCCACCGTCAGGAGTCCGAACGCCTGCCGCGCGCGGCCGAAGAACACCGCGAGGGCTCCGAGAGCGCCCATCACGGCCGCCCGGAGCACGGACGGCTCCGGTCCCACGACGACCACGAACACCCCGAGGACCGCCAGCCCGGCGCTGAGGACCACCGCCCGGTGCACCCGCGCGCAGCGCAGGGTGATCGCGACCGCGCCGAGGATCATGGCCACGTTGGCCCCGGACACGGCAGACAGGTGCGACAGGCCCGAGGCCTTCATGGCGTCGTCGAGGGCGGGCCCCTGGGCGGAGCGGTCGCCCAGCACCAGCCCCGGGATGAGCTCCGGCGCCGCGCCGACCGTGCCCTCCGCGGACTGACGGAATGCGGCGCGCAGCGCCTCCCGCCGCGGCGGGCCCGGGCCGCCGTCGATGGCCCCGCCCGCCGTCTCCACCCCGCCGGGGCAGGGTCCCGGCTGCGGGGCGGCCGCGGCGGCCAGGAACACGGTGGAGCCGGACCTCGACGGCCGGGCCACGACGCACACCCGCGATCCCGGCCCGCCGCCGGGGGCCGCCGTCCCGTCCGACGGCGCGGCGATCGTCGCGGGCGGTGCTCCCCCGCCCGTGAGTCGGGCCGTCACGGCCGCCTCGGGGGCCCGCGGCGGATGACCGAACGTCTCGACCCGCACGGGCACGCTCCAGCGCGGGCCGAAGGCCGCCTCGCTCAGGGTGGCGGGCCCGTCCAGGGTCAGCTCGAGCCGCAGCGGTGAGCCCGCGTGCACCGCGCCGGTCCAGCCGCTGCCCTCGGCCGCGGCGGCCGGCCCGGCCGAGTGCTGCAGCATCAGGGCCGCGGCCACGCCGGCCAGCGCCGCCGCGGTGGCCACGCCCCGTATCCGACCGGTCGAGCGGGCGGCGCCCAGGACGGCGGCCGCGGCGACGGCCAGCCCGGTGAGGGCCGCCGCCGAGCGGGCCGGGGCGTCCCAGCCGACGCCGAGGATCCCGAGGGTCAGGCAGGCGAGCAGGGCGGGCACCCACCGGGCCTCGAGCGGGCCGGGCACCTCGCGGCGGCGGGCGCGGCGGTCCATGGGATCGCTGGACGGGCCCGGGACCGGGCTCACCACGAGACGTGGTCACGCAGCCGGTCGAGCGTGGCCGGGCCGATGCCGGGCACCGCGTCCAGGTCCGGCAGGCCGGTGAACGGGCCGACCGTCTCGCGGTGGGCGATGATCTTCTCCGCCGTGGCGGGGCCGACGCCGGGCAGGGTCTGCAGCTCCGTGGCGTCAGCGGTGTTCAGGTCCACGGTGCCGCCGGGCTCGGCGCCGCCCGGCTCGCCTCCGGCACCGGCCCCGCCCGTGGTCGGCGTGGGCTGCGCCTGCGCGGCCCCGGCCACCCGGTCCAGGGCGTCCTGCGGCGTGTGGGCGGAGGGGACGAGGACCTGTTGGCCGTCGTCCAACGGGGCCGCGAGGTTGATGCGCTCCGCCCGGGCGTCCCGGGTCGGGCCGCCCGCCGCGCGCACGGCGTCGGCCACCCGGGAGCCCGGCGCGAGGCTGACCACTCCCGGCCGGGCGACCTCGCCCACCACGTGCACCCGCAGCGGGCCGGACCCGGCGGGCTCGGGCGCCTCCCCCGACGGCCCCGCCTCGGACGTCCGCGCGTCGGTGCCCGCCGCCGACGGGGCGGCGGAGGGCGCGCCGGTCTGCGGGATGCCTGCCCCGGCCGCGGCCGCCGGGATCGCCGCGGGCGGCGCCGGGGTGGTCAGCCAGGCCACCGCCCACCAGGCCGCCGCGGCGACGAGCAGCACGGTGACGGCCAGCAGGGCCGGCCGCCACCGCAGCACCGGGCCCCGGGGCGGGGTGCGCTCCCACCCGGACGCGGCGTGCGGGCCGGCTGTGTCGACGTCGGGGACGGCCGCGGGCGCGGGGTCCGGGGTGAACGCGGGCGGATCGTCGCAGAGGCGGTGGCTGGGGCTCATGCGGGCAGTCTGCGTCCCCGTCGCCGAGTCGGGCGCGTCCCGCACCCGGCCTGGGGATCACCACCGCGGTCCGGGGCGGTGTGCAGGAACGGACGCGCCCGTCTCCTCGGCTCGCCTGCACGGGAGGCCTCAGTCCCCCGAGCCCCCCGTGGGCGATTCCAGCGGGCAGATCACCACACCCAGCGCGCCCAGGCCCAGGTGCGCGGCGAGCACAGCGGGCAGCTCGACGACGGGCACGGGGGTGGTGGAGATCGGCTGGAGCCGCTCCGCGAGCTGCCCGGCCGTCTCGGGGTCGCCGTACGCGTGCACGGCGATCCGCACCGGGTCCCCGCCGGCCCGCTCGGTCGCGAGCTCCACGAGCCGGTCGACGGCCCGGGCCGCGGAGCGCGGGCGGTCGACCAGGCCGATCGCGCCGTCGTCGACGGCCATGACGGGGCGCACCTGCAGCAGCGTGCCCAGCAGCGAGGCGAGCCCGCTGATCCGCCCGCCCCGGCGCAGCTGCTCGAGGCTGGGCACCGTGAACAGCACATGGCTGGAGTCCACGGTGGCCTCGAGCCGCTCGCGGATGCGGGCCACGGGCATGCCCACCCCCGCGTCCACGGCGGCGTCCACCACGGCCATGCCCAGCGCGAAGCCCACGGTGCGCGAGTCCACCACGGTCACCGGGCGCTCGGCGTCCGCGGCGGCCACGCGCGCGGCCTCCACGGTGCCGGAGAGCTCGCCGGAGAGGTGGACGGAGAGGATGCGTGCGTAGCCGGCGCGGGCCAGCTCGGCGTAGGCCGTCCGGAACGCACCCGGCGAGGGCCGCGAGGTGCGCACCGGGGTGCCGGCGGCCAGGGCCAGCGGCAGCTCCAGCGCGAGCTCGTCCGTGCCCTCCGTGTGGATCTGCTCGCCCACCATGACGGGCAGCGCCACCTGGCGGATCCCGGCGGCCAGACCGTGTCCGAGGACGGCGCTGGGCAGGGCCGCGGCCGAGTCCGTGACGACGGCCGTGCGGTCCCGGCGGGGCGGGCGCAGCCCGTAGCGTGCCCGCCCGGCCAGCTGGGAGCGGCGGGAGCGCAGGCGGACGAGCGCGTCGTCGCGCCACTGCTCGATGCTCGCCACGGCCTGCCTCCTCTCCCCCGGCCCGGTCGGGGCCGGTCTCACGCGGTCAGCGGATCACCAGGTTCACGAGCTTGGGCTCGCGCACGATCACCTTGACGATCTCGGCGTCCCCGATGAAGTTCCGCACCTTCTGCGACGCGCGGGCGCGCGCCTCGAGGTCCTCGGCGGTGATGTCCGCGGGCACCTCGAGGGTGTCGCGGACCTTGCCCTTGACCTGGACGACGGCCGTGACGGTGTCCTCGACCAGCAGCGCCTCGTCCACCGCGGGCCAGCCGGCGCGGACCACGGAGGGCTCGTGGCCCAGGAGGACCCACATGTCCTCGGCCGTGTACGGCGCCACGAGGGAGAGCAGCACGGCCACGGCCTCGGCGGCCTCGCGGACGGCGGGGTCGGCCGCGCCGGCGCCCGCGTCGATCTCCTTGCGGGCCGCGTTGACCAGCTCCATCGTCTTGGCGACGACCACGTTGAACTTGCCGTCGTCCAGCAGCTGCTGGGCCTCGTGCACGGTCCGGTGCGTCACCCGGCGCAGGGTCACGGCCCCGTCCGCCGGGTCCGTGCCGGCCGGGGCGCCCGTCGCGCGGACGTCGCGGGCCAGGCGCCACGCGCGGGCCAGGAACTTGCCGGCCGCCCCCGGGGCGACGTCGGCCCAGTCCACGTCGTCCTCGGGCGGCGAGGCGAACACCATGGTCAGGCGCACGGCGTCGACGCCGAACTCGTCCAGCTGGTCGCCCAGGTCCACGCCGTTGCCCAGCGACTTGGACATGGCCTTGCCGCCGTTGAGCACCTGGCCCTGGTTGAGCAGGGCGCGGAACGGCTCGGTGAAGGGCACCAGGCCGAGGTCGTGCAGGGCCTTGGTGAAGAAGCGGGCATACAGCAGGTGCAGGATCGCGTGCTCCACGCCGCCCACGTACTGGTCCACGGGCAGCCAGCGACGCAGGGCCTCGGGGTCGAAGACGCGGGCGTCGTCGTTCGGGGACGCGTAGCGGAGCATGTACCAGGACGAGTCCACGAACGTGTCCATGGTGTCGGTGTCCCGTCGCGCGGGGCCGCCGCACTGCGGGCAGTCCACCTCGACCCACGACGTCGCCGCGGCCAGGGGCGACTGGCCCTTGGGGGCGAGCTGCTCGCCCTTGAGGTCGGTCGGCAGGGTGACCGGCAGCTGGTCCTCCGGCACGAGCACCTCGCCGCAGTCCGGGCAGTGGACCACGGGGATCGGGGTGCCCCAGAAGCGCTGACGGGAGAGCAGCCAGTCGCGCAGCCGGTACGTGGTGGTGCCCCGGCCGGTGCCGCGCTCCTGCACGATCTCGATGGCCCGCGCGATGGCCGCGGTCTTGTCCAGGCCGTCGAGCTCCCCGGAGTTCACCAGGATGCCCTCGCCGGTCGTCGCGACGCCGGAGACGGCCGGGTCCTCCTCGCCGGTGTCCAGCACGGCGCGCACGGGCAGCCCCATGGCGCGGGCGAAGTCGAGGTCGCGCTGGTCGTGGGCCGGCACGGCCATGATGGCGCCCGTGCCGTAGTCGGCCAGCACGTAGTCCGAGGCCCAGATCGGCAGGCGCTCACCGGTCAGCGGGTTCACGGCGTGGCGGCCCAGGAACACGCCGCTCTTCGGGCGGTCCGTGGCCTGGCGGTCGATGTCCGAGACCTTCTTCAGGTCCTCCCGGTACGCCTCGAGTTCGGCCCGCACGTCGTCGCCGGCGAGCTCGGCGGCCAGCGGCGCGTCGGCGGCGACCACCATGAAGGTCGCGCCGTGCAGCGTGTCCGGCCGGGTGGTGAAGACCGTGACGACGGGGCCGTCCTCGACCTGGAAGTCGACGTGGGCGCCCTCGGAGCGGCCGATCCAGTTGCGCTGCATGGCGAGCACGCGCTCGGGCCAGTGGCCGGTGAGCTGGTCCATGTCGTCCAGCAGCGCGTCCGCGTACTCGGTGATGCGGAAGTACCACTGGTTCAGGGTCCGCTTGGTGACCTCGGTTCCGCAGCGCTCGCAGCGGCCGTCCACGACCTGCTCGTTGGCGAGCACCGTCTGGTCCTGGGGGCACCAGTTGACCGGGGAGTCCTTCCGGTACGCCAGGCCCTTGCGGTACAGCTGCTGGAACAGCCACTGGGTCCACCGGTAGTACTCGGGGTCCGAGGTGTGCAGCTCACGGGACCAGTCCACGGCGATGCCGTACCGCTGGAAGGAGCGCTTCTGCGTCTCGATGTTCGCGTAGGTCCACTCGGCCGGGTGGGCGTCGCGCTTGATGGCGGCGTTCTCGGCCGGCAGGCCGAAGGAGTCCCAGCCGATGGGGTGCAGCACGTCGAAGCCGCGCTGCATCCAGTGGCGCGCGACGACGTCGCCCATCGCGAACGCCTCGGCGTGCCCCATGTGCAGGTCGCCCGACGGGTACGGGAACATGTCGACCACGGTGCGGGTCTCGGAGCCGTCCTCGCGCGGGGCGAACGTCCCGGCCTGCTCCCAGTACCCGGCCCAGCGGGCCTCCACGTCACGGAACGAGTACTCCGCGTCGGCGGGGATGCTGGGGGTGGCCGGCACGGCGCTGTCGGGGGTCTGGCTCACGGCGGTTCGAGTCCTCACGCAGTCGGGATGGGGCGCCGGCCCTCGGGCGGCGCGGACGGGGCCGGCGGCACGGCCGGCCACCCCATCCTACGGCGACGGCGCCCCGGCCCGGCCGCAGGGCCGCTCCGAGACGCCGTGCCCGGCCGGGCACGCGGTTTCAGGCGGAGTGGCTGCCGCCTGCCGGACGCTCGGGCCCGGCGTCGGGACCGGGGCGCGCCCCTCCGGAGGTGAGCGCGTCGTCCTCCTCGAGCACCTGGGCGACCTCGTCCTCGAGGGCCTCCGTCACCGCGTCCGGGGCCGCCACGGAGTCCCCGACCGCCTCCTGCAGCTGCACTGCGTGCTGGGCCGTGAAGGTCTTCTCCGGATGCTCACGCAGGCGGAGCAGCGCGAGCAGGCGCAGACGCAGCCCCGACTCGGCGGAGATCTGCCGGCGGTGGGTGAGCCACCAGACGAGGAGCACGAGCGCGAGCACGATCCCCAGGTGGCCCAGCGCCGGGTAGACGACGTTCATCAGGTCGCCGAAGCCGACGAAGCTCACCGCGAAGGCCAGCAGCGTGACGCCGGCGAACACGGGCCGGTAGCGGCCCGGGCGGTCGGCCGTGAGGCGGCGTCCCAGCGCGTAGAACATGCCGATCGCGGTGTTGAAGATCATCAGGTAGATCACCACGACCATCGCCCAGCCCAGCCAGGGCGCGATCGAGGCGAACAGCCGCAGCATGGGGACGTCGGCGCGGCCGATCTCGGCGTAGCCGAGGTAGAGCAGCGTGGAGGCCATCAGGAGCAGGGCGGTGTACATCAGGCCACCGGTGAGGCCGCCGAGGAACGCCTCCCGGGGGTGGGTGATGGACCCGCCGATCACGAGGCACATGGACACGGCCATCACGACGACGAGGCCGAAGTAGTTGACCGAGGACAGCCACCACGGGTCCACCGGCGTGGTGGCCTGGACGGCGAGGGACTCGTGGGCGGTGAAGCCGCCGTCGCGGGTGACCAGGACGTGGACGAACCCGGCCACGACCGCGACGACCACCAGGGGCGTGATCAGGGAGATGATCGCGGAGACCTTCTCCACGTCCAGCATGCCCGTCACGAGCACGAGCAGGGTCATCAGGGTGGAGCCCGCCCACGTCGGCCAGCCGAACTGCTGGGCGAGCGTCGAGCCCGCCCCGGCGAGCATGACGACGCCGATCGCGAAGAGCGTCACCGTCACCACGACGTCCAGGATCCGGGCCATCACGGGGTGCGAGACGCTGCGGAAGACGACCTTGTGGTCGGCCGCGAGGAACACGCTGCCCAGCTGGAGGATGACGGCGCCGCCGGCGGTGACGAGCAGGCCGGCCAGTCCCGCGCCCACGATGCCGATCCAGCCGAAGCCCACGAAGTACTGGATGACTTCGGCGCCGGTGGCGAAGCCGGCGCCGACGAGCAGGCCGACGAAGGCGAGGGCGATCTTCAGGGATCTGAGGGCGACGGGGTGCTGCACGCATGGGCCTTTCGTGGGGGACGGGGTGCGCCCGTGCGGGCCCCGGGACCGGGGACGGGCCGGAGTACGGTAGGCACGCGCGCGCCATCGTGGCCAGGACCAGGCGTCGCCGGGTTCCGGCAGCGTGGCCTCAGGCCCACCCCAGGGCCGCCCTCCCGCGGGCACGCCCGCGGCCGCGATGAGGTCGAGCGCCTCGGCGGACCCCGTCCCCGCGTCCAGGTCCAACAGGAGCGTGCGGGAGGCGTGGGTGACGTCGGTGAGGTTCCAGGCCGGCCTGGCTAGGGTGGGGACGTGCCTGCCCCGACGCCGCCCGCCTCCCCGGGCCCGCCCGTCCGCCTGCGCGATCTTCTGCGGCCGCCCGCGGCGCCCGCCGATCCCGGCGTGCTGACGGGCCACCGCGCCCGGACGCCCCGCCGGCGCACCCTGGCCGTCCCGGACCCCGTCAGCGGGACCCCGTCGTCCGTGGCCGTGTGGGAGTACGCCCCCGTTCCGGAGGCCGCGCCGGGATCGCCCGGGGCACCCGAGGGGGACGCGGCCGCGGCCCCGCTGGTGTTCGTGCACGGCTTCCGCGGGGACCACCACGGCCTCGCCCTGCTGGCCGACGCGCTCCCGGAGCATCCGATCCACTCGATCGAGCTGCCCGGCTTCGGGGCCTCGGAGCCCTTCCCCCGCGCCGAGCACACCGTCGCCCATCACGCGGACGCGGTGGCCGCCGTCGTCACCGCCCTGGGTCTGCCGACGACCCCCGTGCTCGTCGCGCACTCCTACGGGACGACGGTGGCGGCCGAGCTGGTCGCCCGGGACCCGTCCCGGTGGGGACGGCTGGCCCTGCTCAACCCCATCGCCGAACCCGCGCTGCAGGCGTCCGCGTCCGTGTCGAGCCGGGTGCTGGCCGCCGTCGCCGAGGGGTACTACGAGGTCGCCGCCCGCCTGCCCGAGCGCCCGGCGCGGCTGCTGCTGGGCGCGCCGCCGGTCGTGTGGGCGACCACGCTCGCCATGACCCGCACCAGGGACAGGGATGTCCTTGCGTACACCCATGACCAGCACCGGCGTCACTTCTCGGGCTTCGCCTCCGCGCGCATGCTCTCCGAGGCGTACCGCGCCTCGAGCACGGGCTCCGTGGCCGACGTCGCCGCCCGCCTCACCCTGCCGGTGCTGCTGGTCGCGGGGCGGGAGGATCCGCTGGGCTCGGTGCCGGCACAGGAGGCGCTCGCCGCGGCGATCGACGCCGCGGGCGGCACAGCGGAGCTGCACGTCCTCGACGGCGTCGGGCATCTGCTGCACTACGAGCGGCCGGCCGCCTGCGCGGCGCTGATCCGCGACTGGTTCCGCCGCGCCGGCCGCTGACGTCGTCGTCGCCCCGGCGTCGCCGCGCTCCGGCCCCTCGGGCTGGGGGCCGGTCCGGCCGCCCCCTCAGAGCACCCCGGCCGGGTCGAGCCGCACCCGCACCGGGGCGGTCTCGCGCCGAGCGCTCGCCGCGGACCGGGCGGCGCGCAGGGCGCCGACGGTGGCCTCGGCCGCCGCGTACGGGAAGATCAGCAGGGCGCGGGAGCGGATCTCGTCGGCGGGGTCCGGCACCGGCCCGATCCAGGGCAGTCGCGCCGGGCCGCCGTCGAGCGGGGCCGAGTGCGGATCCTCGTGGACGTCCTCGTCCGGCCGTTCCCGGCGGGCGGCCTCCACGAGCTCGAGGTACTCCGCGACGGCGGCGGCCTCCCCCGTGACCTCTGCGAGGCGGCCGGCGGGAGGAAGGTGCAGCTCGCGCCGCTCGGCGACCTGGCGCGCGGCGAAGCCGTCGGGGTCCCGTCGGACGAGCGCGTTCACCGCCTCCCCCGCGTCCGCGGTGACCACCACGACGCCCCCGTCGGAGGCGGGGCGGACCAGGCAGGCGGCCGCGAGCCAGCGGGCGAGCACCCGGCCCGGCACGTCGAGGCCCTCGCGCTGGAGCTGGCTGTCCCCGTCGAGCAGCAGGGCGGCCGCGTAGCCGTCGGGCGTCACCGGCTCGGCCCCCACGGTCGCCACCACCAGGGAGGGCCCGGGCGGCACCGAGCCGAGCATGTGCTGCGCCGAGGAGGCGTGCACGGGCACGCGCGGGAACGCCCGGCCCAGCTCCTCGGCCGTGCGGTCCACGCCGCGGGCCCCGGCCCGCAGCGTCGTGCCGCCGCACTCGGTGCACCGGAAGCCGCGCTCCCGGGTGCCGCACCACCGGCACGCCACCTCCCCGTGCCGGGCGGCCCGCGCGTCGCGGAAGCCCAGCGGCCCCGCGCAGACGCGGCAGCGGGCGGGCGTGCGACAGCGCTCGCACACGAGGGCGGGGATGAAGCCGGCCCGGGCCACCTGCACGAGCACCGGGCCGGGCCGTGGCCCGAGCAGCGCGGCGCGGGCGGCGGCCCAGGCGGCCTGCGGCAACCGCGCCCGCTGCGCGAACGGGTCGCGCGCCGTCTCCCAGGCGTCGGCGGTGGAGACGACCCGCGGCCCGAGCTCCCGCTGGGTCGCGCGGGAGGGGCCCAGGTGCAGCAGCCAGCCCGACTCGACGAGCCGTTGCACCGGGACGGACCGGGAGGGCCCGGCGAAGAGCAGCGCCGCGCCGGTCGCGCGGGCCCGCTCCAGCACGACCTCTCGGGCGTGGAAGTAGGGCGCGCGGGGTTCTGCCCACGCGTCGTCGCCGTCGTCCCAGAGCACCACCAGCCGCAGGTCGCGCACGGGCGACCACACGGCGGCCCGGGTGCCGGCCACGATGCGCCGGGTGCCGCGCAGCGCGGCCAGGTGGGCGCGGTACCGGGGCGTGTTGCCGTCCTCGGAGCCGATCCGCGCGTAGGCGTCCTCCCCCACGTGCTCGTCGAGGGCGGCGCAGAGCCGGTCGAGGTCGCGGTGGTCGGGCACCAGCAGTAGGACGCCGCCGTCCGAGGCGGCCACCGTGCGCGCCAGGGCGGCCAGCGCGCCCGCCTCGTCCCATTCGAACAGGCGCGAGGGCACGACGGCGGCCGCCCGCGCGGCGTCCCCGGCCAGCACGGCGGACACGAACGCGGTGCCCCCCTCAAGGGACTCCCACACCGTGGGCACGAGGCCCTCCTCCGCCGCGGGAGGCTCCGGGCGCTCGGCGTCCGTGCCGGTCAGCGTCACAGGGTGGTCCGCGGCGGTTTCCGCGTCCTCCGCCAGGGCGGCCTTCTCGACCTGCGCGACGCGCGGGGGCACCGCGGCCCGCAGCACGTCCGTGACGACGCCGGCCTGGCGGCGGGCCACCGCGCGCGCGGTCGCCAGGACCTCCTCCGTCAGCGGCGGGATGACGGTGAGCACGCCGGTGAGCTCGGTGAGCTGGGCGCCGGTGGCCGGCTCCTGCTCCCGCGAGACGAGCCAGCCCGTCATGGCCCGTCCGCCGAAGCGGACGGACACGCGGGAGCCGGGGACCGCCCGGTCGTCCAGGGCCACGGGCACGAGATAGTCGAACTCGCGGTCCAGGTGCGGCACGGGCGAGTCCAGCAGGACGCGTGCGATCGGCCGCTCCGGCCACCCCTCGGCCCGCTCCGGCAGTCGGGGCGCGTCCTCCGGCTCCGGGAGGGCGAACAGCGCGTCTGTGATGCCCGCCTCCGGGTCAGAGGCCGGCGGCAGCGCGCAGCTGCTCGACGCGGTCCGTGCGCTCCCACGTGAAGTCGGCGTCGTCCCGGCCGAAGTGGCCGTTCGCGGCGGTCCGTCGGTAGATGGGCCGCAGGAGGTTCAGCTCCTTCACGATGGCGGCCGGACGCAGGTCGAACACCGCGTTCACGGCCTCGATGATCTTCTCCTCCGGCACCGTGGCCGTCCCGAAGGTGTCCACGTACAGGCCCACGGGCCGGGCCGAACCGATCGCGTAGGCCACCTGGAACTCGGCGCGCGAGGCGAGGCCGGCGGCCACCACGTTCTTCGCGACCCAGCGGAGCATGTAGGCGGCGGAGCGGTCCACCTTGGACGGGTCCTTGCCGGAGAAGGCGCCGCCGCCGTGCCGGGCCATGCCGCCGTAGGTGTCCACGATGATCTTGCGACCGGTGAGGCCGGCGTCGCCCACGGGGCCGCCGATGACGAACTTGCCGCCCGGGTTGATGATGATCCGCATGCCGGAGGTGTCGAGGCCGGAGCGCTCGATGACGGGCCGGATCACGTGCTCCTCCACGTCCGCCCGCAGCTGCTCCTGCGTGACCCACTCGTGGTGCTGCGTGGAGACCACCACGGCCTCGACCGTGGTGGGCACGTGGCCGGGCGCGTAGCCGATGGTGACCTGCGTCTTGCCGTCCGGCAGCAGGTACGGCATGGGCGTGTTCTCCGCCCGGCGCACCGCGGTGAGCCGCTCGGAGAGCCGGTGCGCGAGGTAGATGGGCATGGGCATGTACGCCGGGGTCTCGTCCGTGGCGTAGCCGAACATGATGCCCTGGTCCCCCGCGCCCTGCTCGTCCACCTCGTCCGCCGAGCCGTACTCGCGGGCCTCGAGGGACCGGGAGACGCCGGCGAAGATGTCCGAGGACTGCTGGCCGATGGAGATGTTCACGCCGCACTGGGCGCCGTCGAAGCCGTTGGCCGAGGAGTCGTAGCCGATGTCCAGGATGGTCTCGCGCACGATCCTGGGGATCTCCACGTACGCTGAGGTGTTCACCTCGCCGGCCACCTGCACCAGGCCGGTGGTGGTCAGGGTCTCCACGGCCACCTTCGCCGACGGGTCGGCGGCGAGGATCGCGTCCAGGATGGCGTCGGAGATCTGGTCGCAGATCTTGTCGGGGTGGCCCGCCGTGACGGACTCGGAGGTGAAGAGGCGGAGCTCTCCGCCGCCCACCCCCGAATACGGGTCGGCGTGGCGGGCGGGGCTCAGCGAGGCGGCATCGGTCATGCCGCACAGTCTAGGTCAGCGGCCCGACGCGCCGACGGGGTCGCGACCGGCGAGGTCATCCACGATCGCCTGCACGACGGCGGCCGCGGCCTCGTCCTTGGAGCCTGCGGCCTCCACGGCGGGGCGGCCGTCGGCGAACAGGATGGTCACGGCGGTCTCGTCCCGGCCGAACACCTTGTCCGTGCCGACCTCGTTGACCACGAGCATCTCGCAGCCCTTGCGCGCCAGTTTGGCCCGGCCGTACTCGAGCACGGAGGACGTCGCGTCGCCGGTCTCCGCGGCGAAGCCGACGATGAGCGGGGCCATGGGCCCGCCCTCGGAGCGGGTGCGCACGGCCGTGGCGAGCACGTCCGGGGTGCGCTCGAGCACGATGACGGGCGCGCCGCCGTCGTCGCCCTTCTTCATCTTGGCGTCCGAGACCTCGGCCGGCCGGAAGTCCGCGACGGCCGCCGCCATCACGAGGACGTCGGCGTCGGCGGCCTCCGCCTGCACGGCGTCCAACAGGTCCTGCGTGGACTCCACGGGCACGACGCGCTCGACGCCCTCGGGCGTCGGGACGGACATGGACCCGGCGACGAACCGCACGGTGGCGCCGGCGTCGAGGGCGGCGCGCGCCAGGGCGGCCCCCTGCTTGCCGGAGGAGCGGTTCCCCAGGTAGCGGACCGGGTCCAGGGCCTCGCGGGTGCCCCCGGCCGTGATCACCACGGTGCGACCGGCCAGCGGGCCGGGCGTCGGCTCGGCGTCGGACCCGGAGGCCCGGGGACGGCGCGGGGCGCCCGCGGCGGCGGCGGCCTGCGCACGCTCCCAGATCTCGGCGGGCTCGGGCAGACGTCCGGCGCCGGAGTCGGCCCCGGTGAGGCGGCCCACGGCGGGATCCACGACCGTGACGCCGCGCTCGCGCAGGAGGGCGACGTTGGCCACCGTGGCGGGGTGGTGCCACATCTCGGTGTGCATGGCGGGGGCCAGGACGACGGGGCACGTGGCGGTGAGCAGCACGTTGCCCAGCAGGTCGGGCGCCATCCCCGCGGCGGTGCGCGCGAGCAGGTCGGCCGTGGCCGGCGCGACCACCACGAGGTCCGCACGCCGGCCGAGCCGGACGTGGTTCACCTCGTCGACCGCCTCGAACGTGTCCGTGCGGACCGGGCGACCGGAGAGGGCCTCCCACGTCGCCGCGCCCACGAACTCGAGGGCGTTGGCGGTGGGCACCACGGTCACGCCGTGGCCGGCCTCGGTCATCAAGCGCAGCAGCAGCGCCGCCTTGTAGGCCGCGATGCCGCCGCCGACCCCGAGGACGATCTCCATGACGGGCTCAGGCCTCCGTGGCGTCCTCGGAGGTGCCCTCCTCGGCGCGCACCGTCTCGGCGGCCTCCTCGATGGCGGCGGGATCGCCCATCGGCTGGTGGGCGTCGGACGACTCGAGGGTGGCGAACGGGTCGTCCTCGCCCGGCAGGGAGAAGTCGCCGAAGTCCTCGGCGGCCAGGTCGGCCTCCGGGGTGGCCTCGACGGCCTCGTGGGACTCGAGCAGGTCGGCCTCGATCTCGCGCAGGGCGATGGACAGCGGCTTCTCGTTCAGCTGGGTGTCCACGAGCGGGCCGACGTACTCGAACAGCCCCTCGTGCAGCTGCGAGTAGTAGGCGTTGATCTGCCGGGCCCGCTTGGCGGCGAAGAGCACCAGGGCGTACTTCGAGTCGACCCGCTCCAGCAGGGAGTCGATGGGCGGGTTGACGATGCCTTCGTACTGTTCGGTCACGGGGTCTCCAAAGTCTTCATCTCACTGTCACGTCGGCGCCGGGTGCGGCGTCGGTGCGGCCGGTCCTCAGGCCTCGGTCGGACGGCGCTCGGGGTCCAGCCCCATGAGTCTCACCAGTTCCTCGGCGGCCCGCTCCACGCGGTCGTTCACGACGACGGCGTCGAACTCGGGTTCCGCTGCGAGTTCCAGTCTAGCCGTTTCGAGCCGACGCCGCTGTTCCTCCGGGCTCTCGGTGCCGCGGCCGAGCAGCCGGGACACGAGTTCCTCCCAGCTCGGCGGCGCCAGGAACACGAAGGTGGCCTCCGGCAGCGCACGGCGGACCTGGCGCGCGCCCTGCAGGTCGATCTCCAGCAGGACGTGGCGCCCCTGCGCCACGGCCTCCATCACACGGTCGCGCCGCGTGCCGTAGCGGTGGACGCCGTGGACGACGGCCCATTCCAGCATCTCGTCCGCCTCGACGAGGGAGTCGAACTCCTCCGGCGTCGTGAAGTAGTAGTGCACCCCGTCCTCCTCACCCGGGCGCGCCGGGCGGGTGGTGGCGGAGACGGACAGCCAGGCCTCGGGATAGTGCTCGCGGACATAGGCCGAGACGGTGCCCTTGCCGACGGCGGTGGGTCCTGCCAGGACGGTGACGCCCGGGCCCGGGGGGCGTTCCTGGACGGCGGTGCGGGCCACCGGGACGGCGGGGGCGGGTCCGGGGTCGAACGTGTCGGTCACGCATCCTCCTGGTGGGACGGGCCTCGCAGGCCCTTCACCCGGGCCGGCGCCGACCCGCCGGGGTGTGGGGGTCACCGGCCAATATAGGCGATCAACGCCTCGCGCTGACGACGGCCCAGGCCGCCCAGCCGACGCCGCGGCGAGATGCCGCACCCCGCCATCGTCTCCCGGGCCCGGACCTCGCCCACGCCCGGCAGGGCCAGCAGCAGGTCCACGGTCCGCAGGCGGGCGACGGCGTCCTCGGTGTCCGCGCGCGCGAACACGTCGGCCAGGCCGACCGCACCGGCGGCGAAGGCCGCCTTGAGCTCCGCCCGCGCCTGGCGGGCCTGGAGGGCCTTCCTCCGGGCCTCCGCCCGCTCCTGCACACTGAGCTGCCGCAACGCCATGGTCTGACCTCGATGCCTCTCATTCCTCACCGGCCCCGTCGAGACCCTTCCACCGTCAAGGACGACGAGCACAGCCGATCGAAAGGGAAGATACCATCCCGTCCACACGGCACGGGCGCGCCGGGAGGACGCGGGCGTCACCGCAGGGCGGCGCGATTCTCCTCGATCGTGTCCACCAGCGAGGCCACCGACGGGCCCGCGCTCAGGATGCCGCGGGACGAGGTCGCCAAGACCTGCGGCCAGGCCGTCCCGAAGTCGGCCCGCATGCCCCGGGCCGTGGCGCCCTGGGCACCGAACCCGGGCGCCAGCAGGGGCCCGCCGAGGGCCGGCAGGTCCAGGCCGAGGCGGTCCGCCTCGGCGGCCACCGTGGCGCCCAAGACGAGTCCCACCGGCCCCCACGCGTCGTCGCCGCGCAGGGCCGCGTTCTCGGCGGCCGCCGCCGCGGCGATGCGCCGGGCGACCGATCCCTCGGCCGACCCCTCGCCCACGTGCTGGACCTCGCGGCCCTCCGGATTGGAGGTCAGCGCGAGGACGAACACGCCGCGGCCGGCCTCGTGGGCGGCGCGGATGGTCGGCACGAGGGTGCCGAAACCCAGGTACGGGCTGAGCGTCACCGCATCCGCGGCCAGGGGCGAGGCATCGGCGATCCACGCGGCGGCGTAGCCGTCCATGGTGGAGCCGATGTCACCGCGCTTGGCGTCCGCGATCGTGAGCACCCCGGCGTCTCGGGCGGCCGCGAGCAGCCGCTCCAGGGCCGCCAGGCCGGCCGATCCGTGGCGCTCGTACAGCGCCACCTGGGGCTTGATCGCCGCCACGCGGGGCCCCTCGGGACCCACCGCCGCCTCGAGGGCGGTCAGGGAGAACGCCTCGAGGCCCGCCGGGGTGTCGCTCAGGCCCCACTGCCGCAGCAGGCCCGGATGGGGGTCCACGCCGAGGCACAGCGGACCGGCCGTCTCCATGGCCTGGGCCAGCCGCCGCCCGAAGGGGGCGCGGGGCCCCGCGCCGCCCGTCGCCGTCGTGGTCACGCCGCGGCCTCCGGACCGGCGACAGCCTGCTGCAGGCGCGCGTCGTGCTCCTGCAGTGAGGTGACGGACCACTCGTAGGACCGCATGGCCTCGATGGCCTGCAGGCACGCCCCGAACTCGGCCGTGGTCGTGATCACCGGCACGCCGAGCGACGTCGCGGCCGCGCGGATCTCGTAGCCGTCCGTGCGGGCGTCGCCGCCGGAGGGCGTGTTCAGCACGAGATCGACGGTGCCGGCGTGCAGCTGCTCCAGCACGGTGCCCGCGCCGTCCTCGTGCCCGGCGTCGGCGATCTTCGCCACGACCTCCGCGGGGATGCCGTTGCGCCGCAGCACCTCGGCGGTGCCGCCGGTGGAGACCACCTGGAAGCCGAGGTCGACGAGGCGCTTGGCCTGGCCCACGAGGGTGCGCTTGTCCCGGTTCGCGACCGACACGAACACGCGCCCCGAGGTGGGCAGCGGGCCGCCGGCGGCGGACTGGGACTTGGCGAACGCGGTGTCGAAGTGCTTGTCGATGCCCATGACCTCGCCCGTCGAGCGCATCTCCGGGCCCAGCAGCGAGTCGACCACGCGGCCCTCCGCGGTGCGGAAGCGGGTGAACGGCAGCACCGCCTCCTTGACCGCCACGGGCGCGCCGATCGGCAGGGTGCCGCCGTCGTACGCCGTGGGCAGCATGCCGGCCGCGCGCAGGTCGGCGATGCTCTCGCCGACGCCGATCCGCGCGGCCGCCTTGGCCAGCTGGACGCCCGTGGCCTTCGAGACGAACGGCACGGTCCGCGAGGCGCGCGGGTTCGCCTCGATCACGTACAGCACGTCCGAGGCGAGCGCGAACTGGATGTTGATCAGGCCGCGCACGCCGACGCCGGCCGCGATCCGCTCGGTGGCGCGGTGCACGCGCTCGAGCACGTCCGGGCCCAGGGTGACGGGGGGCAGCACGCACGCGGAGTCGCCCGAGTGGATGCCCGCCTCCTCGATGTGCTCCATGACGCCGCCGAGGTACAGCTCGGTGCCGTCGTAGAGGGCGTCGACGTCGATCTCGATCGCGTCCTCGAGGAAGCGGTCCACGAGCATCGGCTGGTCGGGGGTGATCTCCGTCGCGTGCGCCACGTAGTGGGCCAGCGCCTCCTCGGAGTACACGATCTCCATGCCGCGGCCGCCGAGCACGTAGGAGGGGCGCACGAGCACGGGGTAGCCGATCTCGTCCGCCACGCGCTTGGCGTCGTCGAAGGAGACGGCCGTGCCGTTCTTCGGCGCCACCAGGCCCGCGCGCTCGAGCACGAGCGCGAACTCACCGCGGTGCTC
Organism: Micrococcus sp. KRD012; assembly: GCF_017168555.1. Lineage (NCBI taxonomy): Bacteria > Bacillati > Actinomycetota > Actinomycetes > Micrococcales > Micrococcaceae > Micrococcus > Micrococcus sp. KRD012. The sequence goes on from NZ_JABFBB010000019.1 coordinate 48,589, forward strand.
GGCCAGGTCGATGGCCGCGGGCGAGGTGCCCAGGATCGGCACGCCGGCGTCGGCGAGCTGCTGGGCCAGCTTGAGCGGGGTCTGGCCGCCGAGCTGCACGAAGACGCCGCGCACGCCGCCGGAGGCCTCCTCTGCCGCGATGACCTCCAGGACGTCCTCGAGCGTGAGCGGCTCGAAGTAGAGGCGATCGGAGATGTCGTAGTCCGTGGATACCGTCTCCGGGTTGCAGTTGACCATCACGGTCTCGTAGCCGGCCTCGCGCAGCGCCATGGTGGCGTGCACGCACGAGTAGTCGAACTCGATGCCCTGGCCGATCCGGTTCGGGCCCGAGCCGAGGATGATCACCGACTCGCCCTCGTGCGGGGCGACCTCGGTCTCGAGGTCGTAGCTGGAGTACCGGTACGGGGTGAAGGCCTCGAACTCGGCGGCACAGGTGTCCACGGTCTTGTAGACGGGGCGCACGCCCAGGGCGTGACGCACGCCGCGCACGACCGCGGCGTCCATGTGCCGCAGCGAGCCGATCTGGGCGTCGGAGAACCCGTGCCGCTTGGCGCGGCGCAGCAGGGCCTCGTCGAGGACCTCGGCGTCGCGGATCTCGTCCGCGACCTCGTTGATGAGCACGAACTGGTCCAGGAACCACGGGTCGATCGCGGTGGCCTCGAAGGCCTCCTCGATCGTGGCGCCGGCGTAGAGCGCCTGCTGGGTCTGGGAGAGCCGGTCGGTGGTGGCCGTGCTCGCCGCCGCGAGCAGGGCCTGCGGGTCGGCGTCCTGCGGGAACGCGAGCTCCGAGCCCTTCTGCTCGAGCGAGCGCAGGGCCTTCTGCAGGGCCTCCGTGAAGTTGCGGCCGATGGCCATGGCCTCGCCGACCGACTTCATGGTGGTGGTCAGCGTGGGATCCGCCGCCGGGAACTTCTCGAACGCGAAGCGCGGGACCTTCACGACCACGTAGTCCAGGACCGGCTCGAAGGACGCCGGGGTCTTCTGGGTGATGTCGTTGGGGATCTCGTCCATCGTGTAGCCCAGGGCCAGCTTGGTGGCGATCTTGGCGATCGCGAAGCCGGTGGCCTTCGAGGCCAGCGCCGAGGAGCGGGAGACGCGCGGGTTCATCTCGATGACGACGACGCGCCCGTCCACGGGGTTCACCGCGAACTGGATGTTGCAGCCGCCGGTGTCCACGCCGACCTCGCGGATGACGTTGATCGAGATGTCCCGCAGCTTCTGGTACTCGCGGTCCGTCAGCGTCATGGCCGGGGCCACGGTGATGGAGTCGCCGGTGTGCACGCCCACGGGGTCCACGTTCTCGATGGAGCAGACGACGACGACGTTGTCGTTCTTGTCCCGCATCATCTCCAGCTCGTACTCCTTCCAGCCGAGGATGGACTCCTCGAGCAGGACCTCGGAGGTCGGGCTGTACTGCAGGCCGGCGCCGCAGATGCGGTACAGGTCGGCCTCGTCGTAGGCCATGCCGGAGCCGAGGCCGCCCATCGTGAACGAGGGGCGCACCACCACGGGGTACTTCAGGTCCTCGACGGCGGCCAGGGCCTCCTCCATCGTGTGCACGATGTGGGACCGGGCGGACTCGCCGCCGGCACGCTCCACGACGCCCTTGAACAGCTCGCGGTTCTCGCCGAGCTCGATGGCCTCGATGTTCGCGCCGATCAGCTCGACGCCGAAGCGCTCGAGCACCCCGTCCTTGTCGAGGGCGATGGCGGTGTTCAGCGCCGTCTGGCCGCCCAGGGTGGGCAGCAGGGCGTCCGGGCGCTCCTTCTCGATGATCTTGGCGACAACGGCCGGGGTGATGGGCTCGACGTAGGTGGCGTCGGCCAGCTCCGGGTCGGTCATGATCGTGGCCGGGTTGGAGTTGACGAGGACGACGCGGACGCCCTCCTCCTTGAGGACGCGGATGGCCTGGGTGCCCGAGTAGTCGAACTCGGCGGCCTGGCCGATCACGATGGGGCCGGAGCCGATGACCAGGACGGACTTCAGGTCGGTGCGCTTGGGCATGGATCAGGCTCCTTCGGTGGCGGGGGTGGTGGCGGCGCGGTGCTCGGTGAGCAGCTGCACGAAGCGGTCGAACAGGTCGAGGGTGTCGTTGGGGCCGGCCGCGGACTCCGGGTGGAACTGCACGGAGAAGGCGGGCCGGTCGAGCAGGCGCAGGCCCTCGACGACCTGGTCGTTCAGGGACCAGTGGGAGACCTCGACGCGGCCGAAGCGCGACTCCGGCGCCTCGATCGGCTCGCCGAGGGGGGCGTCCACGGCGAAGCCGTGGTTCTGGGAGGTGATGGCCACGCGGCCCGTGGCCTTGTCCAGCACCGGCTGGTTCGGGCCGCGGTGGCCGAACTTCAGCTTGTAGGTGTCGAAGCCGAGCGCGCGGCCGAAGATCTGGTTGCCGAAGCAGATGCCGAAGAACGGCAGGCCGGCGTCGAGGACCTCGCGCAGCAGCTCCACCTGGGCGTCTGCCGTGGCCGGGTCGCCGGGGCCGTTGGACAGGAAGACGCCGTCCGGGTCCACGGCGCGGATGCCGGCCAGGTCCGTGGCCGCGGGCAGCACGTGCACGCGGATGCCGCGGGAGGCCAGGTGCCGCGGCGTGGCGGCCTTGATGCCGAGGTCGAGGGCGGCGATCTCGGCGATCGGCTCGCCCTCCCAGCCGTGCTCGGCCGGCTCGATGACGTACGGCTGCTCCGTGGTGACGGACTCCGCGAGGCGGGCGCCGGCCATCGACGGCTGGGCGCGCACCTCCGCCAGCAGCTCGGCCTCCGGGCGGGCGGCGTGCTCGCCGGAGAACACGCCGGCGCGCATCGAGCCCTCGGTGCGCAGGCGGCGGGTGATGGCCCGGGTGTCGACCTCGCGGATCCCGACGACGCCGAACGTCTCGAGCTCCTCGTCGAGGGTGCGCTCGGCGCGCCAGTTGGACGGACGCCGGGCCGCGTCGCGGACCACGTAGCCGGCGGCGAAGATCGCCCGCGACTCGCGGTCGGCGTCGTTGACCCCGGTGTTGCCGATGTGCGGGGAGGTCTGCACGATGATCTGCCCCGCGTAGGACGGGTCGGTGAGGGTCTCCTGGTAGCCGGTCATGCCCGTGGTGAACACGGCCTCGCCCAGGGTGCGGCCGCGGGCGCCGTAGGCCCGGCCGCGGTGGACGGTGCCGTCCTCGAGGACGAGCAGGGCCAGGTCGTCGGTGGGGGTGCTCATCGGGGGTCTCCTTCTCCTGCGCGGCCGGCCGGGTCGGCCGGGGCGGGGTCGATGATGGTCTGCAGGGCGGCGAGGAGCCGGTCGCGGTCCTCGGGGCGGTCGGGGCGGAAGGCGGAGGTGAGTTCGACGTCGCCGAGGCGCCAGCCCCAGGCGACGAGCCCGCCCGGCTCGACGAACTTGCCGGCGATCCCGCCGGACAGGCCGGCCTCGACGAGGTCGTCCGCGGGGATGAACAGGTTGGCGGCCCCGGGGCGGAGCACGAGCAGGCCGCGGTGGGTGCCGGCGTCGTGGACCTCGAGGACGGCGCGCGAGCGCAGGCCCAGGCCGTGCACCGCCACGCGGTCCAGTCGGTCCTCGCCGCGCACCGTGCCCACGTGCATGCCCTCCGCGGACAGCGTCGGCTCGGCGTCGTAGAGGGCCGTCGGCACGGGGGCCGGGGCCGGGATCCCGGCCTGCGCCCGGCGGCGGGCCCGCCACCCGAGGGCCAGCAGGCCGAGCAGCACGAGGACGACGGCCAGGGTGCCCAGGGTCACCGGCAGCCACACGTCCGCGTAGTCCTTCGTCGGGGTCCGCGGCGGGACGGGACGGGCCGCCAGGGCGGCGGCCAGGGAGGTGATGCTCACGCGCGCTCCCCCGTCTCCGTCAGGGCCGGGTGGCGGTACGGCCGGGCGGGGGCGCCGTCGGCGACGACGCGGGCGCCGCGGTAGACCGTGTGGCGTACCGCGCCCGGCAGCTCCATGCCCCGGTACGGGCTGTTGCGGGACTTGGTCAGGTGCTGCTCGGGGTCCACGGTGCGGCGGGCCTGCGGGTCCACGAGCACGAGGTTGGCCACGGCGCCGACGCGCGGGACGCCGCGCTCGTCGGCCTGGCCCTGGTCGGTCAGGCCGGCGATCCGGGCCGGCGCCGTGGACATTACGCGGGCGACGCCGGCCCAGTCCATCAGGCCGGTGTCCACCATCGCCTGCTGCACCACGGACAGGGCGGTCTCGAGGCCCGTCATGCCCATCGCCGCGACCGTCCACTCGCACTGCTTGGTCTCGGCGGTGTGTGGGGCGTGGTCGGTGCCCACGGTGTCGATGGTGCCGTCGGCCAGCCCGGCGCGCAGGGCCATCACGTCGGACTCGCGGCGCAGCGGCGGGTTGACCTTGAACACGGGGTCGTAGGAGCGGACGAGCTCCTCGGTGAGCAGCAGGTGGTGCGGGGTGACCTCGGCGGTCACGGCCACGCCCTGGGCCTTGGCCCAGCGGATCAGCTCGACGGAGCCGGCCGTGGAGACGTGGCACACGTGCAGGCGGGAGTCCACGTGCTGGGCCAGCAGCACGTCACGGGCGATGATGGCCTCCTCCGCCACGGCGGGCCAGCCGGCCAGGCCGAGGACGCCGGAGAGCTCGGACTCGTTCATCTGGGCGCCGGCGGTGAGGTTCGGCTCCTGCGCGTGCTGGGCCACGAAGCCGCCGAAGGACTTCACGTACTCGAGCGCACGGCGCATCAGCACGGCGTCGTGGACGCACATGCCGTCGTCGGAGAACATCCGCACGCGGGCCTGCGAGTCGGCCATCGCGCCGAGGTCGGCCAGGGCCTCGCCGGCCAGGCCCACGGTCACCGCGCCCACGGGGTGCACATCGCACCAGCCCGCGTCCCGGCCCAGCCGCCACACCTGCTCCACCACGCCGGCGGTGTCGGCCGTCGGCGTCGAGTTGGCCATCGCGTGGACCGAGGTGAAGCCGCCCATCGCGGCGGCGCGGGTGCCGGTCTCGACCGTCTCCGCGTCCTCCTTGCCGGGCTGGCGCAGATGGGTGTGCAGGTCGACGAGCCCGGGCAGCAGCACCAGGCCGGCGCAGTCGACCTCCTCGGGGGCCGGGTCGAGGCCGGCGGCGTGGGTCGCGGCGTCCGGGCCGAGGGCGGCGATCCGGCCCTCGGCGACGAGCACGTCGGCGGTCTCGCCCGTGGTCAGGCGCGCGCTGCGCAGCAGCAGGGGGGCGGGGCTGGGGGCGCTCACGGGCGGACCTCCTGGTCGTGGTTGAGGACGAGGTGCAGGACCGCCATGCGGACGGACACGCCGTTGGCGACCTGCTCGAGGGCGGTGTTGCGGGGCGAGTCCGCCGCCGCCGGGCTGATCTCCAGGCCGCGGTTCATCGGGCCGGGGTGCATGACCACGGGCTCGTCGAGCAGGGCGCCCCGGCCGGCGGTGAGGCGGGCGAAGCGGTCGTCGGTCAGCCCCCAGGTCCGGGTGTACTCCCCTGCGGACGGGAAGAAGGCGCCGCCCATTCGCTCGGCCTGGACGCGGAGCATCATGACGGCGTCGGGGCCGGCGTCGAGGGCCTCGTCCAGCGAGTAGGTGACCTGGCACGGCCACGCGGCCACGCCCACGGGCAGCAGGGTGGGCGGGGCGGCCAGGGTGACCTGTGCGCCCAGCGTGCTGAGCAGCCACACGTTGGACCGGGCCACGCGCGAGTGCAGGATGTCCCCCACGATCACCACGCGCATGCCGGTCAGGTCCCGGCCGACCAGGTCCTCTCCCGTCGCCGCGGCGAGGCGCCGGCGCAGGGTGAAGGCGTCCAGGAGGGCCTGGGTGGGGTGCTCGTGGGTGCCGTCGCCGGCGTTCACGACGGCGGAGCGCACCCAGCCGGAGTCGGCCAGCTGGCGGGCCGCGCCCGAGGACCAGTGGCGCATCACGATGGCGTCCGCGCCGATGGCCTCGAGCGTCTGGACGGTGTCCTTGAGCGACTCCCCCTTGGAGACGGACGACCCCTTCGCGGAGAAGTTGATCACGTCCGCGGAGAGCCGCTTGGCGGCGGCCTCGAAGGAGATGCGGGTGCGGGTGGAGTCCTCGAGGAAGAGGTTCACCACGGTGCGGCCGCGCAGGGCGGGCAGCTTCTTGACCTCGCGCTGGTTGACGGCGGCCATCTCCTCGGCGGTGTCGAGGACGGCGAGGGCGTCGGCGCGGGAGAGGTCGGCGGTGGACAGCAGGTGGCGCACGGCTCAACCCTCCCGGGTCGCGACACGGTCGACGATGCTCACGGCGTCCTCAGTGACCTCGCCGGTGCCCTCGGGGCCGTCGACCTCCATGAGCCGGACCTGGACGCGCTCGGCGGTGGAGGTCGGCAGGTTCTTGCCCACGAAGTCGGCCCGGACGGGCAGCTCGCGGTGCCCGCGGTCCACGAGGACGGCCAGGCGCACGGCGGCGGGGCGGCCCAGGTCGGCGATCGCGTCGAGGGCGGCCCGGACGGTGCGGCCGGAGAAGAGGACGTCGTCCACGAGCACGACGACGGCGCCGTCGAGGGGGACCTCGGGCAGGCGGGTGGGCATCGGGGTGCGGGCCGTGCCGCGGCGGAGGTCGTCCCGGTAGAGCGTCACGTCCACCTCACCGACGGCGGCGGTGGGGTCGAAGGCCGGCTCGATGCGGGCCAGCAGGGCGCCGAGCCGCCGGGCCAGGGGGGCCCCGCGGCGCGGGATCCCCATCAGGACGAGACCCTCGGCGCCCTTGTTGGACTCGAGGATCTCGTGGGCGATCCGGGTCAGCGCCCGGTCGATCTCGGACGTGGACAGCACGGTCCGGGCAGCACGAGGTGCGGCGGGGTCAGTTCCCATGCCGGCGCCTCCTTCCCCGCCTCACAGGACGGCTCTTAAAGGATGCGTGGTTCGTCCCGGGGCGCCGGTGGGCCCCCGCGCGGGACGTCGCCGACTCTACCAGCGAGGCCCGCCCCACGGCGCGGATGACGCGGTGCGGGACGGGCCTCGTGACGGAGCTCTCGGCCGCTCAGGCGAGCAGCGTCGGCTTGACCTGCTGCAGGCGGCCGAGCAGACCGTTGACGAACTCGGGCGAGTCGTCCGTGGACAGCTGGGCGGCCAGGGCGACGGCCTCGGAGATGGCGACGGCGTCCGGCACGTCGTCCTGGAACAGCAGCTCCCAGGCCCCCACGCGCAGGATCGCCCGGTCGACGGCGGGCATGCGGTCCAGGGACCAGCCGCGGGAGTAGGAGCTCAGGGCCTCGTCGAGCCGCTCCTGGTCCGCGATGACGCCTTCCACGAGCCGCTGGGTGTAGGCGTTCACCTGCAGATCGGTGCTCTCGCGGCGGGTGCGGATGCCCTCCAGCGCGCTGGAGCCCCGCTGCTCGGCCTCGAACAGGATCTCCACCGCACGCTGCCGGGAGCGGCTGCGCGCCGTGGTCCCCCGCTTGGCAGCGGAGCCGGCGGAGGCCCGCTCAGTCATTGACGCGGCCGAGGTAGTCGCCGGTGCGGGTGTCGACCTTGACGCGGGTGCCCTGCTCGACGAAGAGCGGCACCTGGATCTCGGCGCCGGTCTCCACGGTGGCGGGCTTGGTGCCGGCGGACGAGCGGTCCCCCTGCAGGCCCGGCTCGGTGTAGGTGATCTCCAGGACCACGGACGCCGGCATCTCGAGGTACAGCGGCGTGCCCTCGTGCAGGGCGATGACCACCTGGGTGTTCTCGAGCATGTACTTCGCGGCGTCGCCGACCACGGCCCCGGGCACGGTGATCTGGTCGTAGTCCTTGACGTCCATGAACACGTAGTCCGCGCCGTCCTGGTAGAGGTACTGGTAGTCGGAGCGGTCCACGGTGGCGAACTCGACCTTGGCGCCGGCGTTGAAGGTCTTGTCCACGACCTTGCCCGTGGTGATGTTCTTCATCTTGGTGCGGACGAACGCGCCGCCCTTGCCCGGCTTGACGTGCTGGAACTCGGTGACGTTCCAGAGCTGGCCCTCCAGCTTCAGGACGGCGCCGTTCTTGATGTCGTTGCTCGTTGCCACGTGTGTGTGCTCCCGATCGGTCTCGCGGACCGTCACGGGTCCGCCTGCAGTGGGTGGGGTCTTGGATGTGCGCGGGCCAGTCTACGGGAGGCCCCGCGCGGGGCCGGGGTCAGCGGCGGCTCACTCTGCGATCTCCTGGTACGCCGCGAAGAGCAGGGACGCGTCCGGGATGTCCACGGTGGTGGGCTGCGCGAGCCCGTCCAGCAGGACGAAGCGCAGCTGGTCGCCGCGGTTCTTCTTGTCCCGGCGGATGCCCTCGAGCAGGGTCTGCCACCGGTCCCCGCGGTAGGAGACGGGCAGGCCCAGGGCCGTCAGCACCGACCAGTGGCGGTCCGCGGTGGCGTCGTCGAGCCGGCCGAGGGAGCGGGCCAGCTCGGCCGCGAAGACCAGCCCCACGGACACCGCGGCGCCGTGGCGCCACTGGTAGCGCTCGGCGAGCTCGATCGCGTGCCCCATCGTGTGGCCGTAGTTCAGCGCCTCGCGGGCGCCCGACTCGCGGGGGTCGCGGGAGACGACGTCCGCCTTGACCCGGATCGAACGCTCGATCAGCTCGCGCAGCCGCGCGGAGTGCGGGTTCTGGGCCTGGGCCGGGTCCTCCTCGATGAGGTCGAGGATCGCGGGGTCGGCGATGAAGCCGCACTTCACGACCTCGGCCAGGCCGGAGATCAGCTCGTTGGCCGGCAGGGTGAGCAGCGTGTCCAGGTCCGCCAGCACGCCGGCCGGATTGTGGAACGCCCCCACCAGGTTCTTGCCCTCGGCGGTGTTGATGCCGGTCTTGCCGCCCACCGCCGCGTCCACCATGCCCAGCAGGGTGGTGGGCATGTGCACGACGCGGACGCCGCGCAGCCACGTGGCCGCCACGAAGCCGGCCAGGTCGGACACGGCGCCGCCGCCCACGGAGACGATCGCGTCCGACCGGGTGAAGTCGTTCTGGCCGAGCACCTGCCAGCAGAACCCGGCCACCTGCAGGTGCTTGCCCTCCTCGGCGTCCGGGATCTCGGCGGTCAGTGCGGTCAGGCCCACGGCCTCGAGGTCGTTCTTGACGACGTCGCCGGTGGCCCGGAGGGCGCGCGGATGGATGACCAGCACGCGTCGGACGGTCGGGCCGAGCATGTCCGGCAGGCGCGCGAGCAGGCCCCGGCCCACCACCACGTCGTAGCCGCCGTGCACGGCCGCCTCGTGGCCGCCGGCCACGGGGATGACCGTCACGTCCTCGGGTGCGGCCGGAGCGGCCGCGGGCGCCGCCCCCGGGGTCTCCTGCTCGGTGATGTCCGGCTCACGGTCGGTCATGGGTGTGACTCACTCCTTCGGGGGCGGTGGGCGTCCCCCACGATACGCCAGGCCGCCTCGGCGGCCGTCAGGCCTGTGGTGTCGAGCACGAGGTCGGCGACCTCGCGGTACAGCCCCTCGCGTTCGGCGAGGATGCGCCGCCAGGTCCCGGCGGGGTCTCCGGCCAGGACGGGGCGGCCCGCGCCGCCGCCCACGCGGCGCAGCGCCTCCTCCTCTCCGACCGCGAGGTAGACGACGTCGGAGTCCGGCCCGGCCAGCGCGCGGCGGGTGCCCGGATGCAGGACGGCGCCGCCGCCGCACGAGAGGACGCACGGGGCGGGTCGGCCGAGCACATGGCCGATGACGCGCGCCTCCTCCGCCCGGAACGCGGCCTCGCCGTGCTCGGCGAAGAACTCCGGGATCGGGCCGTGCACCTGGGTGAACAGCTCGTCGGAGTCCACGAAGGGCAGCCCGGTCACGGCGGCCAGGGCCCGGCCGACCGTCGTCTTCCCGGCCCCCATCGGGCCGACGAGGACGATCCGGCGGGCCGGGCGCGCGGCCGGGTCCTCGTCGGCCGCGGCGGCCACCGTGGCCGCGGCCGTCAGGCGCGCCTCGAGGGCACCGATCATGCCCTCCCACGGGCACACGGTGACGGGCCCGGGGACGGGACGCGTGCTCGGGTCCGGTCCCGGGGCCGGCGCGGTCCCGGGGGTGTCGGTCACGGCAGGGGGTCGCCCATCGGGCCGTCCGCCACGACGTCGGCGCCCGGCTCCGGCAGGGCGGGGACCGCGGCCTGGAACGCTTCGAGGTTGCGGCGCGTCTCGGCCACGGAGTCGCCGCCGAACTTCTCGAGCATCGCGTCGGCCAGGACGAGGGCGACCATGGCCTCGGCGACGATGCCCGCGGCGGGCACGGCCGCCACGTCGGAGCGCTGATGGTGGGCCGTGGTCTCCGCGCCCGTGGCGACGTCGACCGTGGGCAGTGCGCGCGGCACCGTGGCGATCGGCTTCATCGCGGCGCTCACGCGCAGCAGCTCGCCCGTCGACATGCCGGCCTCGATGCCGCCGGCCCGGTCGGTCGTGCGCCGGGGGCGGCCGTCCGCGCCGCGGGCGATCCCGTCGTGGGCGGCGGTGCCGCGTCGGGCGGCCGTGGCGAACCCGTCGCCGACCTGCACGCCCTTGATCGCCTGGATGCCCATGAGCGCCCCCGCCAGCCGCGCGTCGAGGCGGCGGTCCCAGTGGACGTGGGAGCCCAGGCCGATCGGCACGCCGTACGCCAGCACCTCCACGACGCCGCCGAGGGTCTCCCCGGCGCGGTGGGCGTCGTCGACCTCGGCGACCATCGCCGCGGAGGTCTGCGGGTCGAGGCAGCGGACCGGGTCGGCGTCGAGGCGGGCCTCGTCCTCGGGGACGGGGAACGGGTGGCCCTCCGGCAGGGCGGCCTCCCCGAAGGCCACGGTGTGGGAGACGATCCGCACGCCGAGCTCGCCGAGGAAGGCGCGGGCGACGGTGCCCAGGGCCACACGGGCGGCGGTCTCACGGGCGGAGGCGCGCTCGAGGAGGGGGCGGGCCTCGTCGAAGCCGTACTTCTGCATGCCGGTCAGGTCGGCGTGGCCGGGCCGCGGGCGGGTGAGCGCCGCGTTGCGGGCCAGACCGTCGAGCTCCTCCGCGGGGACGGGATCGGCGGCCATCACCTTCTCCCACTTGGGCCATTCCGTGTTGCCCACCTGGATCGCCACAGGCGAGCCGAGGGTGCGGCCGTGGCGGACGCCGCCGAGGATCGTCACCGCGTCCTGCTCGAACTTCATGCGCGCGCCGCGCCCGTACCCCAGGCGGCGGCGCGCGAGCGCGTCCTGCACGTCCTGCGTCGTGACCGGGATCCCGGCCGGCAGTCCCTCTACGATTCCTGTGAGCGCGGGGCCGTGAGACTCCCCCGCTGTCAACCAGCGCACCATGGCGTGCAGTCTCTCACGCACGGGGCGCCGCGCCGTCACGTGTGACCGGACGGGACGCACCGGATCCGGCGTTCGACGCTCAGCCGGCGGCCGGTCCCAGGGCGTCCGCCGCGGCGCGCGTCACCGCCGCCCAGTCCGGCTCGGGCATCCCGGCCGCGGCGCGGGGCCGGGCCGTGAACAGCCGGACCTGCTCGATGCCCTGGTGCAGCAGCATGGACAGCCCGGACGCCACCGGACCGCCCTCCCGGGACCAGGCGGACGCCAGCACGGAGGGCCACGGGTCGTAGGCCGCGTCCAGCAGGGGCGGCAGGGCGGCGCCGGCCGGCACGTGTGCGGCCAGGGCGTCCGCGGCGCGCGGCGGCAGGGTGGCGACGACGGCACGCAGCCCCGGCGCCCGCCGGAGCAGATCCGCCTGGGTCAGGGTCGCCCAGCGCAGCCCGAGCGCGTCGGCCAGGGCCGTCACCTCGGCGGCGCGGGCGGGGTCGCGGACGCCGAAGAGCACCGCGTCCGCGCCGAGCGTGGCGGCGGCGAGGACGGCCGCCGTCGCGGTCCCCCCGTTCCCGAGGACGCCGACGGTCCCGCCCCGGGCGGCACGGTCGAGGCCGGCCGCGGCGAGGGCGCCGAGGATGCCGTCCACGTCCGTGTTCTCGGCGTGGACGACCCCGGGCGCGGAGGGGTGGTCGCGCACGAGGGTGTTCGCGGTGCCCAGGAGGCGGACGCGGTCGCTGACGTGCCCGGCGGCGGCGACGACCGCCCGCTTCAGCGGCATGGTGACGGAGCAGCCGAGCCAGTCCTGCCCGCGGGCCGCGGCCGCGCCGCCGTCGGCCGTGCCCGGGGCGCCGAGGTGCTCGGCCGCGAAGGCGAGCACCTCGTCCTCGCCCAGGTCTCGGCGGCCGTAGTCGACGTCGAGGCCCAGGACCCGGTAGCCGGCCGCGTGCAGCACCGGGGAGAGCGAGTGGGCGATCGGCCGGCCCAGGACCGCCGCGCGCAGCGTGGGGCGCATCAGCACACCCCCGGATTGGAGGCGCAGTAGCGCTGCAGGGTGCGCACGTGCTGCTGGTGCTCCTCATAGGTGCGGGAGAACTCGGTGTGGCCGGTGCCGATGTCCGTGGTCACCCAGTAGTAGGCGTCCGTCTCGGCCGGGTCGAGGGCGGCCTCGACGGCCGCGTCGGAGGGCATGCCGATCGGACCCGGCGGCAGGCCCGGGTGCACGTACGTGTTGTAGGGGTTCGACGCGTCCTGGCGCTGGCCCGAGGTGAAGCTGAGGCTGCGCACGCCGAGGCCGTACGTGACGGTGGCGTCGATCTGCAGGAGCCCGCGCGTCTCGGTGTTGTCCGGGGCGAGGCGGTTCTCGATGGCGCCGGCGACCTGCCGGTAGTCCTGGGGCAGGGCCTCCGCCTCGAGGATGGAGGCGATCGTGAGCAGGCGCTGCTGCTCGGCCGGGTCGCGGACGTCGAGGGCGTCGAGCTCGGCGAGGGTGGGCCGGATCAGGGAGTCGAGCACCTGCTCGGCGGTGGCGTCGACGGGGAGGCGGTACTCCCCCGCGTCGAGCCAGCCCTCGAGCGTGCCCGCCTCCCCGGGGACGCCGTAGCGGGTCGGGTCGTGGGCGGCGGCCTCGAGCTCCTCGCGGGGCAGCCCCGTGGCCTCGGCGACGGCGTCCAGCACCTCGGTGAGTCGCCGGCCGCGCTCCACGAGCACGTAGTGCACGGCCCCGTCCGCGGCGCCCTGGAGCACCGCGAGGGCCTCGGCCGCGGGCATCCGCTCGCGCAGCACGAAGTCCCCCGAGCGCACGAGACCGCTGCCCGTGTCCCTGGCGGCGCGCTCGAACGCACGGGCGGAGGCCACGATGCCGGCCCGGTCCAGGCGGGCCGCCACGGAGCCCAGGTCCTCGCCCGGCTCCACCGAGAACGTCACCTCGTCGCCCTCGACGGCCGTGTGGTCGGGGCCGCCCAGGAACCCGCGCACGATCAGCCCGACCACGACGGCGAACGCCACGAGCACCGTGCCCAGCACCAGCGCGGTCCGCCGCCGGCCGGCGCCGCGATCGACCCGCGGGGCCGGGTGGGACCCGGAGCCCCGGCGACGCAGGAACGTGCGGGGCCGGCATGGGCCGGCCGCGTCGACCGGCTGGGACGGGACGCCGAGATCGGCCTCGTCCGCCTCGCCGTGGGCGAAGCCGAACACGTCGAGGTCGTCGTGGACGTCGGCCTCGTCGCCGAGCAGATCGTCCCAGTGGTCCTCACGCCGCGCGTGCTGGTGGTCGCCGGTCACCGGATCTGCTCCCGGTCCTGGCCGGCCCAGCGGCCGGTGCGGCGCTGCTCGTCCACGGCGGCCTGCAGGATCGCGACGGCGGCCGCCTGGTCGATCACGCCGCGGCTGTACTTGACGGACCGGCCCGCGGCCCGCAGTCCGGCCTGCGCGGAGACCGTGCTGAGCCGCTCGTCGACGAGCCGGACCGGCACGGGGTGGCCCGCCTCGACCAGGGCGGCGGCGACGGCGTCCGCGTAGTCGAGGGCGTCCTGCGTGGACGGCGTGTGCTCGCCCCGCAGATTCACCGGCAGGCCGACGTACACGGCGACGACGTCGAGCTCGCGTGCGTGGGCGACGAGCTCGTCCACGTCACGACGTCGACGCGCATCCCGCCGCAGGGTGGCCACGGGGGTGGCGATCAGGCCGTCGGGGTCGGCCGACGCGACGCCCACGCGGGCACGTCCGACGTCGACGCCGAGGGTGCGCCCCCGGCGCACGGCGTCGCTCGCCACGGCGGCCCCGTCCTGACCTGCGCTCACGTCCGCCTCAGGCCGCGCGCACCGCGGCGACGACGGCCTCGAGCGCGTCCCCGACGCGCGTGACGTCCTGGCCGCCGCCCTGGGCGACGTCGTCCTTGCCTCCGCCCCCGCCGCCGAGCACGCCGGTGGCGGTCTTGACCATGGCGCCCGCCTTGAGGCCGGCCGCGCGGGCGGCCTCGTTGGTCGCCACGACCACGAGGGGCCGGCCCTTGGCCTCGGCCGTGAGGGCCACGAGCACGGGCGTGCCCGCCGCGTTGCCGCCGGCCGACTCGATCCGGGCGCGCAGGTCCAGCACGAGGGAACGCAGCTGGTCCCCGGCCACGTCGCCGACGTGGTGCGCCAGCACCCGCACCGACGTCCCGGCGGACGTCGTGACGTCCTGGGCCTGCCCGGCGAGCTGCCCGGCCTGGGCCTGCAGCGCCTGGGCCCGCAGCTCCGCGACCTGCTTCTCGGCCGCCTTGAGCCGGTCCAGGGTGGCGCCGATGCGGTCCTTGAGCTCCTCGGCCGGGGCCTTGAACATCTCCGAGAGCTCGGAGACGAGGGTGCGCTCCGCGGCGAGGTGGCGGAACGAGTCCAGGCCGACGAGCGCCTCGACGCGGCGGTTGCCCGAGCCCACGGACTGCTCGCCGAGCAGGGTCAGCGAGCCGATCTGCGCGGTGCGGCCCACGTGGGTGCCGCCGCACAGCTCGCGGGACCAGGCGCCGTCGATCTCCACGACGCGCACCCGGTCGCCGTACTTCTCGCCGAACAGGCTCATCGCGCCGAGTGCGCGCGCCTCCTCGAGGCTCATCTCCTGGGTGAGCACGGCGTGGTCGTCGCGGATGGCGATGTTCACCACGTCCTCGACCTCGGAGCGGGCCCCGGCCGAGAGCGCCTCGGCCCAGCGGAAGTCGAAGCGCAGGTAGCCCTCCTTGTTGAAGGAGCCGGACTGGGTGGCCTCGGGGCCGAGGATCTGGTGCAGTGCGGCGTGCACCAGGTGGGTGCCGGAGTGGGCCTTCTCGCCGTCGAGGCGGCGCTGCAGGTCGATCGCGCCGAGGGCCTGCGCGCCGGCGGCGACCTCGCCGTCGAGGACCTTGACCCTGTGCACGGACAGCCCCTTCACGGGGGCCTGCACGTCGAGCACCTCGAGGCGGAAGCCGTCGCCGGTGATCAGGCCGGTGTCCGCGGCCTGGCCGCCGGACTCCGCGTAGAACGGCGTGGCGTCCAGGACGAGCTCGAGCTCCGTGCCGGCGCCGGCGGACGCGACCTCCTCGCCGTTCTGCAGCAGGCCGCGCACCACGGACTCGGTGGTGTGCTCGGTGTAGCCGGTGAAGTGGGTCTGGCCCTCGGCGCGCAGGCGCTGGTACACGGCGGTGTCCGTGTGGCCGGCCTTCTTGGCCTTGGCGTCCGCGCGGGCGCGGTCGCGCTGCTCGGCCATGAGGGCGCGGAACCCGGCCTCGTCCACGGCGACGCCGGCCTCCTCCGCGATCTCCAGCGTCAGCTCGATCGGGAAGCCGTAGGTGTCGTGCAGCTCGAACGCGTCCGGGCCCGCGATGCCGCCGCCCGCCGAGCGGGCCTGGCCCACCGCGGCGTCGAGGCGGGCCGTGCCCGCGGCGATGGTCCGCAGGAACGCCTTCTCCTCGGCGTAGGCGATCCGGGAGATGCGCTCGAACTCGTCCGCGACCACCGGGTAGGTGCCCTTCATCGCGTCCCGGGAGACCGGCAGCAGCTCAGGGAAAACGGGCTCGGTGACGCCCATCAGGCGCAGGGCGCGGACGACGCGGCGGATGAGGCGGCGCAGCACGTAGCCGCGGCCCTCGTTGCCGGGGCGCACGCCGTCGCTGATCAGCATCAGGGCCGAGCGCACGTGGTCGGCCACCATGCGCAGGCGGACGTCGTCGTCGTAGTGCGGGTCGGCCGGGTCCTCGGTGGAGGTGTAGGAGCGGCCGGCCAGCTGCGCGGCGCGGTCGAGCACGGGGCGGACCTGGTCCGTCTCGTACATGTTCTCCACACCCTGGAGGATCATGGCGAGCCGCTCGAGGCCGAGACCGGTGTCGATGTTCTTGTGCTCGAGCTCGCCGGCGATGTCGAAGTCGTCCTTCGAGCGCACCGCGGAGAGGCGGTACTGCATGAACACGAGGTTCCAGATCTCGATGTAGCGGGTGTCGTCCGCGGCCGGGCCGCCGTCGACGCCGTACGCGGGGCCGCGGTCGTAGAAGATCTCCGAGCAGGGGCCGCCCGGGCCGGGCTGGCCGGTGTTCCAGTAGTTGTCGTCCTTGCCCATGCGCTGGATGCGCTCGGGACGGACGCCCACGTCCTCGCGCCAGATGCGCTCGGCCTCGTCGTCCTCGCGGTACACGGTGACCCAGAGGCGCTCGGGGTCCAGGCCGAAGCCGCCGTCCTCGACCGAGGACGTCAGCAGCTCCCAGGCCATCGGGATGGCCGTCTCCTTGAAGTAGTCGCCGAAGGAGAAGTTGCCGCACATCTGGAAGAAGGTGCCGTGGCGGACGGTCTTGCCGACCTCCTCGATGTCCGCGGTGCGGATGCACTTCTGCACCGAGACGACGCGCGGGCTCGGCGGGGTCTGCTCCCCCAGGAAGTACGGGATGAACGGGACCATGCCGGCCACCGTGAACAGCAGCGACGGATCCGGCGAGACGAGCGACGCCGACGGCACCACGCGGTGCCCCCTGGACTCAAAGAAGGCGGTCCAGCGGCGGGCGATCTCCTGGGACTTCATGCGGGGGTGTCCTTCTGCGTGGTGGTGGTCTGGGGGCGGGCGGCGCCGTGCGACGGCGGCTCCACGGTCTCCCCGGAGATGATCGGCCCCGTGTGGGGCAGGTAGGGCGCGGCCCAGGGGGCCTCGGCGCGGACGCGCTCGGCCAGGCGCCGGGCACCGTCCTGCAGGGCGGCCGCCGCGGCGTCGGCGGCGGCCTCACCGGCCTGGCGGGCCAGACGCTCCGGGTCCAGGCGGGCGGAGAACCCCGCGCGCCCCCCCGCGGAGCCAGGGTCAGACGTCGGCGCGTCGGTCGCGTCGGTGGCCGGGTGGGCACGGTCGCCGAGGGCGCGGTGTGCGAACCAGCCGGATGCGGCGCCGGCGCCGACGAGCAGCAGCGAGCGGAGCATGGCGGGGGCCTCCTTCGGACGGCAGGGATTCCGGCCCCACCTTACCGGGCGCGGCGCCGATCCCCGGCGGCGGGCCCGGGGGACGCCGCAGGCCCGGTCACCTCCGAGAGGTGACCGGGCCTGCGGGACGCGCGGGGCGCCGTCGTCCGGGACGGACCCGGCCGCGGCGGATCAGCGCGCGTAGTACTCGACCACGAGCTGCTCCTCGCAGGTCACGGGGACCTCGGAGCGCTTCGGGCGACGGGTGAGGGTGGCGCGCAGCTTGTCGATCTCCACGGTCAGGTAGCCCGGGGTGGCGGGCAGGACCTGCTGGTGGGCGCCGGCGGCGGCCAGCTGGAAGGGGACCATCTTCTCCGAGCGCTCGTGCACGTGGATCATCTGGCCCTCCTTCACGCGGAACGAGGGGACGTCCACGCGCTTGCCGTCCACCAGGATGTGGCGGTGCACGACGAGCTGACGGGCCTGCTGGATGGTGCGGGCGAAGCCGGCACGCAGCACGAGGGCGTCGAGGCGCTGCTCGAGGAGCTCGACCAGGTTCTCACCGGTCAGGCCGGCGGTGCGCTTGGCCTCCTCGAAGTAGCGGCGCATCTGGGCCTCGCGGATGTTGTACTGGGCGCGCAGACGCTGCTTCTCCTTGAGGCGCACCGCGTAGTCCGAGTCCTGCTTGCGGCGGGCACGGCCGTGCTGGCCGGGGCCGTACGGACGACGCTCCATGTACTTCTCGGCCTTGGGGGTCAGCGCGATGCCCAGGGCGCGGGAGTGCCGCACGGTGCGGCGGGTGCGAAGGTTGCCACTCATGGTGGACCTGCCTTTCCTTGACGTGCGGCACGGTTCGGGTTTGTCTCGAGGTCTCGTCCGCGCGCCGGGGCACACGGGTCAAGGGGACTCGAACCTGGCCTCCCCGCGATCCTGAGGAGAGCTGAGGGGCGTGCCGCCGCCCGTCATCCACTGATGCGCTGCGCGTCCCTCGACCGGGCACGCGGGTGTCCCGTGGACCGTTCGAGGGGGATGCGTCCGGGGCGCAGCGCCTGCCAGACCGGTCCACCTTACCAGAGCGACGACGACGGGGCGGGCCGGGGCTCAGGCGCGCGGCGTGGCCGCGGTGCCGGGGTCCGCGCCGAGGAGCTGACCGGCCTGGTCCAGGTGGGAGGCCTCGACCAGCACGTCGTACGACTCGGCCTCCATGGTCTGCAGGGACGTGAAGTCGCGCCTGCCGCCGGTGGCCGCGTGGCCGATCGCCCCGAAGACGGCCCCCCACAGGGCGCCCAGGCCCAGGGAGATCAGCAGGATCCAGAGGAACCCGAAGCCGGGGGCGAAGATCGAGAAGAGCAGGCCGAGCAGGAGGCCGAACCACAGGCCCTGCAGCCCGCCGCGGACGGCGGCCTTGCCGGTGGTCATCCGGCCCAGGACCTGCTCCACGGAGCGCAGCCCGGTGCCCACGATGCGCACGCGCTCCACGGGGAACCCGGCGTCGGAGAGCTGGTCCACGAGGGCCTGGGCCTCGGCGTAGGCCGGGACGGAGCGCAGGATGCGGTAGTCGGCCTGCGGGAGGGCGGGGCCGCCGGCGCCGGGGCGGCCGTACGGGGCCGGCTGCTGCGCGGCGGTGTGCTGGGGGGTGGACTGCTGCGGAGTGGACTGGGTCATGGGGGCGGCTCCTTCTGTTCCTTCTGTGCGTCGGTGGTGCATGGGGGCGCGAGCGGGCGAGGAGTCGGCGGGCCGACGTCGACCGCCCCGCTCATCCCTGGACAACCGGTGATCCGGGGTCTTTATTCCGCGCGGCCGCCCGAGGCGTCCGCCCTCGGGCCCGGCGCGCGCTCAGTCGCCGCGGATGATCCGGCGCAGCGCGGCCACCTGCTCGGTGAGCCGCTTCTCGTGTCCGATGGGCTTGGGCCGGTAATAGTCCCTCCCGACCAGGGGGTCCGGCGCGTACTGCTGACGGGCGACGGCGTGCGGCTCGTCGTGGCTGTAGACGTAGCCCTGGCCGTGGCCGAGGGCCGCCGCGCCGGGGTAGTGCGCGTCCCGCAGGTGCGCCGGCACCGCGCCCGTGTGGCCGGCCCGCACGTCCGCGATCGCCTCGTTCACGGCGGTGTAGCTCGCGTTGGACTTCGGCGCGGTGGCCAGATGCGTCACGGCCTGCGCCAGGATGATGCGTCCCTCCGGCATGCCGATCAGCTGCACGGCCTGGGCGGCGGCCACGGCGGTCTGCAGCGCGGTCGGGTCGGCCATGCCCACGTCCTCGGACGCGGAGATGATCAGCCGCCGGGCGATGAACCGGGGGTCCTCCCCCGCCTCCAGCATCCGGGCGAGGTAGTGCATCGACGCGTCCACGTCCGAGCCGCGGATGGACTTGATGAAGGCACTGATCACGTCGTAGTGCTGGTCGCCGTCCTTGTCGTAGCGCTGGACGTGGTGGTCCATCGCCTGCGCGGCGTCCTCGTCCGTGACCGCGACGGCGCCCTCCCCCGCCCGGCCGGCCTCGCGCGCCTTGTCCAGGGCGACGCCGGCCGCGGCCTCCAGCACCGTGAGCGCCCGCCTCGCGTCGCCGCCGGCCATCCGCACCAGGTAGTCCCGCGCGTCGTCCTGGAGCACCACGGCGCCGTTGAGCCCGCGCTCCTGGGTCACGGCACGGTCCAGCAGCCCGACGATGTCGTCGTCCGTGAGGGGACGCAGCGTGAGCAGCAGCGACCGGGAGAGCAGGGGTGCGATCACGGAGAAGGACGGGTTCTCCGTGGTCGCGGCCACCAGCACGACCCAGCGGTTCTCGACGCCCGGCAGCAGCGCGTCCTGCTGCGCCTTGGAGAAGCGGTGGATCTCATCGAGGAACAGGACGGTGGTGCGCCCGTAGAGGTCCCGTTCGCGCTGGGCCTGCTCCATCACCTGCCGCACGTCCTTCACACCGGCCGTGATCGCGGACAGCTCCGTGAACGTGCGCCCGGGGGCGCGGGCGATCACGTGGGCCAGCGTCGTCTTGCCGATGCCCGGAGGCCCGTAGAGGATGACCGAGCTCGGTCCCGCGGCGGAGTCCGGATCGGGCTCGGCGAGCTTGCGCAGCGGGGAGCCCGGCCGCATGAGGTGCCGCTGGCCCAGCACGTCATCCAGCGTGCGCGGGCGCATGCGCACGGCCAGCGGTGCGCCGGGGTGCGGGGCGGCCACGGTGCCGGCCGGGCCGTCGTCGTCGGCCCCGTTGTGGGCGGCGCTGAAGAGGTCGTCCATCGGGTCCAGGGTAGTCCTCGGCCCGCGGGGGCGTGGGTGGCATCATGGCCGCATGAGCCCCGCCGCCCCGCGCACCGACCACACCCACGTCCTGCTGCTGCGCGGGATCAACGTGGGGCGGAGCAACCGTGTCGGCAAGGACACGCTGATCCGCTGGGCCCAGGCCGCCGGCGGGGAGGCGGTCACCACCCACCTGGCCAGCGGCAACGTCCTGTTCCGGGCGTCCTCCGACGCAGCCGCGGAGGGCGTGCGGCAGGGGTTCGCGCGACGGGCGCGTGAGGAGGGCGGCCTCGACGTCCCCGTGGTCCTCGTGGACGTGGGCACGCTCCGGCGCGCCCTGGAGCTGCACGACGCGCTCCCCTGGGCCGGCGGCGAGCCGAAACGCACGCAGCTCACCGTGCTCGAGGACGACCCCGCACCCGAGGCGGCCGCCGCCCTGGCCGCGCTCGACCACGGGGACGACCGACCCGCGGGGCCGGATCGCACGGCCCTGGAGGGACGGCTGCTGTGGATGCGCTGCGCCGCGGGGGTCGCCGACTCCCCGCTCACTCCGGCCCGCCTCGACCGGGCGCTCGGGGTGCGCGGCACGGCCCGGAACCTCACGACGGTGCGGGTGCTCGCGGGGCTGCCGAGCGAGGACTGACCTCGGCGGACGGCACGCGGGGCGTCCGGGGCGTCGACACCCGCGGGACACCGCGCGCTGGCCGGGACGTCACGGACCGTTCACATCCGTGCGATGGGGTGACCCCGTCCTCCGCCTCCCTGCCCTGACTGGAGCATCCATGCCTCGCCTCGCACGCCTCGCCACGGCCGTCACCGCCGCGACCCTGTCCACGGCCTTCCTCGCCCCGGCCTCCCTCAGCGCGCCCGCCCCGCACTCGGCCACGGCCCAGCGCGCCGCCATCGCCGCCAACCCGTCCGGCAAGAGCATCGAGCTCACCCGCGCCGGCACCCACGAGACCGGCGTGTTCGGCGAGTCCGCCGCCGAGATCCCGGCCTTCGACGCGGTCTCCGGCCGCCTGTTCGTGGTGAATGCGCAGCGCGGCGCCGTCGACGTCATGCGCCTGGGCGCCGACGCCGCCCCCGTGGCCGAGCGGACCCTCTCCGCCGAGGGCCTGCGCACCGCGGACGGCTCCGTCACGGACAAGGGCGCCACGGTGAACTCCGTCGCTGTCTCCGGCGGTGTGATGGCCGTCGCCGTCGAGGCCGCCGAGAAGACCGACCACGGCTGGGTCGTGTTCTTCGACACCACCACCCTGCGCTACCTCGGCGGCGTGCGGGTGGGTGCCCTGCCGGACTCGCTGGCCTTCTCCCCGAACGGGGCGTACGTGGTGGTCGCCAACGAGGGCGAACCGGCCGACGACTTCTCCGTCGACCCGGAGGGCACGATCTCCGTGGTCTCCGTACCGAAGAACGCCCGGCAGTTCTCCCGCCTGACCCAGGACGCGGTGCGCACCGTGGACTTCCGTGCCTACGACGCCGGCACCGCCCTGCCCGCCGGCGTGCGCGTCTCCGGCCCCGATATGGCGGTGCCCGCCGGTCACGAGCCCGCCGGTCGGGTGGCTCGCAACCTCGAGCCGGAGTACGTCACCGTCGACCCGACCGGACGCACCGCCTACGTGTCCGTGCAGGAGGCCAACGCCGTCGCCGTCGTGGACCTGAAGTCCGCCACGCTGGAGGACCTCTGGGCGCTGACGCCCACCGATTGGTCCACCGAGGGCGTGCTGGACGCCTCGGACAAGGACGGCGGCATCGAGCTGGGCCACTGGCCGGTCGACGGCCTGCCCATGCCCGACGGCATCGACACGTACCGCTGGCGCGGTCAGAACCTGGTCGTCACCGCCAACGAGGGTGACGGGCGGGAGTGGGGCGACTTCAACGACTCCGAGCGCGTCAGCGACCTGGACCTGTGCGCCGCCGAGTTCCCGGGGGCCAAGGCCCTGCAGAAGAAGGATGCCCTGGGCCGCCTGAAGGTGCTCACCGACCTCGGCTACGACTCTGAGCGCGAGTGCCACTCCTCCCTGACCACACTGGGCGGCCGGTCCTTCTCCATCTACACCGCGGACGGCACCCGCCTGTTCGACTCCGCCGGCATGATCGAGGAGCAGATCGCCCGGCTCGTGGCCGCCGGCGAGCTGCCGGAGCACGCGTTCAACGCGAACAACGACGAGACCCCGTCCGGGGACTCCCGTTCGGATGACAAGGGCCCCGAGCCCGAGTCCGTAGTGGTGGGCACGATCCAGGGCCGCACCTACGCGTTCGTGGGCCTCGAGCGCATCGGCGGCGTGGTGGTCTTCGACATCACCGACCCGCGGAACGCCACCTACGTGGACTACGTCAACGACCGTGACTGGGATGCCGCGGGCGACGACGCCACGGCCGGCCTGGGTGACATGGGCGCCGAGGGCCTGACCTTCGTGCCGGCCGACGAGTCCCCCTCCGGCACCGCCCTGCTGATCGTCGCCAACGAGGTCTCCGGCTCGACCACCGTGTACGAGGTGAATCCGACCCGTCGTCAGTGATCCGCTGACGCGGACCGGTTCCGGGCGCGTTGCAGAATGGCTGCATGAGAGCCGTTCTGCAACGCGCCCGTTCCGCGTCCGTGACCGTCGACGGCAAAGTCGTCGGCTCCTTCGAGGGCGAGGGGCTGGTGATCCTGCTCGGCGTGACCGTCGACGACACCGAGGCCGAGGCCGTCCAGGTGGCCCGCAAGGTGGCCGGGCTCCGCATGCTCGACGGCGAGCGGTCCCTCACCGACGCCGGTGCCCCGGCGCTCGTCGTCAGCCAGTTCACGCTGTACGGCGACGTGCGGAAGGGCCGGCGGCCGTCCTGGACGCGCGCGGCGAAGGGCAACCAGGCCGAGCCGCTCTACGAGCGGTTCACGGCCGAGCTCGAGGCCGCCGGCGTGCGCGTGGAGCGCGGGGTGTTCGGCGCGAAGATGGACGTCTCCCTCACCAACTCCGGGCCGTTCACGCTGATCGTGGACTCGGACGAGCTGGCCGGTCCGCGGCGCGGCTGAGGCGGGCCCGCCGCGGACCCGGATCAGGCCTCCGGCTCGGCCTCGGCCTGCTTCGGCTCCGGCTGCGCGTCGACGCCGGCCTCCTTGCGCTGCTGGGCGGTGATGGGCGCCGGTGCGGCCGTCAGCGGGTCGAAGCCGCCGCCGGTCTTCGGGAACGCGATGACCTCGCGGATCGAGTCGGTGCCGGCCAGCAGGGCGACCACGCGGTCCCAGCCGAACGCGATGCCGCCGTGCGGCGGGGCGCCGTACTTGAAGCCCTCGAGCAGGAAGCCGAACTTCTCGTTCGCCTCCTCCGGGGACAAGCCCATGACCTCGAACACGCGCTCCTGCACGTCCTGACGGTGGATGCGGATGGAACCGCCGCCGATCTCGTTGCCGTTGCACACGATGTCGTACGCATACGCCAGGGCCGCGCCCGGGTCGGTGTCGAAGGTGTCCGCGAACTCCGGCTTGGGCGAGGTGAACGCGTGGTGCACGGCGGTCCAGGCGCCCGCACCCACGGCGACGTCGCCCGAGGCCACGGCGTCGGCCGCCGGCTCGAACATCGGCGCGTCCACGACCCACACGAACGCCCAGTCGGCGTCCTTCGCGGCCACGCCGTCACCGGCATCGGTGAACAGCCCGCAGCGACGGCCGATCTCCACGCGGGCCGCACCCAGCAGCGCGCGGGACTCCTTCGGCTTCCCGGCGGCGAAGAACACGCAGTCGCCCGGGTTCGCGCCCACGGCGGCGGCCAGCCCGGCCTTCTCCTCCTCGGAGATGTTCTTGGACACCGGGCCGGTCAGCTCGCCGTCCTCCTGGATGAGCACGTAGGCCAGGCCCTTGGCGCCGCGCTGCTTGGCCCACTCCTGCCACGCGTCGAGGGTGCGGCGGGCCTGGGAGGCGCCGCCCGGCATCACGACGGCGCCCACGTACTCGTTCTGGAACACGCGGAACGGGGTGTGCTTGAAGTATTCGGTCAGGTCCGTCAGCTCGAGGCCGAAGCGCAGGTCCGGCTTGTCCGAGCCGTACTTCTCCATCGCCTCGGCGTAGGTCATCCGGCGGATCGGCGTCGGCACGTCCACCCCGACGAGGGCCCACAGGGCCTTGACGATCTTCTCGCCGAGGGCGATCACGTCGTCCTGCTCCACGAAGGAGGCCTCGATGTCCAGCTGGGTGAACTCGGGCTGTCGGTCCGCGCGGAAGTCCTCGTCCCGGTAGCAGCGGGCGATCTGGTAGTACTTCTCGATCCCGCCCACCTGCAGCAGCTGCTTGAACAGCTGCGGCGACTGCGGCAGGGCGTACCAGGAGCCGGGAGCCAGGCGGGCCGGGACGAGGAAGTCGCGGGCGCCCTCCGGCGTCGAGCGCGTGAGGGTCGGGGTCTCGACCTCCACGAAGCCCTCGCCGTGCAGGAGCTCGCGCGCCGTCCGGTTGACCTCGGAGCGCAGGCGCATGATGCGCGAGGGCTGCGGGCGGCGCAGGTCCAGGTAGCGGTGGCGCAGCCGGGCCTCCTCGCCGACCTCCACGTGCTCGTCCACCTGGAACGGCAGCGCGGCGGCGGTGTTGAGCACCGTCACGGTCTCCGCGATCAGCTCGATCTCGCCGGAGGGCAGGTTCGGGTTCTCGTTGCCCTCGGGGCGGCGCTCGACCGTGCCGGTGACCTGCAGGACCCACTCGTTGCGCAGCGGGTCGAAGTCCGCCTCCTCCCGCACCACGACCTGGGCGAAGCCCGAGGCGTCGCGCAGGTCCACGAAGGCCACGCCGCCGTGGTCGCGCCGCCGCGCCACCCAGCCGGTGACGGTGACGGTCTGGCCGATGAGCGAGGCGTTGAGCTCGCCGAGGGAGTGGGTGCGCAGCACGAGGATCCTCTCCGTCCGGTCGCCGGACGATGTGCGGGGTTCATGTGATGGTCGACGCCGTGTGATACGCCTGCGGGGCGGGCGCGCGCCGTTCCCGTCAGTCTAGTGCCCCGTCCACACTGCCCCAGCCCAGGAGGACCCCGTCATGACCGCCGCCCTGCAGCGCCGCCTGACCCTGCTCCACGCCGTCGCGATCGGCCTCGGCTCGATGATCGGCGCGGGCGTGTTCACCGCGATCGGCCTGGCGGCCGCGCTCACCGGCGGCCACCCCGGCCTGCTGTACGGGGCCCTGGCGGTCGCGGCCGTCGCGGCCCTGTGCAACGCCCTGTCCACGGCGCAGCTGGCCACCGTCCACCCCGAGTCCGGCGGCGCCTACGTCTACGGCCGGCGGCAGCTGCACCCGTGGGCCGGCTTCGTCGCCGGCTGGGGCTTCGTCACGGGCAAGACCGCGTCGGTGGCCGCGATGGCGGCCACCCTCGGCCTGTACCTCTTCCCCGACGACGACGCCGCGGCCCGGTGGACGGGCGTGGCCGCCGTCGTCGTGCTCACCGGGGTGGCGATGGCGGGCGTGACGCGGACCGCGCAGGCGACGTTGGCGATCCTCGTGCCCGTGCTCGCCGTGCTCGTGTTGGCCATCGGCGCAGGCCTGGCGCGCGAGGCCCCCGGGGGCTCGGCCGCGGCGCTCGGCGTCGACTCCCCCGTGCAGGGCGTGCTCATGGGCGCGGGCGTCCTGTTCTTCGCGTTCGCCGGCTACGCGCGCGTGGCCACCATGGGTGAGGAGGTCATCGACCCCGCACGCACGATCCCGCGCGCCATCCTGATCGCCCTCGCCGTGACCGTGGCGCTGTACCTGCTGCTCGCCACGGCGCTGATCTCGGGCCTCGGGACCTCCGGGCTGGCCCGGTCCCCGGCGCCCGTGCGCGACCTGCTCGAGACCGCCCTGGGCTCCGGCTGGGGCTGGGTGGCGGTGGCCGGCGCCGCCCTCGCCGCGGCCGGGGCCATGCTCAACCTGCTGACGGGCATCTCCCGCACCGCCCTGGCCATGGCCCGCGAGTCCGACCTGCCCCGCCCCCTGGCACGGGTCCATGCGGGGACCGGCACGCCGTGGACGGCTCAGCTGACGTTGGCCGCGGCCGTGATCCTGCTCCTGCTCACCACGGACATCCTCACCGTGGTGGGCTTCAGCTCGTTCGGCGTGCTCGTCTACTACGCGGTGGCGAACCTGTCCGCCCTGACCCTGCGCGGGGACGACGACGGCCGCCGCCCGGCCCGGCCGCGCCCGCTGCGCCCGCTGCGCGTGCCCCGCGCCGTCAACGTCCTGGGCCTGGCCCTGTGCCTGCTGCTCGCCCTCAGCCTGCCGCCGATGTCCGTGGCCGCGATGGCGGGCGTGTTCCTGATCGGGGTGGGCGGGCGCGCGTTCGTGCGGGCCGGGCGCCGGGGCCGGTGACCCGACGCGCAGACACCCACCGCCGCCGCACACCGGGGCCGGCATAGCGGCCGCGTCCGCTCAGTCCTGCGCGCGGGCGACCTGCGGCAGCAGGTCCTCGGCCGGCGGGGTCCAGTCGGCCGGGTCCGCGGCGTGCTGCTCGCCGGAGCGGATGTCCTTCACCTCGTGGACCCGCGCGCCGGCGTCGTCCCGACCCATGAACCAGACGAACGGGATGCCGCGGCGGTCCGCATACTTGATCTGCTTGCCGAACTTCTCCGCGGACACCGCGACCTCCGCGGGGATGCCGCGCTCCCGCAGCAGGGCCGCGACGTCCTGGGCCTCGGACCAGTCCTCGTCCGCCGTCAGCGCCACGTACACCGCGGTCGGCACGGAGCGGGAGGCCACGGCCATCTGCTGGGACAGCATGCGCATCACCAGCCGCGTCACGCCGATGGACAGTCCGACACCGGGGAACACGCGGTTCCCCTTGGACGCGAGCGCGTCGTAGCGGCCGCCCGAGCAGATCGAGCCGAGCTGCTCGTGGCCCACCAGGACGGTCTCGTAGACGGTGCCCGTGTAGTAGTCCAGGCCGCGCGCGATGGACAGGTCCGCCACGGCGCGCCCGGGGGCGCGGCGGTGCAGGGTGGCGACGACGTCGGCCAGCTCGGTCAGCCCCTCCTCGAGCAGCTCGTGGGTCACCCCCAGGGCGCGGACCCGCTCGACGAACGAGGTGTCCGACGTGCGGATGTCCGCCAGGGCCAGCGCCTGCGCAGCCTGCTCGGGGCTCGCGCCGACCTCCTCCTGGAGCAGCCGCGCGACCTCCTCCGGGCCGACCTTCTCCAGCTTGTCGATGCTGCGCAGCACGCCGGCGGTGTCCTCCAGGCCGATGCCCCGGTAGAAGCCCTCGGCGAGCTTGCGGTTGTTCACGCGGATGAGGAAGTCGCCGATCGGCAGGGCGCCGAGCGCCTCGGCCATCACCAGTGCGACGTCGGCGTCGTACCGGGGCGAGAGGGCGCCGTCGCCGACGACGTCGATGTCCGCCTGGGTGAACTCGCGGGCGCGGCCCTCCTGAGGGCGCTCCCCGCGCCAGACCTTCTGCATCTGGTAGCGACGGAAGGGGAAGGCGAGGTGGCCGGCGTTCTCCACGACGTAGCGGGCGAACGGCACGGTGAGGTCGAAGTGCAGGGCCAGGCGCTTGGGGTCGGCCGGGTCCTTGGGATCGCGCAGGCCCGCGGCGACCTCCTCGTCCTCGGCCAGGCGCGAGACCGCGTAGACCTCCTTGTCCACCTCGCCCTTGCGCAGCAGCTGGCCCAGGGTCTCCACGGCACGGGTCTCGATGCCGGCGAACCCGTGCAGCTCGAAGGTCCGCCGCAGCGTGTCGAGCACGTGCTGCTCCACGAGCCGCTCGGCGGGCAGCCACTCGTGGAAACCGGACAGGGAGGCCTTGCGGGACATGGCGATCCTTCGAGACGACGACGGCGGGGACGCGCGACGGTCCCCCGCCGGCGCACCGGCCCATTCTAGGCGCGGGCGCTGTCCGGCCCGGTACGCTGGCCCTGTTCGTGTCCATCCCGACCGGCCGCATCCCTCGACGACTGCGTGCCGGCGCAGTCAGGGAGAGTTCCAGCGGTGACCAATCACATGCAGCCCGACGACCAGCAGTCCCCCGCCACCGAGTCCACCCCCGCGTCGGCCGAGGCCGCCGATACGACCGTGCCCGCCGAGGCCCGGCCCGTCCCCGAGATCGTCCCCGACGCCCCGGCGCACGGTGATTCCTCCCAGCCGGCCCCGACCGTGCCGCCCACCCCGGTGGAGGAGGCCGCCAGGTTCGCCCGGGTGAGCGAGGACGGCCACGTCACGCTGCTGGACGGGCAGGAGGAGCACGCGGTCGGCCAGGTGCCGGACGCGAGCACCGAGGACGCGCTGGCGTACTTCGTGCGCAAGTACGACGACGTGCGCGCCCAGATGGCCCTGTTCGAGCAGCGCATCGCCGCCGGCGCCCCCTCGGGTGAGCTGGGCCGGGCGCTGGGTCAGATGACGACCGCGGTGAACGAGCGCCACATGGTCGGCGACATGGACGCCCTCCGCACCCGCCTGGCGGCCCTGGAGACCCTCCTGGGCGACTACCGCGCCGCGGAACAGGAGGCCCGGCAGGCCGCCCAGGCCGAGCAGCTGGCCACCCGCGAGGCCATCGTCGCCGAGGCCGAGACCTTCGCCCAGACCCCGGCCGAGCGGATGCCCTGGAAGACCGCGTCCAAGCGCATGACGGAGCTGTTCGAGGAGTGGAAGGCCGCCCAGAAGGCCGGTCCGCGTCTGGCCAAGTCGGTCGAGGACGACCTGTGGAAGCGCTTCCGCGGCGCCCGCACCGCGTTCGACAAGACCCGCCGCGCCCACTTCTCCCGGCTGGACGCCGCCTCGGCCGAGGCCAAGCAGGTCAAGGAGCGTCTCATCGCCCGTGCCGAGGAGCTGTCCACCTCCACCGACTGGGGCGTGACCGCCGGCAAGTACCGCGACCTGATGGACGAGTGGAAGCGCGCCCCCCGGGCCTCCCGCAAGGAGGACGACGCCCTCTGGGCCCGCTTCCGCGCCGCCCAGGACGTCTTCTTCGCCGCCCGCAAGGCCGCGAACCAGGAGATCGACCGCGAGTACGGGGCCAACCTGAAGGTGAAGGAGCAGATCCTCGCCGACGGCCAGAAGCTGCTCCCGTTCACGGACGTCAAGGCCGGACGGCGCGCGCTCAACGAGCTGCGCGGGCGGTGGGAGGATGCCGGCCGCGTGCCCCGCGGGGACGTCCGCCGGATGGAGGAGGGCTTCCGCAAGCTCGAGGACGCCCTCAAGCAGGCGGAGAACGAGCACTGGCGCCGCACCGACCCGGAGACCAAGGCCCGCACGAACTCCGCCCTCACGCAGCTCGAGGAGACCATCGCGGGGCTCGAGGCGGATCTCGCCCGGGCCCAGGCCCGGGGCGACCAGCGCGCCGTCAAGAAGGCCCAGGAGGCGCTCGACGCGCGCCTGCAGTGGAAGCAGGCCCTCGAGGCCTCGGCCTCCGAGCTCCGCTGAGCCCCACCCGTCTCGAGCACGCCCCCGCGGCCCGCCTGTCCACAGGCGGCCGCGGGGGCGTCCCCGTCTCTGGCAGGATCCGGGCATGACGACCGTGACGATCGAGGAGACCGCCCCGACCGGGGCACTCGTGCTGGCGGGCGACCCCTTCACGGAGCCGGAGCTGCAGGCGCTCGGCGCGCGGGGCGCCGTGCGGCCGCTGCTGCCCGGGGTGTGGGCGCGGCCGGACGCCGCGGACGATCCCGCGGTCCGGGCCGCTGCCCTGTGGACCCTCGGCGG
Source organism: Micrococcus sp. KRD012 (assembly GCF_017168555.1). NCBI lineage: Bacteria > Bacillati > Actinomycetota > Actinomycetes > Micrococcales > Micrococcaceae > Micrococcus > Micrococcus sp. KRD012. The sequence goes on from NZ_JABFBB010000019.1 coordinate 78,505, forward strand.
CCCGCTCCTGGCCGCCGGCTGGACCGCGATCGGCCCGTCGGCGGCCTGGATCCTGGCCGGCGGCGCGGCGCCCGGGCGGCTGCACGCGGCCGTGCCGCACTTCCACCGGCGCCCCGCCGGCGGGGGCCTGCTGCCCTGGACGCTCACGCAGTCGGACGTCGCGGCCGATGCCACGGGCGTCGCCCCCGCCGAGCACGACGTGCTCCGCTTCGGCCCCGTGCGGGTCACGACGCCCGCCCGGACAGTCGAAGACCTGCTGCTCAGCGCCGACCCGGATGCGGCGCGGCGCGCGGCCGCCGTGATCGGCGCCCACGGCGCCGCCGGGCTGCGGGAGCGGCTGGCCCGCCGGACCCGCCGTGCCGGCGTCGTGGCGGCCCGGCGCCGGCTGGGCGCGCTGCTGGCGGCGCTGGACGTCCCCGACTGAGGCCGGGAGGCTCAGGTGCGGTGCACGTCGAAGACGCCGTCGATGCGGCGCACCGCGTCGATCACGTGGCCGAGGAACCGGGGGTCGCCCATCTCGAAGACGAACCGGCTCATCGCCACGCGGTCGCGGGTGGTGTTCACGGAGGCCGAGAGGATGTTCACGTGGTTCTCGGAGAGGACCCGGGTGACGTCGGAGAGCAGCGACTTGCGGTCCAGCGCCTCGATCTGGATCTCCACCAGGTAGACGGTGTCCCGCGACGGCGCCCAGCTGACCGGGGTGCGGCGCTCCGGCTCCTGCGCGAGCAGGGTCGCCAGGTTGGGACAGTCGACCCGGTGCACGGAGACCCCGGAGCCGCGGGTGACGAACCCGTCGATGGCGTCCGGCGGCACCGGGTTGCAGCACCGTGCCAGCTTGGCCATGACGCCGCCGTCGCCGTCCACGAGCACGCCGGCGTCGTTGGTGGCCCGCGCGGGGGCGCGCCGCGACTGGGCCGGGACCAGCTCCTGCAGGTCCACCTCGCCGACGGTCAGCTCGCCCTCCGGCTCGGCCTGCGTCGACGTCGGCGGAGCGAGGCGCTCCGCGACGCGTTCCTGCACGGACTGGGCGGACACGTGGCCGTCGCCGAGGGCCACGAACAGCCCGTCGAGGTCCGCGTAGCCGAGATCCGTGGCCACCTGCACCAGCTCCTCGCCGCCGAGCACCTGCTGCACGGCCATGCCGGCCTTGCGCAGCTGACGGGTCAGCGACTCGCGTCCCCGGTCGGCCTGCTCGTCGCGGCGCTGCGTGGCGAAGTGGTGACGGATCTTGGACCGGGCCCGCGGCGAGACCACGAAGCCCAGCCAATCCCGGCTCGGCCCCGCGTCCTCGGCGCGCGAGGTGAAGACCTCCACGGTGTCGCCGTGGCTGAGCGGCGTGGACAGCGGGACGAGCTTGTCGTTGACCCGGGCGCCGATGGTGCGGTGGCCGACGTCGGTGTGGATGGCGTAGGCGAAGTCCACGGGCGTGGAGCCGGCCGGCAGGGTGCGGATCTCCCCCTTCGGCGTGAAGACGTACACCTCGTCCGCCCCGATCTGGGTGCGCAGCGAGGCGAGGAACTCGTCCGGGTCCCGGGTGTCCGCCTGCCAGTCCATCACCGAGCGCAGCCAGGCCGGCGTGGCCTGCACCGGCGCCTGGCCGGCGACCTGGGCCTTGTACCGCCAGTGCGCGGCGACGCCGTACTCGGCCTGGCGGTGCATCTCCTGCGTGCGGATCTGGATCTCCACCGGCTTGCCGCCCGGCACCATCACCGTGGTGTGCAGGGAGCGGTACATGTTGAGCTTCGGGACCGCGATGTAGTCCTTGAACCGGCCCGGGACCGGGTTCCAGCGCGCGTGGATGACGCCGAGCACGGCGTAGCAGTCACGCACGGAGTCCACGAGCACCCGGATGCCCGTGAGGTCGTGGATGTCGTCGAAGTCCTTCCCGCGCGTCACCATCTTCTGGTAGATCGAGTAGTAGTGCTTCGGCCGTCCGGTGACGGTCGCCCGGATCCGGTGCTCGCGCAGGTGCTCCTCGATCACGGTGCGCAGCGCCGCGATGTGCTTCTCCCGCTCCGGGTTGCGCTCCCCCACGAGGCGCACGATCTCCGCGTACATCTTGGGCTTGAGGGCGGCGAAGGAGAGGTCCTCGAGCTCCCACTTGACGGTGTTCATGCCGAGCCGGTGGGCCAGCGGGGCGTAGATGTCCAAGGTCTCCTGGGCCTTGCGGGCGCTGGACTCCGGGGAGACGTACCGCCACGTCCGCGCGTTGTGCAGCCGGTCGGCGAGCTTGATGAGCAGGACGTTCACGTCCTGGGCCATCGCGATGACCATCTTGCGCACGGTCTCGGCCTGCGCCGCGGCGCCGTAGGTCACCTTGTCCAGCTTGGTCACGCCGTCCACGAGGAGGGCGACCTCGGAGCCGAAGTCGGCGCGGAGGCGCTCCAGGGAGTAGTCCGTGTCCTCGACGGTGTCGTGCAGCAGGGCCGCCAGGAGCGTCGGGCCCGTCACGCCGATCTCGGCGAGGATCGTGGCGACCGCGACGGGGTGGGTGATGTACGGGTCCCCGGAGCGCCGCATCTGCCCCTCGTGTGCCGCGCGGGCGACCTCGAAGGCGCGGACGATCTCGGCCAGCTCGGTCTTGGTGGCTCGCTGCCGCACGGTGCGCATCAGCGGCTCGAGCAGGGGCGAGTACTCGGTGGCGTGCCGGCCGGTCAGGCGTGCGATCCGGCTGCGGGGCCGGACCGGGGCGGGACGGGCCGGCCCCGCAGCCG
>NZ_JABFBB010000019.1:81318-89528 GCF_017168555.1 Micrococcus sp. KRD012
ATCGGCGAGTCTACCCGCGCCCGTCCCACCCCGCCCCAGGAAGACCACCGGGGCCGCAGCGGCTCCGTCAGAGTCGCGCGCCGTCGTCCCAGGGGGCGACGTCGGGATCGGTGACCGCCTCTGAGGCACGCTCCCGGGCGGCGCGGGCCGCGGCCCGGGCGTCGTGGTCGCGCACGTCCGGGTCGTTGCGGCGCAGCAGGGCGTACAGCGGCGCCTGGAGGAACAGGGTGGACAGGGTGCCCACGATGATGCCCACGAACAGCGCGAGCGCGATGTCCCGCAGCGTGCCGGCACCGAGCAGCCCCGCGCCGATGAACAGGATCGAGCCGACCGGCAGGATGCCGACGACGGAGGTCGTGATGGACCGGACGAGCGTCTGGTTCACCGCGAGGTTCACGTTCTCGACGAAGGAGCGCTCCGGGTCCTCCTCGGCCCCGATCGTGTTCTCGCGGATCTTGTCGAAGACCACCACGGTGTCGTAGAGCGCGTACGACAGGATCGTGAGGAAGCCGATGATGGCCGACGGCGTGATCTCGAAGCCGGTGGCGCCGTAGATGCCGGCGGTCAGCGCGACCACGTAGAGCATGCCGAGCACGGCGGCCAGGGACATCTTCCAGGTGCGGAAGTACACGGCCATGAACAGGGTCACGAGCACCACGAAGATCACCAGGCCGATCAGGGCCTGCTGCGACACCGCGGCGCCCCAGGTCGGCCCCACGAAGGTCGAGGTCACCTGGTCCTGGCCGACGCCGTAGGCCTCCTGCAGGTTCGCGGCCACGGCTCGGGTCTGGGCGTCGTCGAGCTGCTCGGTCTGGACGCGCACGGTGCCCGGGGCGACGTTCGTGACGGTGGCGTGGCCGTCGGCCAGCACGTCGGTCACGGCGCGCTCGCCCGCGGCCACGTCGGTGGAGGCCGTCTGCGAGACGGTGAACTCGGAGCCGCCCCGGAACTCGATGCCGAGGTTGAAGCCACCGCGGAGGGCGGTCAGGCCGCCGGCGAGGACGAGCAGCAGGGCGGCGAGGGCGAACCACCGCCGCCAGCGCTGGATGAACGGGTAGGAGATGCGGCCCGAGTAGAGGGCGTTGCCCCAGTCGGCGAAGCGGTTCACTGGTCCTCCTCCTGGCGGCGTCGCTCGGCGCGGCGTCGCTCGGCGATCGTCATGGGCGGCGCGGTGCGCGAGCGGCGGCCGCCCCCCCGGGCGGACGAGCCCGCGCGGGGGGCGCCCGTCGCGACGAGCGGGCGCGGGGCGTCGGCGGCCGCCGCGTCAGCCGGCTCGTCGGAGTCCTCCGCCGGGAGCCCGGTGCGGGGGGCGTGGGCGGGCTCGCGGAAGCGGCCGGCGCCCTGATACAGGGACGGCCCGCCCAGCAGCGACGGGTCCAGTCCGGACATCGGGTGTCCCTCGCCCACGAAGCGGGTCTGGGCCAACAGCACCATGAGCGGGTGGGTGAACATGAACACCACGATCAGGTCGGCGATCGCGGTGAGGCCGAGGGTGAACGCGAAGCCGCGCACGTTGCCGACGGCCACGAAGTACAGCACGACGGCGGCCAGCAGGTTCACGGCCTTGGACGCGGTGATCGTCCGCCGGGCGCGCTTCCAGCCCTCGTGCACGGCGACGGGCACGGTGTGGCCCGCGCGCAGCTCGTCCTTGATGCGTTCGAAGTAGACGATGAACGAGTCCGCCGTCAGACCGATCGCCACGATGAGCCCGGCGATGCCCGCGAGGGACAGGCGGTAGTTGTCCGTCCAGCCCAGGATCGCGATGGTCAGCCACGTCAGCACGCCCGCCACGATGATCGAGGCGAAGGTCAGCAGGCCCAGGGCCCGATACTGGAAGAACTGGTACACGGCCACGAGGCCGAGGCCGATCAGGCCGGCGATCAGGCCCCAGAAGAGCTGGTCCCGGCCGAGCGTGGCGGAGATCTGCTGCTCGGACTCGATCGAGAAGGAGATCGGCAGGGAGCCGTAGTTGAGCTGCTCGGCCAACTGCGCCGTCGTCTGCTCGTTCAGGGTGGGGCCGCTGATCTGCGCGCTGCCGTTGGTGATGACCACGTTGGACTGCGGCGCGGAGATCACGTCCCCGTCCAGCAGGATCGCGAACTGCTTGCGCGGGTCGCCCTCGGGGTACGGGGTGAGCTTCTGGGTGACCTCCGTGAAGGCCTTGGTGCCCTCCTCGTCGAACTCGATGTTGACGACCCACTGGTTGGTGGAGACGCCGCCCTGGGCCTGGGCCATGCCGTTGGACGCGCCCTTGATCTGGGTGCCCGGGATGACCACGGGGCCCAGGATGTACTTCTGGGCCGGCGTGACGGCGCCGTCGGCGAGCTCCTCGGAGGGCTGGCAGGCGACGATCGCCCGGTCGGACGGCGGCGGGGGCGCGGCCGGGTCCCGCGGGGCGGTGCAGTCCGTGGCCTGGAACTCGGCCAGCAGGGCCGGGGTGACCCAGTTCGGGTCGTAGGCGTCCGCCGGCTCCCCGTCGGGCTTCGGCAGCTGGTCTTCTGGCAGGCGCTGGTCCTCGGGGGTGGCCTCCCCCGGGCCGGACTGCAGCACGGGGCGGAACTGCATGTCCGCGGACGCCTGGATCAGGCGGCGGGTCTCCTCGTCCGGGACCCCGGGCAGGGAGACGACCACGTTCTGGGAGCCCTGCGTGGCGACCTCCGCCTCGGCCACGCCGGAGCCGTCCACACGCTGGCGGATGATCTCCACGGCCTGGTCCAGCTGCTCGGGGGTGACGGACTCGCCCGTCGAGGTCTGGGGGGCCAGCACCATCTGCGTGCCGCCCTCGAGGTCGAGGGCGAGCTTGGGAGCCCAGGAGGCCGCGCCGGAGGCCACGCCCCCGCCGAGGATCGCGGCCAGGACCACGAGGAGGGCGGCCAGCCAGGCCAGGGTGCGCCCGGCGGAGCCGGTGGGTGTTCTCTTCGCCATTGCTCAGGTGCTTCCGTCACATTCGAGCGGCCCCGCCAGGCGGGGCCGCGTGTGCAGGGGTGGGTGGGCCTCAGGCCAGGTCGTCGCGGCGCGGACGCGGGTCGTCGGCGTCGTCGGCGCGGTACTCGGTGCCGGGGGCGTCATCCAGACGCGACGGGTCCGTGGTGGGCGCGGCGGCCGTCTCCGGCTCCACGACGGTGGTGACGCCCTGCAGGTGCACGTCCATGCGGGTGCCCGGGGCGGTCTCCAGCGTCACCCGCTGGCCCTCGGTGTCCACGGCCACGACGGTGCCGAAGATGCCGGCGCCCGTCATGACCTCGACGCCTGGGGCGAGGGTGCTGCGCATCTGCGCCTGCTGCTGCTGCATCTTCTTGCCCTTGCGGAAGGAGAGGAAGAGCATCACCGCGAGCAGGGCGAAGGCGATGAGCATGAGCAGGCTGCCGCCACCCCCCTGGGCCTGCTGGGCGATCACGGGCAGGGTCGCGGCGGTGGCGACGGGCATGGGGGACTCCTGATGCTCGGGGTGGGCGGGCCTGTCCAGTGTAGGGGCCCGCCCTGGGCGTCACGGCCCCGGCGTGGCCTCCGGAGCGGCGAGGCCCAGGTGCTCCCAGGCCCCCGGCAGCGCGACGCGGCCACGGGGGGTCCGCGCCACCATGCCCTCGCGGATGAGGAAGGGCTCGGCCACGGTCTCCACGGTCTCGGCCTCCTCCCCCACGGCGGTGGCCAGCGTGCTGAGCCCCACGGGCCCGCCGCCGAACGTGGTGCACAGGGCCGTGAGCACGGACCGGTCGAGCCGGTCCAGGCCGCGCCCGTCGACCTCGTACATGTCCAGGGCGGCGGCGGCGTCGTGCGCGCCGACCTCGGCCAGCCCCTTCACGAGCGCCCAGTCCCGCACGCGGCGCAGCAAGCGGTTGGCGATGCGCGGGGTGCCGCGCGAGCGCCGGGCGATCTGCCGGTACCCCTCCGTGGCCAGCCGCATGTCCAGCAGCAGGGCGGAGCGGCGCAGGACGCGCTCGAGCTCCACCTCGGTGTAGAAGTCCAGATGGCCCGTGAAGCCGAAGCGGTCGCGCAGCGGCCCCGGCAGGAGGCCGGCCCGCGTGGTGGCGCCGACGAGCGTGAAGGGCGGCAGCTCGAGCGGGATCGAGGTGGCGCCGGCGCCCTTGCCCACCACGATGTCCACCCGGAAGTCCTCCATGGCCATGTAGAGCATCTCCTCGGCCGGGCGGGACATCCGGTGGATCTCGTCGAGGAAGAGCACCTCGCCCTCGGTGAGCGAGGACAGGATGGCCGCGAGGTCGCCCGCATGCTGGATCGCGGGGCCGGAGGACAGCCGCAGGGGGGCGTTCATCTCCGCGGCCACGATCATCGCCAGCGTGGTCTTGCCGAGCCCGGGCGGACCGGAGAGCAGGACGTGGTCCGCGGCGCGGTCGCGCAGCCGGGCGGAGGCGAGCATGAGGTCCAGCTGCTCGCGCACGCGCATCTGGCCCACGAACTCGTCCAGGTGCTTGGGGCGCAGCGCGGCCTCGAGCCGACGCTCCTCCGGGTCGACGGCCGCCGCGGACAGCGGCGAGGACTCCGCGCTCATCGCCCGCCTCGCACAGAGCCGGCCATGCCGACGTCGCGCAGGGTGGCACGCAGCAGCGCGGCGACGTCGCGGCCCTCGTCCAGCTCCGGGCGGGCCGCCACGGTGGCCTCGACGGCCTTGAGCGCCTCCTTCTCGGACCAGCCCAGGCCGGCCATCGCCTGCACGACGTCGGCGTGCCAGAGCGCCTCGACGGTCGGCTCGGCGCTCGCCTCGGCCTCCGCCTCGGGCACCGGCTCCCCGGTGGGCGCGAGGCGGCCGGAGAGCTCGACGATGATCTTGCGCGCCATCTTCGGCCCGATGCCGGGCACGCGGGTGAGGGTCTTCTCGTCCTCCTCGGTGACCGCCCGGCGCACGGTCTCGGGGTGGTGGACGGAGAGGATCGCCAGGGCGAGGCGGGGACCCACGCCGTTGGCCGTGATGAGCACCTCGAACACCTCGCGCTCGTCGCGGTCCGCGAAGCCGTAGAGGGTCAGGGCGTCCTCCTTGACCACGAGGTGGGTCTGCACCGCCCCCGGCCGGCCCTCGTGCAGGGTGGCCAGCGTCTGCGGGGTGGCGGAGAACTGCACACCCAGGCCGCCGACGGCGATGACCGCCCGGTCGAGGGCCACGTGCTCGACGGTGCCGCTGAGCGAGGCGATCATGAGGGGCCCTCCTGTCGGGACGGACGGACGCCGGTCGGCGCGGATTCGAACATATCATCGAACGCCGGCCCGGCAGCGGCCTACCGGCGTCGCCCGCCGCCCGCCGAGCGCTCGGCGTCGAGCCAGGCCCGCTGCGCGGCGGTGAGCTGGCCCCGCGGGCGGGCGCGCGCGGGCGCCTTGGCGGCGAACTGCGAGCGCCCCGCCCGGGAGGCGAGGTCCGCGGTGTCGAGGCCGGTCTGGCCGGCGGCCGCGCCGAGGGCGGTGCCGCGCCAGCCGTGGGCGATGGCCAAGGCGAGGGCGTCGGCCGCGTCGGCCGGGCGCGGCGGGGCGTCGAGGCGGAGGATCCGGGTGACCATCGTGGTGACCTGCTCCTTGCCCGCATCGCCGTGTCCGGTGACGGCGGCCTTGACCTCGGAGGGGGTGTGCAGGCCCACGGGGACGCCGGCGCGCGCGGCCGCGGCGATCGCCACGCCCGCGGCCTGGGCCGTGCCCAGCACGGTCGGCGTGTTCGTGTTCGCGAACATGCGCTCGACGGCGGCGCGATCGGGCCGGTGCGCGGCGAGGACCGCGGAGACGGCCTCGTCGATGCGCAGGAGGCGCTGGTCCAGGGGGGCGGTGGGCGGGGTGCCCGTGACCTCGACGTGGACGAGCGCGGCCCGCCGTCGCGCGTCCACGTCCACCACGGCGATCCCGCAGCGGGTGAGCCCCGGGTCCACCCCGAGGATCCGGACGACGTCGGCGGGCCGGCGCGCGCTCAGCGCGATCAGTCCTCGTCGAGCTCGGCGAGGACCTCGGGGGCGATGTCCACGTTCGAGAAGACGTTCTGGACGTCGTCGAGGTCCTCGAGGGCATCGGCCAGCTTGAGGAAGGTGCGGGCGCCCGACGCGTCCAGGTCCACCTTCATGGTGGGGACGAACTCGAGCTCGTCGGACTCGTACTCCACGCCCGCCTCGTCGAGGGCCTTGGCCACGGACTGCAGGTCGGAGGGGTCCGAGAGGATCTCGAAGGAGTCGCCGGAGACGACGACCTCCTCGGCGTCGGCGCCGCCCTCGAGCACGGCCTCGAGCAGGCCGTCCTCGGTGTTGCCCTCGGCGGGCAGGCGCACGAGGCCCTTGCGCTCGAAGAGGAAGGAGACGGAGCCGGAGTCGGCCATGGTGCCGCCGTTGCGGGTGACGGCCGCGCGCACGTCCGCGGCGGCGCGGTTCTTGTTGTCGGTCAGGCACTCGACCAGCAGCGCCGAGCCCTGGGGGCCGCGGACCTCGTACATGATCTCGGCGTAGTCGATGACCTCGCCGGTGAGGCCGGCGCCGCGCTTGACGGCGCGGTCGATGTTGTCGTTGGGCACCGAGGCCTTCTTGGCCTTGGACACGGCCAGGTCGAGGGCGGGGTTGCCGGCGACGTCGGGTCCGCCGGCACGTGCCGCGACCTCGATGTTCTTGATGTACTTCGCGAACGCCTTGGCGCGCCGCGCGTCGATGACGGCCTTCTTGTGCTTGGTGGTCGCCCACTTGGAATGTCCTGCCATCACGCCTCCTCAGGTCTGGATCTCGTCTGCTGGCTCGACCGCCCAGTCTAGCGACGCCCGGTGGGGTGGCGCGGATCACGGCTGACTACACTCGCGCCCATGACCCACACCTCCGCGCCCTCCGTCCTGCCCGCCGACCACCCGCTGGCGACCCCCTCCGACCTGCCCTACGGGCTGCCCGACTTCTCCGCCGTCTCCGACGCGCAGCTGGCCGAGGCCGTGCGCGCGGGGATGGCGGCCCAGCGCGCCGAGGTCGACCAGATCCTCGGGGCGGCCACGGCGCCGACCTTCGAGAACACCGTCCGTGCGCTCGAGCTGTCCGGCCAGCTGCTGCGCCGCTCCGCCGCGATGTTCTTCACGCTCGTCGGCTCGGACGGCACGGATGCGCGGCAGGCCCTGGCCGAGGAGCTCTCCCCCGAGCTCGCGGCCCACGAGGACGCGATCCTGCTGGACCCGCGGCTGGCGGCGCGCGCCGCTTCGATCGACGACGGCGGCCTCACGGGCGAGGACGCCCGCCTGCTGGAGACGCTGCGCCTGCGCCTCTCCCTGGCGGGGGCGGACCTGGACGAGGCCGCGCGCGAGGAGCTGCGCGGGATCAACACGGAGCTGGCGTCCCTCTCGGCCGCCTACACGCGCCGCCTCGTCGCGGACACCGCCGCCCGCGCCGTGCTCGTCACGGACCGCGAGCGCCTGGCCGGTCTGAGCGAGGACGACCTGGCCGCGGCGGCGGGGGCGGCCGCCGAGGCGGGGCACGGGGAACCCCCGACCCCGCGCGGGACGTCCCCGCTCCCGAGCAGACCCTGGCCGCCCCGGGCGGCGCCCGCCTGACGGACGAGGAGTGGGCCCGACGGCTCACGCCCGAGGAGTTCCAGGTGCTGCGCCGGGCCGGCACGGAACGGCCCTTCACGGGCGAGTACTGGGACTCGCACGTGAAGGGCGTGTACGCGTGCCGGGCGTGCGGATCCGAGCTGTTCCGCTCGGACGAGAAGTTCGACGCGCACTGCGGCTGGCCCTCGTTCTTCGCACCGCTCGCGGAGGACCGGGTGGAGTACCTGAAGGACACCACCCTGGGCATGGAGCGGATCGAGGTGCGGTGCGCGGCGTGCGGCTCCCACATGGGTCACGTCTTCGCGGGCGAGGGCTATGACACCCCCACGGACCTGCGCTACTGCATCAACTCGATCTCGCTGCGCCTGGCCCCCGCCGACGACGCGGCGGCCCCGGACGGGGCGCGCTGATCCGGTGCGGGAGCGCCGTGGCGTCCACGGCGCGCCCCCGCGGCCCGCTGGGCCCCGCAGCCTAGGCTGACGGGCATGAGCGTGATCGGGCCCCGTCGCCTCTCCGCCGCCCCCGGGGCGGTCGAGGCGCCCGTGCCGCCGGGGGTGTTCCGGCGTGCCCTGGCGGACCTGCGCGATGCGCGGCCACGGACCGAGGTGCGGCTGCGGGAGATCCCGGCACCCGAGGGGCAGGCGCCCTTCGCCGTCGCCCTCGCCGCCGACGTGTGCGACGGGCCGGGCGCGACCGGCGGCGTGCT